>JABWCH010000181.1 GCA_013359215.1 Candidatus Brocadiia bacterium | reverse complement strand
TGGAGCTTTGAGGGAAAACCAGATTCATATAGGCAAGAGGGCTTCGATGCTGGTGCAGATCTTGGTCAGGACGGCTTTGCATATCCATATTGAACATGCCTATTGAACCCACTTGATATTTCTGGCATGACTATGGGCGAAACTCCTGTTATGAACATCTTTCCTATCAATGTCTTTTCGGCTGCTTTGAGTTGTTTGAAAAAGCTCTTTAGAATCCCTATAGTGCTTTAAAATATAGCCCATAAAGATGTTAACTTATGCAATGAAATTTTGTTCCTTAATTTTGGCTTTTTAACATAATAAGAAGCATTTTAAAAGGCTCTGGGGCATTTACCGAATGAGGCACATTGGCGGGCATAAGTACCATTTGGCCTTGGCTTGCTTGCACGAGCTTTCCGCCAATCGTCAGTTCTGCTTTTCCTTCTAAAATCTGGACAATAGCATCAAAAGGCGCAGAGTGTTCACTCAAGCCTTGCTCTTTATCGAAAGAAAAGAGAGTGATGTTGCCTGCCTTGTTTTTAGCCAAAGTTCTGCTCACAATAGAGCCTGTTTCATAGCCTACCATTTCCTTTAGAACAATAGCCTGCGCAGAAGGAAGCTGATTTTCTTGTTTTTCTTTTTCCATGTTTTTTTCTCCTTTATGGTTTGATTTTCTTTATATTTTTTTGTTCCTATTTTTTCATTTATCGAAGAACACGAAGAAAAATGGTTTTGTATATTTCTTTTCGTGATCCTCGTGTTTTTTACTTCGCATTCTTCGTGTTAAAAATTTTAGGACATAAACTTTTGAACATTTGCCTAGCATTATGCAAATGAGCTACAATGCAAGCTCTTGCGCCATGGTATGATATTTTTGATAAAAAGCTTTTCCTTCATCTTGTGTTTGTATTTCTTCAAATACTTGAGTTAAGTATTCCTGATCTTCAGGCTTAAGTATTTGGTCTGCCATCTGAAAAAGGATATAGTTTTCTTTGTCAATATGGTCGCGTAAAAGTTCTATGTATTCCTGCATGTTGCTGCATAATAATTCAGCAAATTGCAAATTTCCCTCTTTTATTGATTCTATAGCCTTTTTCATTTTTTGTATATTTTTTCGTCCCATATCGTGTTCTTCATACATAACAGCAAGAGGGCAGCTTTCTCTTTCCATGCCATTTTCTATAAGCTTTAGAAAAAGATGGTTTTCTTCTTTGCCATGATGGAATTTGTCTGCAAAATTTTGGCAAAAATCTATCATCTTGCATAATCTTTCAACAGGTATATTTCCTGTTTCAGCCATTGGAGCAATTTCTTTCTCCATCCTATTCAAAACAAGCAGAATATCATCATGTTCATATTTCAAAATTTCCGTTGCTCTCATAAAATTTTACTCCTTACACTTTTTGTTGCTTTGTTTTGCGTTTTTCTTTTTAGTCTCGATATCAGGAAATATTTGATCCACAGTAGATCCCTCTAATAATTCCATTATCTGTTTTGAAATAGTATCCCATTTCTTAGTGATACCGCAGGATTGGCAAGAATGTATTCCTAAAAAACAACTTTGGAATGGGGCTATATTCATAAATATTTCTACTATCTGAGCTAAAGATATTTCTTTTGCTGGTTTGCCTAATCTGAAACCTCCGTTTGTGCCACGAATTGACTCTATAAAACCTTTTTGTGCTAATTTATGGAGGATTTTGGAAAGAAAATTTTTAGGTATTTTCATTTCTTCGGAAATTACTTTGGCTAAAACTAAATGAGTATTTTTTTGGGCAGCTATGTACCCTATTGCTCTCAAAGCATAAATCGCTGTTTGGGAAAGCATACTATTAAGACCTAATTAAAAAATATTCTTTAGAACCTAAGAAGTTAGATGTTTGCCGAAAAAGCAAAGATTTTTATCACGAATAAGACGAATGGTCGAATGGCATACAAATTTCATTTGTGTAATTTGTATATTCGTCTTATTCGTGATTAAGGTCTTTTTGGTTTCGGCTTGTCCTAGATAGAAACTTGTTCATCTGTTTATCAACTTATAAATATAATAACACTTATTCATCTGTTTGTCAACTAAAAATAAAAATAGAGATATTTTTGCATCTCTGGTTAGAAAAAAAATCTTGCATGATCTAATCATTTCCCTTATAATACTTTGATAATAGCACATAAAAATAGAGATAAAATGGACTTTAAAATATAAAAAACCCACAGATTACACGGATTATGCAGATGGAAGATAATATAATAAAAATTTGTGTAATCTGCGAAATCTGTGGATAAATGTAAAGCGCAAAGCATATTTTATATAAACTATTGTCCAAAATGCGATTGCACACTATTTATTTAAGATAAAGCTAGGAAGAATCCGTTGACAAATCATTTTTGAAACTTTGGTCTACAATGTCCTATCCTTCTAGTTACATGGAGTCATTCATGAAAGAGTATATAGAATTTGTTTGTGAATGTGGAAAATTATTAAAAGTTCCAAAAGAAAGAGCAGGGCAAACGGGTAAATGCTCAAAATGCTCTAAATCCGTTACCATTCCTTTTAGTTCTAACACAGGAAAAGAAGCAAAAGCAAAAAATAATGTCCCTGCTCCTGCTAAAGAAGAACCAAGAAGTGTCACTGTTGCAAGGCAATCAACTCCAGCAAAAAAAGAAGTCAAAAAAAACAGCTACCCTCCTTCTCAGGGATGGAAAATAGCATTTTTAATTTTGCTTTTTTTCCTTTTAGGAATCTTTGTTGGTGTGGCAATAGGTCCAGAGTATTGGAATGTTTTACCACCAAAAGAAAAAATTCTATGGTGGAAAGAAAGGATTCCTGAGCCAATAAAAACTTTACCTCAGGAAGAAAAGAGAAATGCCCAGAATACCGATTCAGAGAAAAAAAGCAGCAACATCCAAGAAATTTACAACAGAGAAAAGCCAAGAGTAGAGGTTGCAGCGAGGAACATTGAAACCTATCTTGTTTCACTGAATAAAGAAATTACAGAGTTGAAGGAAAAAAAAAATCTTTTAGAAACACAATATAGTATTAGCGTACCTGAACAGGTAGATTTGCTTTTAAAAGAATCTCAGCAAATGAAAACAGGCTTGGAGGAAAGATTGAGCTATGCCAAAGATGCCCTGCAAGAATCAGGATGGCGCAATCTTCCCCAGGCATACAATTATCTTCAGGATTATGAAAGCCTTCAGGCAGAAAATTCGCCTTTGATTAAAAATTTACAAAAAACATCTCAAAAAATTGAATCTGATATTAGCCAATACCAGAAGCATTTGGCAAAAAAGCCAATAAAGCAAAACAGCCAATATTTAGGCTCATGGTATGATTCCCTGAAGAGGAATATGGATCAATGGAAAAATATCGGGCAAACAGGCCAGAGTACTTCAGGAAAAAGTGGAATTTTAGTACAGCATATCCATCAAATTATCAAAAAGATAGAAAGCTATCCCAATGAAATCGAAGAAACATCGGATACGCTTTTCCAGTCAATGAGCAAAAAAGATGTTCAAACATGGATACAATTTCGCAAAGAGCAGTCTTCTTCTTCAAGCCAGCGAAGGCAAGGAACAAGCATAGAGCAATTCCTTCAAAAAGGCAAAAAATTTGAGTTGGAAATTGCAGGAGAACTCGATACTTTGCAAAACCATATTCTATCTTTTCAAAGCAAAATACAAAGACAAGAAAGCACAGAGGAAGTTGCTGGGAAAATCCTTGCTGTACTGCGTACTATCGAAAGAAAGTATTCCGAAAGCTATAAAGATTTCAACGCAGGTGTGATCCATTTTGAAAACTATAATTAAGAATGGGAAATAGCCATGATGTTGGAAATATCATGCGAATGTGGTAAAATGCTTCAAGTACCCCATTGGAGATCAGGGCAGAAGGGAAAGTGCAGCACATGCCATAGGGCTATTTTAATCCCTTCTTTATATGATTTAGGTTATGAGCCTATGGTGGGGTCTATGCCAAAATCCCCTTCTAAAAAAATAAAGGCCAGCATTTTTTATTCTTTAACTGCTATATCATTTTATACAATGGTTTTAGGATTTTTTTCTGGAATCTTATGCAAACCACTATACATCGAATTAATATCATATAAAAAAATGCATGCTAATCTTGTCCAGACAAAAGAATTGCCAAAGCCAGTTCCTGTAGATCCTGTTATAGAAGAAAAAATCCGAAAGCCCAAAGAAAGCATTCCTTTGCTATTGCCCTCTGTTTTTCCAGGAGGATGGTATATTTCTGTTGTGCAATCGATTGAAAGATTAGAAAAAAATTTTTATGGGAAAAAATACCGAGTAGAAGAAGGGCGAGAAGAAATAGTAGTCACTGCCATCCATAGCGTTATGAAATTCGCTAGTTTCATGAAAGAGTATCCTCATGAGGCAAAGCAAATCCATGCAGATCTAAGAGAAATCGAGTCTAAGGGAAAAAACTTTTTAGAGTGGATTTCCTTTAAATTAGAAAATAAAATCATTGAAGCCAAAACCATACAATCTTTAAAGGAATTCGCGCTTTCTGGAAATATAGCGATTCCAAAAGAAATGATAAAGTCGATTGAAAATGCTTCTTATAATATCCAACATGAAGTAGAAAGTGGAACTTTGCGGCTAGAAACCATCCGAGAAATCCACCGTTTTTTGTCCCAGTTGCACCAAGAGTTTACAGAACAAAAAAACAGTATACTTATCTTGAAAAAAGAGTGGTCAGAATAGTCTCTTCTATAGAAAGGTTAAAACATGAGCAGTTTTTTATTTATTAGTTTGCCTGGCGGAACAGAATGGTTTGTGATTTTAGTGATAGCGTTGCTTCTTTTTGGCAAAAGATTGCCTGAAGTAGCTCGGTCTATGGGAAAAAGTATAACAGAGTTTAAAAGAGGAATGAACAATATTCAAGATGATTTGAATGAAGCCATTCAAAAAGAAGAAAAAGATAAGGAAAAGGAAAAAGATAAAGGGGAAAAAAAGGAGTAGTTTAGGAGTGATGGGCTCGCTGGGATTCGAACCCGGAACCAACCGGTTATGAGCCGGACGCTCTGACCGTTGAGCTACGAGCCCCAAAACTGTCTAGTATTATAGCAAATTATTTTTAAAACGCAAGAAAAAAATAAAAAAAATTATAATTATTTCCTTATACTTCTCATCAAAGGAGTGGCAACTATGTGTGCCATGAATGGCAATGTTGTAGCTCATCTGGTTATAATGGTTCAAGGCAAAGAACTCGACACATTAGAAATTTTGAAAGACACGGCTTTTGTTATTGGCAGAGGAGAAGACGTACACTACCAGATAAAATCAGGAGCATTATCAAGACACCATTGCGAAATAAAAGATTGTGGTACTTTTCTGGAACTAAAAGATTTATCCAGCATGAATGGGACATTATTGAATGGGCAAAAAATACAGAAATCAACAGTAAAACATGGAGATCAGATACAAATAGGCCCTATTTCGATGAAAGTAGAAACATTCTATCCTAAAATCCAAGATAAAATAGAATCGCAAGAAGATTCAAAAGTGGATGAACACACTCAAGAAACGCGGAAAGTGGATATTCCAGAAAACAAGCCATTGAGCCAAAAGTCTGTATTTGAATCGGATTTTCCTTCAGGGCAATGCCTGCTATGCAATAGATCTCTAAGCTCAAAAGAAATGTCAACACACGCTGGCGTATTTCGAGACAATAGAATATATTGCCTTCCTTGCTTTTGTGAAGGAGCAGAGGATTTTCCTGTAATTGGCGGATACAAGATTATCAAAAAGATGGGAAGCGGCGGCATGGGGAATATTTATGAAGCGATCCAGCTTTCTATGCAAAGACCTGTTGCTTTTAAAATAATGAAAGGTTTAGAAAACGCTAAAGAACATCAGATTAAAAGATTCTTTAGAGAAGCCAGAATGGGCGGCAGATTAAGCCATCCAAATATTGTTAATTTTATTGATGCTGGTCAGGTAGAAGGCGCGTGCTTTATTGCTATGGAATACATTTATGGCATGGATGCTAAACAAATACTAGAGGCAAAAGGTGCATTTTCTTATAAAGAAGCATTAAGGATCGCCTATTTTGTCGCACTTGCGCTAGAGTTTGCACGAGAGCGTTTCAATATAGTTCACCGAGATATAAAGCCAGAGAACATATTGGTTGATAGAGACAATATTGTCAAGCTAACCGACTTTGGTCTTGCTAAAAATTTTGAAGAAGCAGGGTTTTCTGGAATCACTAAGTCACAAACAGGTGTAGGCACTTTATACTATATGCCTCCAGAACAAATTTTAGATGCACGGTTTGCGGACTATAGAGCAGACATCTATTCTCTTGGGGTTAGCCTTTATGAAATGCTAACAACGTTTCGCCCTTTTAACTCTAACCAGATGATGGATTTGATCAACAAAGTTCGCTATGATACGCCCACTTCTATATCGCAATATAGGGAAGATGTGCCTCCTAAACTCTGCGAAATTGTTACGAAGTGTATGGAAAAAGATCCTAATAAACGCTATCAAACTGCTGGGGAATTATTAAAAGAGATTCAAATAGCGATAGATTCTTTAAAAAATCTTTAAATTTTAAAGGGACACATTATGTTAGCTGATAGCAAGATATGGAAATGGTATCAGCGTCATAGCAATGCAATTGATTCCGTACTGGATATAGCTTGCGGAACAATTCCAGGATCAGGGCTCGTGATAGGCCCAATGCGATTGATGCTGGCCAATTGGAGAGATAAGGACGATTTGGTGCTGGATGAAAAACACCAGGAAGTAGAAAAAGTACTCAAAGAAGTAAAACCCATACTAAGCGAAATCGTAGAAGAAATTGAAGACTTCAACGCCTTTACTTCAGCTAGAAGCCAGGAACAGAGAATCTCTGCACTTCAGCAAAATGAAGAAATACGACAAGAAATCCAAAAAGTGCTGCCACAATTAAGCCAGAGCATTTCCTTTTCGATTTCGAAGATGCAAAAGAATAAAAAACTAGGCTCTCACTATGAAATCGGCGATCTTTTAGGAAAGGGAGGCCAGGCTGAAGTAAGGCGCGGACGCAATCTTGTAGCAGACAGACCCGTGGCGATCAAAATGTTCCCTAAAGATCTTACAGAAGATAGTGTAGCCATTGCAAAGCTCAAACAAGAGTACGGCCTTTTAGTGGAAAAGCTGGTGCATGAAAATATTGTACAGTACCGAGATCTTGCCTTAGATGAGGAAAGCTCCCGCTATTTTGTCGTTATGGATATAGTAGAAGGCAAAAATCTAAGAAATAAGATGCTAGAAAGAGGAACAAATGGCTTTAGTCTCGAAGAAACTGTAGAGATTCTTACTCCTGTAGCTAAGGCACTGGATTTCGCACATGAAAGAGGAATCGTTCATAGAGATTTAAAACCTGAAAACATCATGATACGCAATTCTGATGGGCGAATATACTTGACAGACTTTGGTCTTGCAAGCGAAATCAGAACGACTTTGTCTCGAAAGCCAGGTTTTTCCATAGACATAAGCGGAACGCTACCTTATATGGCACCTGAACAGTATTTGGGACACAGACTAGACGGCAGGACAGACAATTGGGCCTTAGGCGTTATCATCTACGAAATGGTAGAAGGGATTCATCCTTTCAATGGGACTACCCTGGAACATTACATGAAACTAATCTGCGAATTAGAACCAGAGCCACCAGAAAGGCTGGAGAAAGCTGCCTGGCAAATTCTACAAAATCTATTTAAAAAAGACAGAAAAGAACGCAGAGAAAAAGCCTGTGAAGTATTACAAAATTTGCTAAGCGGAAAAAAATCGATAGAAGAGAAAGAAATGCCGAAAAATATAAAAGAAATACCCATTTTTAGCCCCAAGGGACTTCTGTCGAAAAAAGAAATGATGGCATTAAAAGACCGAAAGATCATGGACTATGACGGTGGAATACGCTATGAAGGCCAGATGGAAGGAAAAGAAAGAAGCGGCTATGGTATCATGACATGGCCTAGTGGCGAAAAATACGAAGGCTATTGGAAAAAAGGTAAACGCAATGGATATGGCGTGAATTTTTATACGAATGGACAATACTATGAAGGCGAGTTCATTGATGACCAACTGCATGGCTATGGAAAAATGGTATGGCCGTCAGGAGAGCAGTACGAAGGCAACTGGAAAAACGATAAAAGAAATGGTCAAGGTACTAATGTATATGTCAATAAACAACGCTATGAAGGCAATTGGAAAGATGATATAAGAGATGGACAAGGCATCATGACATGGCCTAGTGGTGAACGCTATGAAGGCAATTGGAAAAACAACAAAAGAAATGGTCAGGGGATTAATAAATATGCCAATGGACAACGCTATGAAGGCAATTGGAAAGACGATGTAAGAGATGGCGAAGGCACCATGACCTGGCCTGGTGGTGAACGCTATGAAGGCCGTTGGAAAAATGACCGAAGAAATGGCTATGGTATCAACAAATATGAAGGCGGCCATTACTATGAGGGAGAATTTGTCGAAGACAAACTGAACGGCCAGGGAATAATGAAATGGCCTAGCGGCGAAGTCTATGAAGGTCAATGGAAAAACGATAGAAGAAACGGCTATGGTATCAACAAATATGTCAATGGTACTAAAGCTGAAGGCATTTGGGAAGATGACCGATTTATCAGTCGCTCTTCTAAAAAATAGTTTTAACGATAAGAATTAATTAAATAATAGGAGTTACGCAGGCATTCTAAGCTGCCCAAAATAATTGAAGAAAAAAAAGAAAATATCTGCAAAAGACTTATGATGTCATGCGTGCTAACTTTTCGAGGTAACTCTTTACCCTGAAAGGGTTTTATATACTAGCCAAGGCAAAGCACTGGGTAACACCTGGACAGAAATGCCTTGTGCATTCAAGAAAGGTAATGGAATGGAAAAATGTAAGCCACGCCTTTTAAAAGGATTTCGCGATATTTTTACCCAGGAATACCTGGCGCGAAGGTGGATGATTGAGACAGTAAGCAAAGTTTATGAAAGATACGGTTTTATTCCCATAGAGACACCCTCTGTAGAATATGTGGATGTTTTAGGCAAATATTTGCCTGAATGCGATAAAGCACAGGAAGGTATTTTTTCTTTCAGAGATAGCGACCAAAGTCTGGTTGCGCTGAGATATGATCTCACAGCACCTCTTGCCCGCTTTGTAGCGCAATATAAGGAAATTCCAAGACCTTTACGCCGCTATCAGTTGGGCATTGTATGGCGCAATGAAAAGCCAGGACTAGGCCGCTTCCGTGAATTTTATCAAATGGACATGGATATTGTTGGAATAGCATCTATGCATGCAGATGCAGAAGTGTGCTGCATAATATGCGATTCTATGGAAAGCCTGAATATCATGCCAGGCGAATACCTGGTCAAAGTAAACAATCGAAAAATCCTTAATGGAATCCTGGAAAAGGCAGGTATCCCCCCTGTTGCAGAAGATGGAAGCTTTACAGAAAGAGCTTTAACAACATTAAGAGCCATCGATAAACTAGACCGTATGGGCATGAAGGGAGTTGTAGAGCTTTTAGGAAAAGGAAGAAGAGACGAATCTGGAGACTTTACCCAAGGAGCTGATCTTACTCCTTCCCAAATCCAAGCTTTAGAATCCTATCTCAGCGTAAAAGGCGATAGAAAAAACGTTTGCAATGCCCTTTTTGAATTAGTAAAAGGCTCTTCCATGGGAGAAGAAGGGGTCAAAGAGCTTCAGGAAATGGACCAATTCTTTGATTTTGCAGGCTATGGTAACGAAAAAATATGCTTTGATCCTACCATCGTAAGAGGATTAAGCTATTACACTGGCCCTGTATTTGAAACCGTACTGACCATTCCTTATAAAGATGAAAAAGGGAATGTACGCGACTTTGGTTCTGTCTTTAGCGGCGGGAGATACGATGGCCTTGTGGCGCGTTTCCTAGGCGAAAAAGTGCCAGCTACAGGCGCGTCTATTGGTCTGGATCGCTTACTAGAGGCTATCAAATGCTATGGTAAACTAAAAACTCCCAAAGCAACAACCCAGGTTTTGGTTACAGCCATGGACAAAAACCTCCACCAGGAATACCAAAAAATCGCTTTCACTTTGCGCAAAGCAGGAATCAATACAGAAGTTTATCTTGGTAAAGGGCCTTTACCAAAGCAACTAAAATACGCAGACTACTGGGACATCCCATTAGCGATACTATTAGGTGGAGATGAACTCCAAAACAACCAGGTTACCATCAAAGATTTAAGAAAAGGGCGAATGCTCTCCCAGGAAATCCAAGATAGAGAAGAATGGCGCAAAGGCCAACCCGCCCAAACTACCATTCCAAGAGAAAACCTGCTTACCTGCATTCAGGAAATGCTATAGCTTTTCATTTTGGGGGAAAATTTTTGCAAAAATTTTCCCCCAAAACATCTATACTGTTTTTGATTCCTTACAGAAGGCTTAAACTACGCTCTGTTTATCCTTATATTACTATTAGGAGTTACGCAAAGAGATTTTTATTTGGGGGAAAATTTTTGTAAAAATTTTCCCCCAAACCCCCTTTAAAAACTTTTATATTTTTATTTTCCAA
>JABWCH010000555.1 GCA_013359215.1 Candidatus Brocadiia bacterium | reverse complement strand
TTTTTTTATAGACCATATCCCAAGACGGGGAGGAACAGAGTATGCCGGGATATATGATTGGGGAGTATGAATTGGTTGAAAAGCTAGGCAGTGGAGCGATGGGAGATGTTTTTAAAGGGAGAAATCCAAAAACAAACGAATTTGTTGCTATCAAAATCCTCTCCGAAGAGCTTTCTACCAATCCAAGAGCAATAGAACGTTTTAAAAGAGAAATTGCCCAAAGCATTCAGTTGAAACATCCTAATTTAATAGGGGCTTATTCAGAAGGAGAATTCAAAGGACGACGCTATTATGCTATGGAGTATGTAGAAGGTGTAACAGCAAAAAAAGAGCTTTTAACTCGTGGGCCTTATGATGAATTTCGAGTTCTGGAAGTCATTATTCAAATTAGCAAAGCTTTGGAATATGCTGCCAACCAAGGTATCATCCATCGAGACATCAAGCCTGATAACATTATGATCACTTACGATGGCAAAGCAAAACTTTGTGATATGGGGCTTGCCAAATCCGTAGACAGTGATATGAAAGTTACTGTATTGGGGACAGTCTTAGGTACTCCTCATTATATGTCACCTGAGCAGGCAAGAGGAGATGAAGATTTAGACACTCGGACAGATATTTTTAGTTTGGGCGCTACTTCCTATCATCTTTTAACAGGTTCGCCTCCCTTTGAAGGGAGTGATCCTATTGCTGTCATGAATTCTTTGCTAGAAGAAGAACCTACCGCAATACAAGATCGCAATCCTAAAGTTTCCGATGCTACATCTGCTGTAATAAATAAAATGATGGCAAAAGATCGGAAAAAAAGATACCAAAACTTTACAGAATTGTTACAAGATCTTTATAAACTAAAAAGAAGAGAGCTTACATCTGCACAGCTTTCAGGCGATTTACCTCAATCTAAAGTAAAACAGCAGAAATTTGAAGATTGCTTTGTCCCATCAGAAGAAGATGTTCTGACAGGACAAATTGCTATCCACAATAAAATTATTCCTGTGGAAAAAATGGAAGAATGCCTGATACGCCAGGAATCTCTTGCTCTTATGGGCATTATCCTTAACCTGGGCGAAATCATGATGGAAACAGGAATCATCAATCCTCAACAAAAGCTGGCATTGGACAAAACAAAAGTGCAGTTTATGATTGATAGAGGAGATGATCTTTTCTTTAAAGTCAGCAATGCAAATAATTTTTTAGAAAATAGCCAGGTAGCCGAGTTCCAGAGATTAAAAAAGTTAAGAGTCCGTGGAATTGCTGCGAACATGGTTGTGCAAAAAATGATTACAGAGGAAAAGAGAGAAAAGATCTACGCTGTTTTAAAAGATGCCCTGGTTAAAGAAGAGGGAAAAAATATCCTCAAGGCAGCTTTGGAAAACAATATTCTGTCTAAGCCACAAGTGGAAAAGTGTTCCAGAATATATTCTAACAATATTGTCATGGGTAAATATCGCGACTTAGGAGAAATTATTTTAGAGAAGGGATTCCTTCCTGCTGAGGCTTACCAGGCTTTACTGAGAAGTGTGCGAAGGAGTACGCTGACAGGAAAGCCAGCAAGCGATTACTTAAACGAAATCAGGAAAAAATAGCAGCCTCCTATATCATACTCAAAAGACGCGGTGTGTGCAAATAAAAGAAAAGACATATAAAAATTTTTGCATACTCTGCGTTTTTGCATTGAATTTCTTTCCTTTTCCCGTAAAACTTGTCTTGCAATAGATTGCAAGCGTAGATGTCATACGTGTTAAGTTATAAGTATCTTTAAAAAAATAGCTTGTATTAACCAAAAAAGCAAGCGGGTTTTATCTGAAGCGATCGCTTCGTGTAAGCCTTC
>JABWCH010000180.1 GCA_013359215.1 Candidatus Brocadiia bacterium | reverse complement strand
GCGGAAGAAAATCACAAATATGACGATAGCTTCAAGGCAATAGAGAGAGGGATAGAGAAATATAAGGCTGCTGAGCCAAAGGAAGATTTTCGGCTTTTAATAATTTGTATTTTTTTGTATGCTGCAAGTTATAAAAGTGTGGCATGCGAAAGGCAGTTTGATTTAGAAGGATACGAAGAAAAAGAAGAAAAATGGATAAAAAAGACTTGCCGAAGGAGTTACAAGGAGGCTCCATTCTGGAAGGGATTTTGGAAAGTATATGGTAAACAAAGTGTAAGCATTATACGGCAAAGTATATTTTTTATGTTTTTATCATTTCTTTGGCCTTGGAACTGTAGTGTATGGATTGTTAGCAGTGTGTTTATACTTTTAAGTATGAAAACGTTCAATGAATACTGTTTTCTAAGGAGAACATCAGAAAAGCGGGAAAAATGGGTTTACTGGTATAGAAATATTTTGGGGAAATTGGGGACGGTGTATATAGCGATGAGTCTGGCATTCCTTGTATGGGGGATCTGTCAGATGATAAAACCTTATTGTCAAAATTTTTCAATATGTTTGGGGATGAGCATGTATGTAGTCATTCCTCAGATAGAACAGAAAAAAATATTCGACAATGGAGTAATAAAAATTGAGGAAAGCGAGCATGCTTATTGCTTTACAATAGGAGGACTAAATTGGCAAGTGCCAAAAGAAAACAGCTTTGATTTTAAAGCGTTTTGCGTGTTGCTGCTGACTGCACTAGATGAAGAGAATAAGCCAGCGATTTCAGCACATAAGCTAAGAGAAGCGATGGAAATCAAGGGACATGATATTTTGACAGGTTGGGTAAAGCTATACCAGGGTGAAGGGAATACGCTGGAAGCCTTATCAGGGAATGAAAAGAAACCATATGGAACAAAGATAAGGATGGCATTGCTATCCATTTTGAAAGAGAGCCCAAGGCTGTCGTTGGTGGAAATACAAGAAAAACTCCAGGGCAAAGGGTTTCTGGAAATAACCCAGGAACAAGTGAAAGCAGGGTTGAGCAAGATAAATTATTTAGAACTTTACGAAGCATGGGACACAACCGTATGGCCAATCCAGGAAAGCAAATTTAGTACAACGGGAGAACCCCTGGAAGTCAAAATAGAAAAAAAAGAGAATGGTGATAGAATATATCTTGGTAATTTATATTGGGATATAGAAAAAGATAACCAGTTTGGCCTAGCTTCATTGCTGGAAATACTGTCCAAAGCAAGAGATTACAATAATCAAAAGATTACAGGCACTAAAAAACTGGGGCAGATGCTGGAATGTACGAACTGGCAGGATGTCCAGAAGCTATTAGGCAGATATGATGAAGTCGCAAAAAAATTTCGATCTCTAAGCCATGTAGAAGAAACCATTGTCCGAGAGAAGGAAGAGCAAAGGTTGCAAAAGCTAATACTAAAAATATGGCTTAATGATATTGGTTTAACCTGCAAGGACATAGAGAGAAAATTGCAGGAGCAAGGCGAAAACATAAAAGCACCCAAAATCAGGGATATTGTGCGTAATGTAGATTTTTGGGAGATCCGCGAGAGATGGAATACAGAGTACCAGAAAGGAAATTATAAAAAGTCAAGCAAATGGCTGATAGAACAATATAAAACTTTTAGCGAAGAACTCATAAAAAAAATGCTACAAGGAAATATCCCAGAGAAAGCCGAAATTGATAAGTATATTGGGACTCTAACGTCTATAGAAGTCAAACAGGACGATGGAAACGCAGAGGAAAAAAAAGTGAAAAGCCATAAGAACCTGGCATGGTTAAAATGCTTTCTCTTCCATTTACCTAAATTGTCCATGGATAAAATATGTTGTCCTCAGTGTGGTGGCTTTAAAACCAAGCGTAGAAGCTGGATTCCTGAAAATAAAATGATTTTAGATGCCAGAACAGGAGAGCAGCGTCAGATACAAACATATCGGTTTCGTTGCTGTAATGAAGACTGTTCAAAACAAACATTCACAGCATCTCCAGATAATGAGCATATCCTGGAAGAAGAGCGTTACGCACAGGCATGCCTTATGCTTCGCTTATATATGGGAATGAAGGGAAGCTGCCGATCTATTGCCGAAATGATTGGCAGTAGCAAAAGCGTTGTTTATGATGAATTGACTAGCTTTAGCTATATGACGCTTCACTGGCAAGAAATCCTTGGCCCCATTCGTTTTAGTGGAACACTTTGTATTGATGAAAAATTTGTCAAAATTAAAGAACTCAAAAAGACCAATCCAAAGCATCCATTTGCCTATCTATTTTTTGCTGTGGATCCCATGACCTACGATATTATCCATATTGAACTCTTTGCTACTCGTGACCAGCATTCTGCCACACTCTTTCTACAGCAGATTAAGGCAAAAGGGGTTTATCCTACTACCATTATGACCGATCTTGCTACTTGCTATGATTCTGCTGTTCGAGAAGTCTATGGCCGTAGTGTTACCATGGCACGCTGCCATTTCCATTTTAAAAAGAACATCTTTGATCATATGTATAAGCAATTCGGCAAGAAAGATATTCCAGAAATAGCACAGGAATTGAAAGAGAGGATTTTCCATATCGTTGATGCCAAGTCCAGAAAAACCATAAAAGAAAGAAACCAGGCACTCCTTCGCGAAAAAGAGAAATATCTTCAACAGGAAGCCAGGCTTTTACCCATGTTCCATTGCCTGGAAAACTATCTCCCTCACATTTTGCGCGTCGTTGAAAACCCACGTGTTACCATCTCTACCAACAACGACTGCGAGAGAGCTATCCGCAATTTCTCCCAACGATACAAAACCATTGGCAGCTTTAAATCTCTTAAAACTGCCCGCCGCCATGCTCAAATATTTCATCTTTTCTATCGTTTTACGCCTCTCTCTCAGGATGTTGATGACATCCATAAACGTGGCAAAGCACCTCTACAAATTGCTGGCTATAATATTGAATCTATGCCTCTTTTCCATTATCTTAGCTCACCTCTTCTTTTCAATATTAAGCCTGCTCAAAACCTTGCTTTGTTTCAATTGCTGCGCGCCTCATGAAAAAATCAGATTTTCTCTATCTTTACATCGAAATATCGATTCTTCCTTGTAAGAAAGAGAAATCCAAATACAGGCTGCAAGGAAATTGCTTATAGGGAAAAGGAAATTACTTTAAAGCATCTCTTCCTTTTCCCTTGTCTAACTTTTTTTTACTACTCTACCACTCTGTCTTTATCTTTTTTCTTTTGACTTTTTATCTTCTGACTACACCGATTTCTCTCATTTTCCCCAATTCGCTATTTTTTACCTCTATTTTTTACCTGCCTTTTAGCCTTTTATCCTGGGCACAGGAGCGAACGCTCTCTTAGTTTCATCTAGAAAAAAATGATGTCCTCATCATAGGGTCGCTAGCACAAGTCGTAAATTATTATTTAATAAAGATTTAAATATTTATTCTTTTTTTGTTTTTTTGTGGTTAAAATATAATATCATAATATATTGATTTATAATATATTATGAAAATCTACAAAAGTATAGCTTTTAAAAAAATCAAAAAAAATTATAATTCTTTTGGTAAACTTTCTTTCAATAAATATAAAATTTTGTCTTGATAAATTTTTATTTGAGCTTCCTCATTGAGAGGTAGCTCAAAAGGATAAGCATTTTTTTTCGATTTAGATATATTTTTTCCATCTCTAAATAAAATTAGATAATTTAAAGATAGAAGATAACTTATTTTTTCATCCTCTAAAATTTCTTTTTCTTGCTTTATTTCAATCAAAATTTTTTTTATATTTTTATTATTTATGAAATTTTTCAGATGAGAGAAAATATTCTTTTCAATATTTCCCTTTATTTGAGGAGGAAAGTCTATTAATTCTATTTTATAAGAGTTTTTTTCTTCTTGGCCATCTGTCAAAAAATTTTGTTTTGTTTCTTGCATATTATAAGATTTAGAAATGTAAGCTGGCTCAAAAATAATTTCTTTTAATTCTTTTCGAATGATTCGAAATGGTTGAATGAACCAAATAATAGAAAAAAAAATACTAATAAAAAATAAAGATATTAAAAAATAATTAAAATATCTTTTTATATTAAATTTCTTTTGGCCTAATACTGAGGAGTCTTTAGTCCAATACTTTATTTCTTTCAATAGTTTTTTTTCATAATCATTCATTTTTATCTTCCTCCTCCATTTCCTCGCAAAATTTAGTAAAAAGAATAGCTTCAGCATTATTTTGTTGTTTGGAAGCACTTTCCAGAAGAGATATTTTTATAGAAGCCATTATTCCTGCGGTTGTAATTCTTGATAAATTAAGAAGTCCAGAAGCTTTACTTACATTACCACGTGTTGCGATAAATGCATATAAAATTTTACGTTGTGTATCATCTAAAATATTTAATAAAGAATTCGGCACCTTTCCATGTACATCTAATCCGCATTGAGGACATGTTTGGTGCTGCACTATCATTGGAATTTTACATGAAGGACATTGCATTTTGTATACCTGCCATAATATATAAGTAATAAATAAAATTTACTCCAATCTTTAAAATTAGAAAATAAAAAAATTTTATAAGCAAAATCGAAGAAAAACTCGACTCCATCAACCTTTTTGGTTCTAAAATAATCAAAGATTTTAGCAGGACTATGGCTTATCAATAAGCCAATAAGATTTTTGAGGAGTTTATTATTATTATCAGAAGAGAACCACCTTTTACAAATTTTTTTTACTTTTTTAAAATTATTTTGGGCATATTGAGATACCAGCGCAATGTTTATAAATATCATTTTATTTGGGAGCCTGTTTAGGGGTATCTTTTTCAGTAGAAGGAGGTACTGTATCCGCTTGAATTTTAACAGTTGCGTCTTTTTCAGTAGAAGGAGATACTGTATCCGCTTGAATTTTAACAGTTGAATCTTTCTCAGTAGAAGGCGGTACTGTATCTACCTGAATTTTAACAGTTGTGTCTTTCTCAGTAGAAGGTGGTTTGGTATCCGTCTGAATTTTAACAGTTGAATCTTTCTCAGTAGAAGGCGGTATGGTATCAATCTGAATTTTAACAGTTGTGTCTTTCTCAGTAGAAGGTGGTTTGGTATCCGTCTGAATTTTAACAGTTGCGTCTTTCTCAGTAGAAGGCGGTATGGTATCAATCTGAATTTTAACAGTTGTGTCTTTCTCAGTAGAAGGCGGTACTGTATCTACCTGAATTTTAACAGTTGTGTCTTTCTCAGTTGTATCTTTTTCAGTAGAAGGTGGTGTCAAGACTTTCTGGATCTGCATAGAACCATCGTAGGGTGAATCTACAATAGGATTCTGATTAAAACAGTAGTCTTGAAAAGTTGCTTTTGTTGCTGGCAAACCTACCGCAAGGCTTATTACTTGCCTCTTGGGGTAAAATATCATACTCTGAATATTAATCCCCCGCAATTTAACATTGTCTAGTAATTGAATGAGTTGAGTATTTATAGGAATCCCACTTTCAAAAGAATAGTTGCTAAGGTATTGTTGCCTGTTATCATTCATATAGCCAGAAGATTCAACAAAACTATTAATAGCAAAAAGAATTTTTTTACCTTCTAATTCTCTTACTTTTACACTACCTGGAAAAACTTCCAAAATACAAGTTGAATTTGTAGCATCTGCCAAGATGATATTATGAGTTGTTGTAATTTCTTCTTTTCTTTCTATTAAAGTTTTTTTGAAATTTTCAACATTTTCCTGTGTTTCTAGTATATGGCGGTAAAAAAATGTATATGGCATACCATCATTATTTATTTTAGAATTGCAATATACCTCTGCGATACTCATTACCAAACCATTTTCATTCATTGCAGAAAGAACACCACATGTTGAAGGCCAGGAAATGCTTACAAATGATTTTCCATTCTTAGGGAAAATTTCAAAAACAACTGTATTATTTTCTAAAACCCCTAGAGAAGGAAAGTCCAAATTCCGTCCTATAATTGTTTCTTGATTCGATGTATAAGAAGCTGGTACGGCAATTAAAGTGCATTGGATACATTTTAATATTTCTACGAAACAGTTAGCGAGAAGGATTTGATCAAAATTTAATTCACTCCCCTTGGCTATGCCTTCCATTTCTTGAATGTATTTTTCTTGTTTGATTATAGAAGGAAGATATTTCTCTTTTGCTATCGCAATAAGTTCATCTTCTTTTTTTCCTTTTTTACTGGCAAAGTTAAGCAAATAGTCATAATAAAGATTATGTATCTTCTCTTTTAGCATAACACCATGCTGGAATCCTATTTCGTATGGAGATCCATATAAACGCAAGAAGCAAATTCCATTTTTATATGTCAAAAGGGATGTTGCATAGCTTTTTTCTATTTCTTCTGGGTAAGCGTCTTCTATAAGTGAACGATTTAATTCTATGTCTATGATGTCAGCCTTACTTGAATTTCCTATCAATAGCTGTTCCGTTTTTTTTGATAGTTTTATATCTCTGCATCGTTCTTTTTCATATAGTCTTTCGCTGCTAATCATCTTGTTCAATTTATCAACTAATTCCTCTTCTTCTAATATTTTTTCGATTCCTTGATTTAGGGCTAATTTTTCTTCTATATATTTTGTAAGAGGATCATGGGAATTTTTAACTTTTGAAAGAAATAAAGTTCCTTTTCCTTTTAAGTTTCCCTTATAAAATAAGGAAGGCCCCTTAATATTGGATATTTTTGGGTTTTGTATATTCTCCTTTAAAAATTTGCTACATCCTACTAGTAAAAAGATAGTAATATAAAGAAGTAAAAAAAATTTCATAGTTTCTCTTTCTTTTGGATAATTTATGAATTTAATATTTTTAGAAATAAATTCCATAACATAATATGTGTATTCCTATCCTGTAAATAACTATCAATTAATCTATTAATAAAAATATCACTATCAAAAAAATAATTTTTTTTGTCAATTATAGATTCATAAGAATTTATAGTGTTTAATAAATTATTAAAGCAGCCTTCTTTTATAGAATTCCAAACTTTTTGATCTTCCTTTGTACTTCCATCACTAAGTATATCATCTTTGGAATTATAATCAGTAATTATTTGTTCCTGGAATTTTTGAAAGTCTTTTTCAGAAATTTTTTTGTTTTTTTGCTCTTTTAATTTATTTATTTGGTCCAAAAATAAGCCGCATGTTTTTGAAAAAATTTCATGGTAAGGAGAACTAAATGGATATCTTGTCCAAGTTTTTATATGTTGAAACTGGCACGACCTTACTATACCGCCAGGAGTCACTAAATAAAAAGCTGGTCTTTCTTCTGTTTGAAGTAGAAGGTTACTGTAAGACCCCATATAACTTTTAATATCCTTATCCTTTATGCCCTGGCTTAAGAAGTAGCCCTTGGCGGCATTAAGCATAGTAGAACAAATATTGTAGTCATTTCCACATAGCTTATTAGTATTTAAATATCTTTCTAATATATGAATTACAAATTTGCTACAGTAAGTAGTACTCTCATCTGTATAGTCTGAAAATAAATCAAAGCTTGTTTTTTTGGCTTTATAGCTATGGATGATAGTATTGAGATTGTTTTTATTTTCTTTAAACAACTCTTTGTTAGGGCGCAACAAAATAACATGAAGAATTTCATATCTATCTTTTTTAGGTACATCGCTACCAGTAAAATCTTTAATAAAATATTTGACCTCGCTAGTGCATATTGCGGTTCCATCCAGTTTATAGTTGTTTTCTAGATTTGGAGAGCTATTTAATTTTTTTTCTTCTTCTGAAATGGGAGCTGGGGAACTTGAAGCTAAAGTTGGATAAGCACTAGCAACATTCCAATGCTCCATTTCAATTGTTTTATCGCCTATTTGTTTTATTTGTTTGACTTTATGACATATACCAGAATGGCTTCCAATGCCTAATGTTCCTAATGCAATTAATAAAGAAGAAGGATGATTCGTAAGCCTAATAAGAACATCACCTTCTTGTATAGTGTTTAGTATTTCAGATTCGCTAATACTAGACGCCAGATTATAATTTTTTATATCACATTCACAAACTTCATTTTTGTAGTTAATATTTGATGAAGAACAGCTATATAGTACTAAAATTAAAATAAAAAAAAAATTTTTTTTCAACATTTTTATTTCCTTAAAATTCTTTACAAAATATGATATCATTTCCAGCTTGTAGTCGAATATAAAGTTTTAAAGAAACTTTTTCTTCTAAAAGTTTTAAAATATTGTCTGCTAGTATGGTAAAGTTTTCTTTTCCTTTATAGAGGACTTCTATAATTAAAAGATTGGGAATCTCTTTATAAGAAATAATTTGAAAATTTAAATCTTTTAAAACTTTTTTAATTTCTTTTGCTTGGCCGCATTTCCAAAAAAATAAACGATTTTTTTCCTCTATAAAGCATTGAGACATATTAAAAAGTATACTTTCAAAAATTTCTTCCCCTATTTTTTCTCCTATTTGGATTTCATTTTTTGATACTTCTGTGGATATTTTTGCTATTAGTTCTCCTGTGATTAGATTGTATAATTCTGAGATTACTAAGGTGGGGAACATGTTAACGTCTTTTAAGAGAAGTGCAAATTCTGTATCATTTTCTATAGTAAGATCTAGATTATCTGCAATTTCATTTTTTCCCAAAATTTTTTTTAAGTTTTCTAGCTGTTGTTTCTTACTGTTGTGCTTAATAATTCTAAAAATTTTTTTTCGTAGAAAAAGTTCGCAAATTTTTGCATTGATAATTTCTAAAGAAGGTTTTTTTTCCTGTAATATCAAAATTTTTTTATTTTTTAATATTTCTAAAAAATCTTTTTTTTTAAATAACTCTTCTCTTATTTTGTTTTCATCTGCTTTGAAATAAAAACTATAGCTCCAAATGTTAGGGGGCTGCCAATACTTTTGTATAGCCTCTTTTTCAAGAATAAATTCCTCTGCTCTATTAATAATATCTTTTCTGAAATTTTGAAAAATTAAAGAAGGAGCATCTTTCGATATTTTTTGTTTGAGAATTTTGTCTATCATGTTTTTTTGTGCTTGGTTGCAGGCTATATCTTCTGTTGCTCCAATTCCTATAAAATATCCAAAAGCATATCCTAATTTATCTCTTGTTAAAGAATTATAGCTCTTATTAAGTAGCATTTGTAGTTTTAATTTATCTTGAGCATTGATTGCTATTGTATATATTAAAAGTATCCATAGTGTGACTATATGGAAACGTTGAATCATAATTTTACCCTTAAAGAAATTTTAGTATCGGAAAAAGAAATGAAAATTCATTAAAAAATTACCATTATAATCTTTGCCCAATTCTAAATGGAGTTCTTTTGTAAGAATTTCATCAATAAAATCTTGCATATTTTTTTCAAAGCAAGTTTCAAACTGTAAATAGGTTGAGATGGGAAAAACTTCTGGCTCAATTATTTGAGCTTGCAACCTAGCCCATCTATTTTCGCTATTTAAGGACAGTATTTTTTTACGGATATATCTTATTTCTTTAGTTGTAAAATTCCTAAAAGAAATTGTGTAAATATTAGGAACATGCGTTTCAATGATTTTTGTATAAAGTTGAGGAAATATCTCTTGACTGATATTTTCTACACAAGACTCAGAATCTTTTTCTGCAGATGCAATAGCATAGATTTCTCCATTGTAAGCATTGTAAAATTCAACTTTAATCATTCCCTGAATTTCTATGATTGAAATGACAAAGTCATAGGGTTCTGATTTAAAAAATTCATTGAGTAAAGTTTCACTTTTTTTTGTTTTTATTATATTTTTTATTTTTATTATATTTTCTTGTGAGATTTTATTTTTTATTAAACGAAATCCATATAGAAGGAATTGATTTTCTAATATATTGATATTTTTTAAGCCAGCTTCATCTAGAAGAATTCCTTTTTGGTATCGAAAAAGAGATTGTAATGATTGGGGAGAAAGTTTATTGTTAAAGCGATTCTCTAATAAAGGTTTTAATAGAACAGAAATTTTTGGCATTACCTGGCATTTAATTTTCACATACCAATGATTTTTTTCTTTTCTTTTTTCTAATATTTCTGATTTTATCCATGAACTACTTTCGGCTGTGACTAAATCAAGCGTAATTTTAAAATTTTCCATTTTACTGAAGTTTTTTATTTCTTCTCCTAATGTTTTTGCTATAGCGTGTTTTTTTGCCATTTGTAAAGCTAATTCTAACGTTTCCCCTATTCCTTCTTCAATTATGTTATACACCTGAGAATTAAGATAAAAAGATAATAAAAATAGCGATAAAAAATAAAATTTTAACATTATATGATCCCTTTATAAAAAATAATTTGAATATATGTATATTACATTATACAAAATTCGATTTTTTGTCAATATATTTTAAAAAAAATATTTTTTTTGTAATGTGTCTTTTACAATTTTATTTTAAATTTTTTAAAAATTTAAAAATTTATTAGAAGATTTTATTTCTTTATATTGATGCTTTTGGCAAAAGTATTCTGTAATTAATTAATAGGATTTTGATTAATTAGTCTCTGATAATTAAAGATTGTACGGACTCTTTACACATAATTTATCAAACTTAACTTAACTATTTGTAAGACAAGAGATAAAAATGCGCATTTCA
>JABWCH010000179.1 GCA_013359215.1 Candidatus Brocadiia bacterium | reverse complement strand
ATGGAATTTGCAGATGAAGGTGTCACCAGACAGAAGCTCCTTCAGAATAGGGGAATATGTGAAGGTGAGTGTACAGACCAATGCATCAGGATATTTGTTCTTGCTGAACCTGACGGAAAAAGGGGCAGTGACTCTGTTGTATCCCAACGCAGACAGTCCGAAAAGTGAGGTAAAGGCAGGAGAAACCATCAGCATTCCGCCCAGAGGAGCGGCCTGGGGTATCCAGGTGCAACCACCCAGAGGAAGGGAATGGATGATAGCCTATATATTCGAAAAAAATCCTCTGGAAGGCTATGATCTGCCCGACACGTTCGTCAAGGATTTCATGCTGGACAGCAACGTAGAGCAAATCCACAGTGCCATGCTAGGCCAGGAAGATTTACAAAGCATCCTGAGTACCCTGGGAAGCAAGGCAAACATCGCGCGAATCCAGGTCATCGAAAAATGGAACAAATGCTCTGTGGAATATGAAGTGAAATAAAGGAGATAGCATGGTAAAATACTGTATTGCTTTATTGTTGTTGGGTTTTATTATGGTAATGGCTCAGGAACAGGCTGCTGTCCCAGAAAAAACCAGGATAGCCATAGTTGGATTCAAAGAAATCGGAGAGATCAAGAGAGGCGCGGGCGAATGTCTGGCGGGGATCATGGCATCGAGCATCCAGTCAGAACAGTACCAGATATTGGAGCGATCTCGCATCCAGGAAATGGTGGCGGAAAAGCTGCTTACCAGCCCATCTGTGCTAAAAGAAGAAGAGATGAAGGAAATAGCGAAAGTAGCGCAGTCCGATGCGATTTTCGTAGGAGAGATAGCTGACCTGTACAACTCGTTCAGCCTGAGCTATCGCCTGGTGTTTGCAGACCAGAAGGTATCGGAAGTCAAAGATACGATTGTGGATTGCCCGCATTGGGGCAAGTTGCAGGAGAAATTTCGCCAATCCCTGAGAGAAAAGGGGCTGATGGCAAAAGAAGAAAAGCAAATTCCTGAACCAGGTTTTGGATGGCATGGCGAAAAGCTTCCTTTAGGCATGTACTGCGGACAAGAGAGAGGAATCTATGTGTGGGGCAAGGACGGCTCTGAGATGGTCTATGTTCCTGAAGGCGAGTTCTACGAAGGGAATCCCCCTCAGAAAAAGGTCTTGCCAGCGTACTATATAGACAGGTATGAGGTGACATTTGTCCAATACCTGAACTTTTGCCAGACGCAAAAGTATCCTCATCTCGAAAAGACATCCTGGAACACAAGGCTGGATCATCCAGCCGTATATGTGAGCTGGAAAGATGCCAAGGCTTACTGTGAATGGATAGGCAAATCCCTGCCAACAGCAAGCCAATGGGAAAAAGCAGCAAGAGGACTAGACACAAGAGAATATCCGTGGCCTGCAAGGCAAGAACCCTATCCAGCATGTTACAGCAGGAAAGAAAAAGAAGGAACCACGCCCATAGGAAGCTATCCAGAAGGCATTTCGCAGTATGGTTGTATGGATATGGCAGGAAACGCAGCCGAATGGTGCGAAGACTGGGCGCACGAAGTCCTGAGGCTGGAAAAAGTCCTCTGCGGAGGCTCCTGGCTTAGCCCTGCCAAAGCCATCAAGGTGACCGTGCGAAGAAAACAAAACTACGCCATTGGCCTCAATTTCACTGGGTTCAGAACTGTGGTGAATGTATTCTGCGGACAGGAATAATCAAACTGCCTTATTGTAATCGTACGATTACGATAAAAATATCGAAAGTCAGCCAAATAAAAATTTCTTTAGGAATCGGAATGAAATAAGTTCCCCATTTGGACGATTAAGATTAAGATAACGATTAAGATTAAGATTAAGATAACGATTAAGATTAAGATTAAGATTAAGATAACGATTAAGATTAAGATTAAGATTAAGATTAAGATAGGAGTTACGCAGGTATTCTTAACATATTGAAATACAATATATATCTATCTTGCGAGTGATTAAAATCTTTACTCTATTTAGTTTTGCAAGCTCTTTTCATGAAAAAAAGGATCTATTTTTCGATTTGGAAAATAAAAATATAAAAGTTTTTAAAGGGGGTTTGGGGGAAAATTTTTACAAAAATTTTCCCCCAAATAAAAATCTCTTTGCGTAACTCCTAATGGGGAAGTTATTTAATTCTCATCACTTAAGGCTAAAAATGCAAAAAGATTCTTATCAACTGGATGACAGGATTTTTTACCAAAGCTGCCTTCGCAGCATCCAAAAAAAGAAGAAAAAAGACCATGCTTTGTATTGGTTTAAAAACCTTCTCCTTTGCTATTCTGCGATCCTTTGGATTCACTTTTTCTTTTTACAAGAAAAGCATCCAGTCCTGTTTGCTTTCCCCTTATTTTTGTTTCTGTGCTGTTTAGCAAAAAAAATTTCCGCTTGGGAAGCAGCCAGATGGATAGACCAATACTACAAGCTAGAAGAAAGAGTCTGTTCTACATTTTTTCTCCTTCAAAAAAACAATCCAACCCCTTTCGAAAAGGCAGTAGAACAAGATACCATAGCAAAGCTAAGAGAATTGTGGGGCAAAGAAAAAATTTCTACGCAACAGAAGGGTTTACGCTGGCAAAACAATTTGCTGATTTTTAGCCTGCTGTCCTTATTTTTTTTAGCTCCATTCTATAGCATTAAAAGCAAAGAATATCCAATATTAATCCAAGAAGAACAAAAAATAGCATTGCAAAGCCTAACCCATTCCACACAAGCACTCTGGGATTCGCAGGAAAAAGAATTGGCAAAAGATATGGAAAAGATCGCCTCCGCTTTTTCTTTGCATTCAGAAAAACCAGAACACAAACAAGGCATAGAGTCTTATGCAAAAGATATAGAAAAAAAATTGCAAGCAAAGCTCGACCATATTTCACAAAAAATCCCAAACCAGATCCCTTCGCCTTTTTCCTTTTCATCCAAGACAAAAGAGGCAGAAAAAACATCCACAAGTCCCATTTCCAGCACAAAAGGAAAAGAGCATCCAAAGGATTTAGAGCCTGCTTTGCCTTCTCTCCAGGAGCAGCAAGAAAAAAAGGTTTCCTTGCAACACAAAGAAATGGCCTTAAAATCCGCCTTGCGTTCTCTAAAAGAAGCCATGGCCTCTTTTAACCAGGGGAATCTATCCGCTGCATCCCTTGCCCCTTCAGAAAGCGATATCCAATTCCATTCCAGCAAACAATTTGTGTGGGAAAAAATCCAAAAAACAAAAGAAACCAGCCTTTTGTTTACCCCTACGCCACAAAGCATTTCTCTCCATCTTTCTCAAAATAGCCTAATCTCAACTCCCTGGCCCAAAAAACACTCATCCCTTATACAACAATATTTTTATGCCATTTTTCCAGAAAAAAAATAGCGAATTGCAAAAATTTTGATACAATAAAATTTCCCAATGGGGAATATGTTTTATTCGCTTATTGAGTTAGCTCCTAATTTTAAAATCACGAATGACACGAATAAGATGATCTATTCGTGCTATTCGTCCATTCGCAAAATTCGTGATAAAATACTTTTCTGATGTATCCAGATTAGGAGCTTAAATCCATAAGCATAATGTTTTATTTTCCTTTTTTTGGAGGCGCATACTATGAAAAACTTTCTCTTTATCATCCTTTTTCTTCTGTGTATTACCATTTTTGCAGACACACTAGGCCCCACCAGTGAGATGTATGTAGTAAAATGGCAAAATGCAGGAATCGCTGTTATCCAGGGAAGCAACATTGTTCGTTCTTGGTCAACAGGTGCTAATGGGGAAATTGCCATAGCTGTAACATCCGACAGAGTCCGCACCATCGGACATACAACTAGCTATATAGGCGCGGAATATACATTGCAAGGCACTTTTACAGGCACGCAATACACTACTCTCCATACCTATCACCACGATGGAACATCGGATGGACAATACAACTATGGTATAGTTTGGAATACAGGAAATGTATATCGATATGGCTTAAACTGGCAAAACCCCGAATATCTTTTCAATGCAGGAAGCAACGCATTGGGAATAACCTATGATACTTCCAACAATTCTTTATGGGTTAGCAGTTGGGGATACGGCACAGTCAGCAATTTCAGCATGACAGGGTCACTTTTGTCTTCTTTTACTGCCCGAACTGCCAGCAACAGTGCCTTAGCTATGGACTATGCTGATGGAACTCTCTGGATGAGCGAAAGCGCGTCAGGAACTTTTTCCCAGTATACAAAAGCAGGAACCTATTTAGGTTCAAAAACCTATGCTGTAACTAATATGTGGGGTGCTGAATTTTCCGTTGCTGTGCCAGAGCCATCCACAGGCATTTTGGTAAGCCTGATCTTAGCTCTAGCTGCTTTTTTGAAAAAAAAATAGGCTGCTCAGGTCTGAATACTACGGATTTTTACACCTTAGAGCAAAAAATTTAGGAATCAGAATTCAATAACTTCACCCATTTCGAAAAAAATTTACCGCAGAGGCGCAGAGATCGCAGAGAAGAAGTTAGATGTTTGCCAAAAAAGCAAAGATTTTTATCACGAATAAGACGAATGGTCAAATGGCACGAATAGACGGAGAAGCAGAGACAATATTTTTCATGATGCTTCTCTCTTCTTTGCGTACTCTGCGTCTCTGCTGTGAAATCATAATGGGGAAGTTATGGAATTCTCGTTGTTTATCTTTTAAACCATTTCTCAGGAAAGAACACGGCATTTCATGAAACACAGAGCCAAATCCAATCGTCCAGACGATTGTAATTTTGTAAGCAAAGGAGGTCTTAAACTCGCTTTTGCTTTATCCCATTTTTCCATCCAGGCCGCCAACAAAACAGCAGCCGATCTAGGTAGCCATCAAGGAGGCTTTGTTGATTGCCTTTTACAGAACCAGGCACAGAAAGTCTACTCTGTAGACACATGCTATGGGACATTGGCATGGAAGCTTAGGCAAGACCCTAGAGTTGTTCTTTATGAAAGAACCAATGCCTTGCATTGGCGTTCTCCTGAGCCTTTGGATTTAGTTACCATTGATGTTGGATGGACAAAACAAGAGCATATTATTCCGATTGCCTTGCGTTCGATCAAACCTTCAGGAGAAATTCTATCCCTGCTAAAAGGCCAATATGAAATTTCTGATAAAGAAAAACGCATCCTGACACAGGAAGAAGTTCTGGAAGTAGCCAAGAAGCTGGTTTCTTTTTTTCAGCCAAAATTCCAAAAGATAGAATACGCATTGTCTCCTTATCCTGGAAGCGCAGGAAACCATGAAGTATGGTTTTACCTCGCCCAACCTGTTTTAACCTGATGCCATTCAATAGGTGCTAAGAAATGAAATGTATGCCGAAAAAGCAAAGATTTTTATCACGAATAAAACGAATGATCGAATGATACGAATCGTTTTTATAAAAATTTCATTCGTGTAATTTGATGGATACCTTTTCGGCTTCGGCTTGTACGAGATAGAGTTTTGTGCAATTTTTAGCGAGAATGGGGAATCTTTACAGGGCAAGACGCAAAGCACCTTGCGCAGCTAAAGCATTGGGATTGGTTTATAGTATAAGCATTTCTTATACGATGCAAAGAAAAAAGAATTGCCTGGACTCCTATGTATAGACCAACCAATGCGCCTAGAATATGAGTTCCTATAAAAAATTGATAGCGGATGCCCATGGCTTCCTGATAAAGTGCTTCGTTTGTTTTTCCTAGAGAGCGGAAGGTTTTGCTTTCTAAGATAGTTCCTGCCTTTTTGCCTGATTCTTCTGCATGGATTCGTTCAGCGAGGGAGACTGTTCTGTGCATCTTAGAAAGAGGTATATACAGTTTCCCTATACTCCAAGATCCTAAAAAAACCAAAAAAGGCAAAAGTAAGAAAAGCATAGCAAGTCTATATATTCCTTGCGAGCGGGATTCTTTGGGTTTTTCTTCTGTTGGTGGCAGAATAGAACCAAAAGGGCAGGTTTTTTCACATAAACGGCAAGAAATGCAATCTTGTGGTGTAATATTGACATGCCAGAAGGAAATTCGGGAAAGCCAGCCAAGCAAAACGCCATAAGGACAAAAAAAACGGCAATATGGCCTTGCCAGGAAAATACCTGTTAGCAGAAATGCGATTCCAAGCAGGATGATTTCTGGCTTGCCAGAAAAGCGGAAAAAAGCAACAAAAGGATCATACTGGCAAATGATAAAAGCACTTCCTGTAGAAGACAAGAGAATAGCTAATCCAAGATAAAGATAGGCTAGAAGGCGCAGAGGCAAAGCCACCCACCTCTTGATTTCCAAAGGCTTAATAGCAAAAAGGTCTTGCAAAACCCCTAAAGGGCAAACGCAGGAGCAAAACATCCTTCCAAAAAGCAACGCATACACAAGAGGCAAAAAAAAGATTATAAGAGCCGCGATGGGAAGAGCGAATTGCATATCAAATAAAGATAAAGAAATGTTTTGAATAGCACCAATAGGACATATACAGCCTTTTTTATAAAAGCCAAAATAGCCAAGGCAAAAAAGGCTTAGAAGAAAAACTGCCTTTCGGCTTCTTATTTTTAAAGCCAGATAGCTGGCAAGGCTTAAAGATAAAAACAAAACACCTATATCTGTGTATTGCCACAACGATGAACGAGGCATAGGTTCTGTGGGGCTTGGGATGCTATGTCCATTTTCAAATTCAGGCTTGGGGAAGCGGTCTTCGCATAAGGCAAAACAAGCACAAAACAGCAATAATAAAATAAAAAATCGCATAATGCTCTTTTCTGATATGGAAAAAAGTTTTGGGAAAATTTTTTTCCATTTTCCCAAAACTAAAAATTTTTTTGCCTGGTTTTTTTATTTACGCTTACAATAAAAAGCTACCATAGAAAAACTCATAAGTAGCATAAAAAAAGAACTGCTTTCTGGAACGCCAACAGATCCGCCGCCTGCTTCGGGAACATTGTATTCCTGGGTAAGCCCACCAAAGATATTGTCAAAGAATGTTAGCCAGCCTGATCCAGGAGAATAGGTTCCGCCCCTCAAAACAATATAAAGATCTGTTCCATCAGAAATACCAGAAACATCTAATGTTACTGTTGTCCAACTATGGACAGCGGTAGAGCCTGTAAAGGCAAAGGAATCGAGCAAGGCATTGTCGCTTGCTCTATGGAAGCGAACTTCGGAATAAGATCCACTGCTTTCGCGCCAGACATCCATTTTGACGTTCCCTTGTTTGCTAAAAACATCGGAATAGAGTTCAGCAAAACTGCTTGTGGGTGCTGGGCCACTAGGTCTGGCATAAGCAAAGTGGTCAAGATTTGGCGTGGTGCTGTTGATATAAGGAAAAAAGGGATCGTTGGGATCGTTCAGGCTATCGCTGTGGCTATAAGCAGAAAGACCATTGATTCCTTCCTGATAGATTCCTGAATAGCCACCATTGGTATATTTGGCTGTCCATCCCTGGAATCTCAACCTACCATCTGCCAGCGTTTCCACAGAAGTATTCTCAAAATCGCCATTAAGCAAAAGGCTATTGGCATTTAGCAAAACAGGCAAGAGTGCGAGAAAGCAAAAAAGAATTGTTTTTGTCATAATTTTTTTCTCCAAAAGAGATAAATCCATAAGCATTTAAATTTCAGCTATTTATTTTTCTTTACGATTGTATAAAGAAAAAAAACAAGCATCAAGATCCAGGATGCAGGCTCTGGTACAGTTGCAGTACTAAAGGCATAGAAAGTCATATTATAGGTAACATCGGAATTGCTTCCTGTACCGAATTTAAGGGAAGTAACATGCACACTGCTATCAAAACCTACATAATAATAGCATATAAAGCCCGTGCTGTTGCCTGGATTTTGCATTGTATAATTGTCATTGACTCCACCAGCATCATTGTATAAACCATTTACCATGGGACGTGTAAGAGCATAACCATAGTCACTGCTATGATTTGAAGAATACCAGGTATTGATTGTCTGCACATTGCTCCAGTCTTGAGCAGAAGCCGCAACGTAGGATGTTTGGTTGATCAAATTCACGCCATTGTATAGCTGTATAGAACCAAAGCCTGGCTGGTTGCCATAGCTACGAATATTCGTGATCTGCATTTTAACCAACAATACATTTAAATTTACATCTTGAACATCATACTGCACAAAACTGCCTGTACTAAAAACAACATCCAATGTCCCACTGCCTATCTGGCTTCCCAAAGATGGGTTGAGCGGCAGACTATAGTTAGGAACAGCGTGTACGGACAGAATAAAAACAAGCATACAAAGAAAAATTAATTTGTTTTTCATATTGGCCTTTCTTTTGAAAATTTTGCGGTTTATATTTTCTATTTTAGCTTTCTTCTTCGAAAACCTGGGCTGTAAAGATTTGGAATTGGCATCCAGAACGCCAGGCATCTTCTGGTAAGCGTGCTTTTCTGCATAAATGGAGCAAGGTATCTTCTTTTGTCCAGCCCTGTTCTGTTGCCACTTGGGGTAGAAATAGAGCACTACAGCCTCTTTTTTGCAATATAATACCATGATTTTCGACATCGTATTCTTCGAGAGAGGCAATCGGCGTTATAGGAGAAAGCACAGAGATTTCTATATGAATCAAAGGAACTTCTTTTTTGCTTACAGGGGGAAATCTTGGATCTTTGACAGCAGAGGCAATCGCCTTATCGATTACTGCTTCAAAAAGGGCTTGTTCTGGATAGATGCTACCAATGCAGCCTCTAAGCTCTTTCTCTATTCTATAGGTAACAAAGCAAGCCCTGGGTGCTTTCAAATTTTCTGTTAGCAAAGATACATCTTCGATTTTATATATGGTTCGATGATTTATATACAATTCCAGCGTTTTGCGAGCAGTTTCCAGCAAAAATTTTTGTTCTTGTGAAGATAGCATATCGCATTTCCTTGTAAAAATAGCCAACCAATGGATTAGCAATTTTATATAACCTATCTCAGACAAGCCGAAACTAAAAAGGTATGAATCACGAATGAGACGAATATACAAATTACGCGAATAAAATTTTTATCAAAACTATTTGTATCATTCGACCATTCGTCTTATTCGTGATAAAAATCTTTGCTTTTTCGGCAAACATCTAACTTCTTAGTTTCTATTCTATAGCACTGAGTTCTACCTCTAACTCTTTTTGTTCATATTCTGCATCTTTTTTGCGTAGTATAGTTACCTGTATTTTTTTTCCAGGACTATACTGGCGTATTTTGTGCAAAACCTGGGTGTTGATCTTTTCTTTATCTACAGCAATGATAATATCGCCGACTTCCATCCCTGCTTTTTCAGCACCATAGCCTGGTAATACTTCCACGACTTCAATACCTTGGGGATGGTCTGAGATTTTTATGCCCATGAAGCCTTGTTTTTGGACTGGTTCAGGGGATTTCATCATTTCTTTTAGAATTTCCTCTAAATTTTTTTGCTTTTGCTTTTCGGGGCTGAGGAAATAGTCCAGAAGCTTGCTATAAGGATCTTGCTTGGGTATATATTCCTGGTAATCATCTGTTGCAGGTATATGCTCTCCTCGCAGAAGAGATGGCATGGCTTCTTCAACCATGGAAGCGGGTGTTGCAAACACAGTGCCGCGATAAAAATGACCTACATTCAAGCCAACCATTTCGCCTTTTTCATTGCACAAGGGTGTACCAAAATCTTCTGAATCAATATTGGCATCGTGCTGTATGATGCTCATGTATGCTCTTATCGGGCCTTTGTTTGGTTTGCCAAGTAGCCCAAAAAGCCCAAGTGTTGGTATTCTTCTCTGGTTTGGCACTTCTCTGTCCAAAGCACTGACCATGCCAGCCTGGATTACGCCTTTTTCGTTTCCTCCTGCAATTACCCATTGGCCTATTTGCAATTTTTCTTTAGACAAGGCTAAGGGAACAAAAGCCTTTTTGACCTGCACTTTCAAAAGAGCAAGGTCGTGTATTCCATGAGAACCTACAAGTTCTGCTTTATAGAAAGTATTTTCTTCTCCTGGCATCTGGATGGTAAGGCCAGAAAGATTTTGGATTCTATGCAAGCTTGTAAGAATATGGCCTTCTTGAGAAACAACCGCGCCATAGCATCTCATTTCATTACCAGAAAAGACTTTAACCATAGATCGATGTATTTTAAGCCCTTCTTTCTGAAATGTTCTTTGCAAAAGGGATTCTCTTGTGTATGCTTTTCTGTCGAAGATGAACCAGGTTGTGTGGGAAGCGTTGTTTCTTGTAAAAACAATCTTAAACTTATCGCCTAATTTTGCTTTTTGGAACATTTTTTGTATTTGCTGTGATGATTCTGCTCCTTTGCCGTTGATGCTCAGGATTCTGTCTTTTGCTCTAAGACCTGTAAGAGCTGCAATTCCCGTCTCGTGGATATAGGAAACATATATTTTTTTGTCTACATCCAAAAAATCTATGCCAGCTTCTGGCCTGGGAGTAGGAGGAGCTTGGGGTGTTCCTAAGAGTTTTAGTATCTTTCCTAAAGGTGTATCTTTGAAAATTTTTTCCATATCTTCTTCAGGTATATCTTCTTGCAATTCTGTCAATATCCCAATCCATTCAAAAAAACCTGGCAGAAAACCTTCTATATTTTGCCCTTCTTTCATATCCGAGAGGTCTTTTTTGATCTTGTCTATGGGAACAGAAAAGGCGAGATCGTTTACGAGCATGATCGCCCCATTGATACCAACAAGCCGTCCTTGCAAATCTACGAGTGGCCCACCTGAATTCCCTGCAAAAATAGGCGCGTCGCTCTGGATAGCATCGTCGTAGAACTTCCATCCCAGAAAAATCGGTAGCTTCTTATGCAATCCACGAACCCTCCCTGCATTGACAGCAGGCTGGTTATCAGGGTAAGGCCCACCTGGATGCCCTAGAGCAACAACCCATTGCATAAGCTTTAAATCAGAAGAATCTCCTAACTCGAAATAGGGAAGATCCTTGGCTTCGATTTTAAGCAAAGAGTAGTCGTTGACACTGTTTTTTCCTAATGCCTGAGCTGGATATTCTTTGCCTTCTGAGGTTATTACGGTAAGGTTGTTGGAAATTTCTGAAACATGAGCGCAAGTGAGAACGATTCCATCAGAAGACAGAATAGCACCTGACCCAAATCCATATTGCCCGCCTATAGCAACGCGGATAGCAACAGTTCGGGCTTTGAGAAATGGCACCATCTTTTGGATGGTCTGGGAAATTTGCTTTGCTTCCAGGCTTTCTTGTATTTTTTCTTCACTATACAAAAATGAAACACAGAGCAAAAGAAAAACCATCGCGATTTTTTGTATTGTCATTTTTTCTCCTCTTATATTTAATTTAGCCCCTTCAGAGGCAATCTTTCCCGTGCGTAAGCTGCAATCTTATCTTAATCTTAATCCTTATTCTCTATCTTGGACAAGCCGAAAGCAAAAAGGTATTCATCGCGAATGAGGCGAATATACAAATTACACGAATGAAATTTGTATAAAAACGATTCGTGCCATTCGACCATTCGTCTTATTCGTGATAAAAATCTTTGCTTTTTCGACAAACACCCAACTTCTTAGTTTCTATGAGCATTGATTAAGATTAAGACAAAACTATAATTTCCTATACAATAAATATCTCAACTGGCACAAGTTGTAGCTTTTATTTTTTATTGGCAACCCATGTAAAAAGGATGCAAATAGCCAGGAGAAGTAGGGAATTCAGTTCGGGAACTACTCCTATCTGAAGGATTTGCCCATTTCCGCCAGAGATGATAGAGTATTGGTAACCACTGCTTAAAACAAGGTTGCTTGCATTGATAGACGCTGCTGTCATCACGTTGATGGGCTGGCTTCCTGGGACATAGCCATTGAGGGTCAGAATATTGATTTGCCCATTCAAAACTGCATTGCCCTGAACATGGATATAGTCATTGCCCAGGCTATTCCATTCGATGTTGATGCTATCGCTTGATGTCAGGTTTAAACTGCTCATGCCGTAAGCTTCTATTTCATTGAAGGAAATTACGTTTCGGTAGTCTATTCCTCTACCTATCATCCCTAGATTTCCATAGCTAAAAGATTCCAAGGCTTGGACTGTGGAATCGCCTACGACTTGTCTGGTAGAAACATTGTTGCCTGAGAGATTGAATATGCTGACATCTCCTCTGAACTGTGTTCCCCATCCTTCTGTTCTTCCATATACATCAATGCGGGATATGGCATATTCTTGTTTTCCTGCATTAGGAGAAGCAATGTCTCCAAAATTGACACGGAAGAAATAGGGTGCTGTAGGAGCTTTATTGAGAGCATCAATATGCCAGCTATAGCTGGCGTTCCAGGCTAGATTTTGTCCTGCACCATCGTTTCCGCCTGCTGCTGTTGCTCCCCATATATAAACAGAGCTTACACCATCAATGGAGCTAGTAGTTGAGCCACCGCGAGAGTTTACTGTAGTAGACCGTGCGAGGTTTCCACTAAGATAGTTTACTGTTCCTAGAGATCCTGCTCCTCCAGGGCTGATTACTTCGGAAACAAGACTAAATGGCAAACTCAGTAGCATAAAAAAAAGCAAAATAGTATTTTTCATTGTATCGTCCTTTCTTTATCTATGATGATAACAAAGAGTAAGTTGATAGTAGGAGTTACGCAAAGAGATTTTTATTTGGGGGAAAATTTTTGTAAAAATTTTCCCCCAAACCCCCTTTAAAAACTTTTATATATTTATTTTCCA
>JABWCH010000178.1 GCA_013359215.1 Candidatus Brocadiia bacterium | reverse complement strand
ATGGCTCGGCAGTAGCCTCGCCCTCCATTTGCCATCACGAAACCACGAGGCTAACCCAATAAATCCAAAAATCATCGTAAGTCATTTAAAATCAACAACTCTAATTTAACATTGTCAAATTAAGCGTGCGACAAAGAAAAACTTGATACCTGTTTTTTTGATTCCTGAAAAAAGGATTACATGGAGCGACAGCTTCAGCTTTCTTTGCGTAACTCCTATTAATTCTCATTGCTAAACGAAAATTTCCTTGGAAAAGGGAATTTTATTGACCGTTTGCAAGAATTTTGCTACACTTTATTTAGCCCAGGCTATCTGGTAATATCGTAAAAATTTTCCTATTGTTTAGGGAATATGATAGTTTTTTTGTTACCTCGGCCAGCCAATCTATCATTGCTTGGAGCTGAGGCTCGTTTTTAAGGGAGCAAGACTCGATGGATTCCTCTTTGAAAAAATGTATCCTATCCTTATCGTTCCTGATCCTTTTTTCTACTGTAGCTTTGTTAGCCCAAGAAGGGCAAGAGCCACAAGCAGCAAAAGAAGAACAAAAAGTAGAAAAAGTTTCACAAGAGCAAATCACAAAATGGATTGAACAATTGGCTTCTCAAGAAAAACAAGAAGTAGAAAACGCCATTGCCGCTTTATCTGCCCAAAAAGAAGAAGCCTTCCCTGTAATATTAGCAAACCTCCATCATACCAATAAAGTAATCCGATGGCAATGCTTACAACTCGTTTCTGAATACACAGAAAAAGCACAAGAAATATTGCCTTCTTTGCTAAAACAAATCAAAGAAGAAACAGAGAGCGATATTCTTCGCAAAATCATCGCCCTTCTAGGTGCTTCCAAAAGCAAAGAAGCATCCGATGCTCTTCTAGCTTGTGTTGATCATGCAGATGCCTCTGTTCGCAGCGATGTGCTTTGGACTCTCGCAGTGATGGGAGAAAAAACACTCAATAGCATTCTGATTGATCGCCTAAAAGTAGAAAAATCTCCTGAAGTAAAAGCCACAATCTTCAGAACATTGGCTGTTTCTAAAGATGAAGTTTCCATCTTGACAGCTCTGGATATGTTTCCCGACCAAACCCTCCAGGAAGACAAAACAGAAGTCTTGATGGCATACTGTGATTGCGCGGCTGTCATCCATAATTCTCAGGTACTTTCTGATGTTGCAACTGGCTCTGTCCAGGATGCTGTCAGGACTTATGCTCTGGAAAAAATGCTGCCTCTTATCACAGAAAAAAATGCAGGACTTTTGATTCCTGTTCTCTGGGATAGCCAGCTACAAAACCGCAGCATGGCATTCAAAAAACTGATAGAAATAACAGTACAATCTTTCGACTATGACCCCCAAGGCGGAATACTAGAAAGATCTGTTGCCATTGGAAAATGGGAAGAATGGTGGAAAACAGTAGAGTTGATCTCTGCATTCAATAAAGCTGAAAAAGAACAGCAACCAGAGCTAAAAAAACAACTTTTAGCTTTAGGCGAACACACCATCCCTTATTTTATCGAATCTTACAGCAAGCTCACACCTGCCAATCAAGCAGAAATCATCAAAATGATTGCAAGGTGGAACAAACCAGAAGTTGTAGATCATCTGGTTCTGGTAGTTTCTAAAGAAGCTGGCGAAGCAAAAGAAGAGGCCATACAAATTCTGGCTGTTTTTTATGCCAAAGATGGCAATAAAAAAATAGAAAAAATCTTCAAAGATGCTTTTGCTGCTGCTCATGGTGATGCAAAAGCCCAATTCGCTTCTTATCTCGCTGTTCAAAACGATCTGGAAGCTATGGATTTTCTCAAAAAGTCCCTCCAGGAAGAAAATCAGGCATTGCTGATTTTGAACCTTTTAGAAAAAAATAAAATCTATGACATTGCCTTGAATCCTGTTGTTTTAGGGTATCTTAAAAATAGCAATGAAGAAACCAAGAAGAAAGCCTTCTCCTATCTTTTGAATGCACAAAAAGGCAGTTTTCTGGCTGAAAATTTTGCCTCTTTGGATCAACAGGAAAAGCTGGCCTTGATTGAGAAATTGGCAGAAGAAAACAAGGCTTCCCTGGAAAAATTGCTTCCTTTCCTGAATTCAGAAAAAGACAATACCGTTAAGATCAAACTTTGCGATGCTGTTTCTGATATGGCAAATGCAAAGCAAGAAATATCAAAAGCTTTAGAGGCAGAAGTTTCCGCAGATTTCGCAAAAAGCCTTTTGAATGCTTTGAAAAAACAAAATACTTTGATCGTTTCAGCCCTGATTGAATCCTTTAAAAAACAAAAAGAATCTGCTACACAGGAAGCATTGCTGGATGCTATTCCATCCAACAGTGTCCAAGATGCAGCAAGTTTCCTAAAAGAAGTTTTACAAGGCAGCTACAGTGAAGAAGTCCGAACACAAGCCTTGAAAAAATTGCTCTATCTGGAAAAAACAGAGGATGTCGTCAAGAACGCGCTGGAAACTCTTCCCCTTCTTACCAACGAATCTCTGCGTCTTGCCTGGTTAGGTCTGCTGAAAAACAGAACTAAAGAAGAACATCTGCCTTTGCTGGAAACTTTATGGAAAAACGAAAAGCAATCCAGCACCAGGGCTGCTATTGTTTCTCTTTGGAACACAATGCCCTATTCCAAGGTATTGTCTTTGATCCAGACTCTTCTGGAACAAGAAAAAGAACTGGAAGTCAAAAAAGAGGCATTGGAAATTCTTTTGAGCTTCAAAAAAGACGAAACTTTTGATTTCATGGTAAAGCTTTCTGAAAAAAGCGAACCAGCCTTAAAAAAACTTCTATACAGCAAGCTTGCAGACGTTGACAGCAAAAAAGCTCTTCCTCTTATTACAAAAGCCTTAGAATCAGAAACACCCGAATTTGGACTTTATTCTCTGCTCGCTACTCATGATAAAGCTTTAGCCAAAAAACTTTTCTCTGTGTTGCTGACAAAAGCCAAAACACAAGAAGAAAAAGCATTGGTTCTGAAGTCTGCTGCTGTCCTTAGAATTTCTGGAGTAGAATACTTTGATCTTCTGATGGGAATGCTGCCTGCTGCCGAATCTGAGCTGGCAAACCTGGTTGCATCTACCCTGGATCAAATTTGCAATGTACAAAGCGGATATTCATTCGATAAAAAAGAAGATCAGGAAAAAGCTCTTCTTGTCTGGCAAAATTGGAAAAAAGAACAAGACCTTTTGCAGAGCCTTGTCAAAAATCTTTTTGCCGCAGATTCCAGAAACGAAGCAGAAAAACAGCTCCTGTCCTTTGGAGAAAAAGGTCTTCTAGCTTTGGCAAAGGCTTTCCCTTTGAGCAAATCTTCGGATGAAAAGATTGCTATCGTGTACTCTATGGTTCAGTTTGCAGAAGCTGCCAAAGTACTCCGTCCTTTAGTGGCAGAGTTAGACACTGTAGTTAGAGGCAAAGTATACAGTGCTTTGCAGCAATTACAAGATGCATCTTTCCTCAAACAAATTCCTTTCTTCTATCTCAAAGAAACAAGCAAAGACTTGAGAGTTCTTCTCCTGAGCCTGATGTCAGAACAGCAGCTTTCTTTATACGAAGCAGAATTGCCTGGGTATCTGCAATATCCTTCTTGCTTCGATTTGCTGGCACAAGCGATCCAGAAGTCTTCTTTGAAGAACAAAAATGGCCTATTGATTCAGCTTGCAGAAAAGCTCGAAGACGATGCTGCCTTCATTAAAGTATTTGGAATGATTTCTGCTGATCTTAAAACCAATAAAGTCGCCACTTTAACTGCTCTTCTGCAAAAGCACGAAAAGCCACAGATCATCGAAGCCATTCTGGCAAATTTAAAGAATGTTAAAGCATTAGCCAATGCTCCTGTTGCCGATAAAGCTACCTATCTCGTCTGGTATAAAAACAATACTGCTGATTTGGAAAAACAGATTGCTCTGGAAAAAGCAGTTTTGGAATTTTTAGGTGAGCCTTCTCTTCTGGCAGAGCAAAAGTTACAAAAGTTCAATAGCGATGAGAAAAAAGCCGTTGTCGCTTTCTTGCTGGACTATTTTGCACAAAAAGAAGCCACAGTTTTTGAAAAAGCCAATGCTCTCAAGATTTTGGCAAGCTATGAAAGCCAGGAAGCCCAAAAGCTCTTCCAGGAATCTCTTGTATCAGAGCATCCTGCACTTAGAGAAGTGGCTGCCCGCAATCTAACAAAAGTAGGCTTGGCAGCAGACAGCGATGTTGTCAAAAACGCCGCAACCCATGAAGACAATGTGGTTCGTTTCTTTGCTATCAAGGCAATCGGAAGCAAAAAAGTGGCTGCTCTTGAGCCTGTTTTGATCCAGGCTTTGGAAGACAAAGATGTCCGCGTGCGCGAAGAAGCACTATACTGGCTGCTCCAGACAGAATTCAAGAACCAGGAAATCGCCAAAAAAGTTTTACAAGAAAAAACTCCTGGGATGAAATCCCTGGCATTTACTTTGGCCGCCAATCTCGGCATTACCACAGCCATGAAAGATATGGTACTAGAGCTTGCCAATCCTTTCCAGGAAGTAAGACAAGCTGCATACAATGCGCTGGTAAAGCTCTCTGGTCAGAACTTCCCTTACAATCCTAAAGAACAAACAGAGAAAATCCAGGACAGCATAACCAAATGGCAAAATTGGGTTGTTCTGTTTGAAAGCAAAGAAGAAGTTGCTAAATTTGCAGCCTTGTTTGCATCAAAAGACGCTGAAAAAGAAAGCGTAGTCCAAAAGGTCGTTTCTCTATATAAGAATGCCAATCCTCTTCTCCAGGAAGAGATTCTCCAAAAGGTCAAATCCCTTCTGAACGACAAGAATGCTCTAGTTAGAACAGGCATGATTGCTGTTGTTCAGGAACTGGCAGACAAAAATCTTCTTTCTGCTATAGCCGATTTGCTTCTGGATGAAGATGCCCAAGTCAGAGAAACCGCATACAATACTTTGGCTAAGATGAGCAGCAGTCCTTTCCAATTAGAAAAACTTCCTGCAGAATACGATGCCAAAGCAGCAGAAGCATGGAAAGAAGCAGTCAAAAAGTGGTTCCCACAATGGCAGCAAGAAGAGAACAAACATCTGATCAAAACAGAACTTGCAAAGCTGGAACAAGACGCTAAGAATCTTGGTTCAGGCGATACACTATGGGCTGCCGAACAGATGCTTGCCGCACAAAAGACCTTGCACTATCTGAACCATTCTCTTTATGAAGTCAGAAGCCAGGCTTGGGAAACAGTCAAAAGATTCGCCAAAAATCTTACTTTCCGAACCAATGGAACTCCCGATGAACGCAAGCAAGATTTAGAAAAAGTGGAAAAATGGCTGCAAGAAACAGAAACCAAGCTCCAGGAAGAGAACCAATCTCTTAAAGATAAGATTGCAGAAATCAAGAAAAAACCTGGCAATCTCAATACACCAGAAGGCTGCACAGAATTGCAGAATCTTTTGGGTGAAATGAAAAAAGTAGACCATCCTGTTCTTTTAAAAGAGTATCTGAATGTTCTACAGCAAAGAGGTTGCAAAGTGTTTGATTACGATGTCTATGCACCTTCTAAAGACAGACTGGCCTCTTTCCAAAAAATCGCAGAATTTGTGTATGATTATAAAGTAAGACTAAGAAATGCACAAAAAGACGCTTTGCTCAAAGAAAAAGCCATGCAAGAAGCTTTCCAGCTCAAAGGCATTCAGAATACCGTTGAGGTAAAGCTGGCTCAGGATCTGGTTGCTCTTCTTTCCCACGATGCATATTCATTAAGAAAGAAAGCCAGCGAAGTTCTGGCTGCTATGGCTGGACAGAATTTTGGCTATAGTGCTGATGCCATTGAAGCCCAAAGAGCTAAAGCAATCGACAACTGGAAAGAATGGCTCGTTGCCCAGGAAGAAAATATGAAAAAGCAACGCGCTCTTTATGTAGAGAAAATCCAGTCTTTAGGAAAAACCCTGGTTAGCCTGAAAAAAATTGAAAACCGCGATGCTTACCAAGGGCTATTTTTGCTTGTTCAGGCACTCAAAGACAAAGAATCTGTAGTCCGCGAGGCTGCCCTGGATGCTTTAAAATCCTTCCATAATGGTCAGGATTTTGGCTACCAAGGCAAACAAGAGCCACAAACCCAAACAGAAAGTCTGGAAAAATGGCAGAAATGGCTACTGGAAATAGAGAAAGCCTTGAGCTACCAGGAAAATCTCGAAAAACTCGCACTGGAACTCAAAGGCATGGCAACCAAAGTTCGTACAGCAAAAGAAGCCCAGAAAGTCGAAACCTTGCTCCAGGCACTTTCTTCTTCTGAGCTAAAAAACAGAGAAATAGCATTCTCTGGTTTATCTGCTTACTCCACATCCCATGCAACAGAAGAAGTCCGTGAACATTTTGGCTATGATCCTGTTGCTCCAGAAGAGATAAGAAACAAAACCGTATCTGACTGGAAAAATTGGTATGAAAACAAGGTAAAAGTTGTTGCTTTGCAGGAACAAGAGAGAGTCAATTCTCTCAAGACAATCATTGTCAGCCTTCTCAGCAAAAGTGCCTTGTCAAAAGAAGATGTAGATTTGCTGGATAAGCTTGTCGTTTCTTTGGAAGATGTTTCCGATGTTGTCCGCAACGAAGCCTTCCAGGCACTCAAGGTTATATCCCAGGGCAAATCACACGATTTCGACCCTGCCAAAACAGCCCAGGAGCAAGACAATGCTCTAAAGGCATGGCAATTGTGGCTAAAACGAGAGAAAAGCAAAATTGAAGAGGCTGCCAAAGCAAGGACAGAAGGCAAATGATTCTGGTCACGCATATTGATCTGGACGGAGCAGGTTGCGAGATAGTAGCCCGTTTTTTTTACCCTGAGCTTGCGCTTAAAAATATATACCATCTGGACTACGATACTGTAGACAAAGAGGTGCGCAAGCTCCCCAATCTATCGGAGGAAACTCTGATCTTTGCAGATTTGGGAATGCCCAAGGAAACGGCGGACTTTCTCAATACGCATTGCGCTGGCCGTGTAGAATTGTTTGACCATCATAAGACAGCCATGGAAGAGCTCAGGGAATACCCTTGGGCTCATTTTGACCTTTCTTCCTCAGGCACAAAATTTTTGTTTGATACTCTGTGCCAGAGGATGCCCGAAAAGGAAATTCCTGAGGCTCTTCGCGATTTTGTCTTTTACGTAAATGACTATGATCTCTGGTTGCACCAATCTCCTGTATCAAGACAAGTCAACGATATGATGAATCTTCTAGGAATGAATCTTTTTGTAAGGCTTGTCATGGAAAGAATAGCAGATGGTCAGCCTTTGATCGATAAAACAGATCGGCTTTACCTGGAAGGCACGGTTTATTATAAAAAAAAGTACTTCCAGGATAGAGTGAGAGATGCTGTAGCTGATGGCAATCGTTTGGTTTTAGTGGCATCCCGATACATTTCTGAGCTTTCTCAGTATGTTCGTGATGTTAGCCCCGTACCAGAAGAATGGAAGAATGTAGAATACATTGATGTTGTAAATCTGGATAACCATACCCATTCTCTGCGTAGCTATAAAGAAGGCTTTGATGTCAGCTTGATAGCCAAAAGCAAAGGAGGCGGCGGCCATCCCCAGGCTTCAGGATACCCTATTGTATACCCTGATAAAGCCTGGTTTTTGAAATTCTTAGCTAAATTTTATAAGGCTTAGAAAATTTTTTCATGGTCTTAATTTTACACAGAGCATGCTAAAATTAATCGTAATCTTAATCATTATCGTAATCGTAATCTTGATCTCTTAAGATTTTTAGAGATAACGATAACGATTACGATTAAGATTAAAATATCGAAAGTCCACTTGATAATGTTAGTTGAATCAGGCCAGCGATAAGCTGGCCTGTTGAATTTTAGGGACAATGGTTACTTTGATTTTGGAAAGGATGGGTATGCCTCACTTACAAGATCGTCTTTGTCTTATTCCCTTTTGCGATTTGGCAGATTGTCCAGAAAAGGGACATCATGCGATTGGCTCGCCTTACTTTGATGCTTCAGGAAAACCGCTTTTTGCTGATCCTGTGGTGGTTGTAGTTCGGGCCGACATTACAGAGCCTTCTTTGCCTAAATGCTCCAGCCTTGCTGTTTCATGCAATACAAGGCCATACCACTCTTATGGGCCTGTAATACGAAAGGTTTTTGAAAAAAGCCAACCCCATGTCTATCCTGAAGTTCGTTTAGGGATGGAAGGTGTTATGGAAATTGGAGAAGTAAGGCAGATTCCTCCTGGCGGTCTTTTTGACCAGACAGAGCGTATTTTCCTTACATGCGTTGCGACCATGACAGCAGGAACAAACCAGAAAATTCTCCAGGATGTTTTGCAAAATCTAGCTAGAGAATTTGGCTCACTAGCACATGGTTCTACGCTTCGTATGCCTATCATGGGAACAGGAAAGGCAAGATCAGAAGAAGACACAGAGAAGATGTTTCGTACCGTGGTGTCCTTGACGCTGGATTGCTTTTTGCCTGAAATATTGCCTGATGATATGCAGCTTTCGCCAAGACGACTGCTTTTGGTGCATCCTATGGAATATGAATCCAGCTTGATTGCTTCCAGCCTTGCTCAAAAGGCGGTTTTTCTTACTTTGCTGGATAAGCTCAATCTTTCTAAGACAGACAAGCGAATTGTCTATGGTTTAGCCCATGGTAACGATAGATCCAACCAGTTCATCAACAAAGAAAATTTTTCCTCGGCCATGCAATGCTTTGACAAAGCTCTGGATTTTCTGTTGGAAGGAAAAAGAAAGGAAGCCATTAAAGCATCGGCAGAAGGATGCCAGATAGAGCCAGATCTATGCTTTCTGCAAGGCTATATCACCTCTTTGGCAAATCAAAAGGAAGGTGTTTTGGATGTTTTGACAGAAGAAATTCTTTCTCTGGCAAGAAAGGGGAATATCAGGGAAGCCCTTTGTGCTGGGTATTCTTTAAAGCAAATGGGGCAAAAGAAGCAGACAGATTCTTTTTTCGAAGCAATCCAGAATTGCTATAAAAACTATTGCTCTTCTGCCCTGGAATCTCGTTTGCTGTATGAAAACTACCAAAAGACACAAGATGCTTTGGCCGCTATCCAGCAGGGGCTTCCCTTTGAGACATCCTCTAAAAATAACGCGGAAAAGGCTCTTCCTCCTATAGAAAATTTTGATGCTCTTGCCCAAATATCACAAAAAATTCCTTCCCGTTTTATTGAAAATACCTTTCATATCGTAATCCGAAAATTCATGGCAAGCCCTGTGGAAACATCAGGTGCAAAGCGTGCTTTAGACAATCTTCTGGAATTGCATAAGCTCCAAAAGATAGAACTTTCTGAAGAAATAGAAAAACAATGCAAAGAATTGCATGATATAGCAGACAGCATTGAGCAGAAAAAACAAACCCTTTCGGAAAAGCAGCTTCATAAGGAAATTTTAGAGAAATTGCTTGTTTTGCTTCCTAACCATGGGACATTACGCCTGGAAGCTGCCCGTTTTTATCTTAAAGGGGAAAACCAGGAAAGCAATTCACGGCTGAAAACTCTCACACGCGCCGATATTGTAAAGGCATGGAAGCATCTGGAAATTGGGCATGAGCAAAATCCCAGAGACTATGGTATTCTCTGCTATTTAGGCTTTATCATTTTTATGCAAGGGCCAAAGCATTTTTCTGTTGCAGAAGACTTTTTCAAACTTTTTAGCCATTGGATCGAATATGAAATAGGCGAAGGGAAATATGGCATTCGTCCTTTAAAATCGCCAAAAGGAGAATGGATTTCCATACCTATCCATGATAGCTATACAAAGTTAGCCTATAGCTATTATCAGAAATATGCAGAAAATGCAAGGGACTTTGCTCTTTTTGCTAAAATTCTTTCCCAGGGGGAAGGCATGGGGGCTTTGAATCTTTATAAAAGAGGCGTACAGAGATTAGGAGAAATCGGTCGCTACGACTTAATGGAACTTTATGAAAATCTGTTGGGCGAAACCTGGGTTGCTCTTCTTTCCCGCAACCAGCAGACCATGGGTAGCATCTCTTTATTCTTTGGTGAAATCTCGCTGGATCTTCTTTTCAAGGTATACAAAAAAGTGCGATCCTGGTGGAAATATAGCCATCTCCAATCCTCTGAGATCAAAGAAGCCATTGGTGGCATTTTGAAAAAAATGACCCGACAGATGGAAACAGAAAAAACATTATAATAGGAGTTACGCAAAGAGATTTTTATTTGGGGGAAAATTTTTGTAAAAATTTTCCCCCAAACCCCCTTTAAAAAATTTTATATATTTATATTCCAATAGGTTATGCTAAAAATTAACATAAACCTTGTTTTTCTTCCAAGATCAAAAAATAAATCCTTTTTCATCTGTGGTTCTCTTACATGGCTGATTTAGGAACGGATCTTTTCTTCTGCATGGAAAGAGGTGGCAGAACATGCAAATCCAAAGTAGCTTAGGAAACTATGAAATCATAGAAAAAATTGGAACAGGAGGCATGGGGGTTGTTTATAAAGCAAAAGACCAGAAACTCTCGCGAATTGTAGCCCTCAAATTCCTCCACAAAAATCTTCTCTCCACGGCTGCATTAAAGCGTTTTCAAAGAGAGATTGAAATTTCTGCTCAACTAGACCATCCCAATATCATCAAAGTCTACCATTTTGAATCTTCTGCTGAAATGCCTTATCTTGTTATGGAATACATAGAAGGCAAAAGTTTTACAGAATATATAAAATCACAGGAATATTCTTTGGAAGAGAAGCTGGTCATTCTGCAAAAAATAGGCTATGCTCTCCAGTATGCCCATAAAAATAAAATCATCCATCGAGATGTTAAACCAGCCAATATTCTTGTGCGTAATGATGGAGAACCAGCCTTGATGGACTTTGGGATAGCGAAAAGCACACAGGTTTCGGATCATTCCATCACCAAAAGTGGTGAAGTGGTAGGAACACCGCAATATATGTCCCCTGAGCAAGCTATAGGCGTAAGGAGAAATATTGACCATCAAAGCGATATTTATGCTTTAGGATCTATCCTATACCATATTTTAACAGGCCATACAGTGGTAGAAGGGGACAATTTTTTTAACTTGCTCTATTCTCTGACAGAAGAAGAGCCCATTCCTATTCTTTCCTGGAATCCTCAAGCCCCCAAACAGCTTGTCGATGTATGCTACAAAGCCATTGAAAAAAATAAAAAATCGCGCTACTCTCAAGCCAAAACTTTTGCCGATGATCTGGGGAAGTACCTCAAAAAGACGCGAGTTTCTGCTAAGGGCTTTGCTTCTCAAAAAAAATTAAAAAGAAGTGCCCGATATTTCTCGCTGTCTGTTTTGTCTATTATTATAGTTGTCTCTTGCCTATTTTTTTCACAATATACAGGAAAAGAATATGATGTAAAAATAGCGCAAAAAAAACAAATAGCAGAAAATCAGAAAAAGATCAAAGCCTTGCTGCCAGAGATAGAAGATTTAAAAAAAGAGCAAAAATGGAAAGAAGCAACAGAAAAGCTCTTTTTGTTAGAAAAACAGCAGGAAGAAATCCAGGCAGCCGATAGTCGTATGCCTCTTAAAAACAATACGTTTACAGAAATTTTAGAATGCTTTTATCAGCTTATCGAAGCCAAAGAAACGATTGCTCCAGACTATGTCGAAAAATATCTTGTTCCGTACTATAATAAAAAAAAACCTCATCCGCTTTTTCCAAGACAAGAAAAAGCTCTTCAGCTTGCAATTCTATACGCTTCAGAATGGATAGGCGATCATAGAAAAGTCTTAGAAATAGCAAACAGTATTCAGCCTGGCGAATTTCCTTCGCAAATCGACTGGATCATAGGGCAAGCCTATTATGAATCAAAAGATTTTTCTCATGCTATGAAATTTTTAAAAAACCTTTCTGTGTCCGAAAGACAAAAACACCAATTTTATCTAGGGATAATCTTTTTCGAGCGGCAGAACTTCTACGATGCACAGCAGCAATTCCAAAAACTGATGGAGGACAGGACTTCCCCTTTTCATGCCAAAAGTTGCTTATACCTTTGCGCTGCTTATCTAAAGCAAAAAAAAGAATGGGAAAACCCAGAGTCGTACATACAAATCTTAGAAGAAAACAAAAAATCCCTGGAACAAGAAAACAGCCTTCTCTATAAGGAAGTTTTAGGCTCTTTATACCTCTTGGAAGGCAAAGGGAGGATAGAAAAATCGATTGATTTGCTACGCCAATGCGCTTTGGAAAATCCTTTAAGTGCTGAGTATTTTAAACTGCTAAGCCAGTCATATTCTAAGCTTGGCAGGCATAAAGAGGCTTCACAGAATATCTTACTTGCTGCTCAAATACAGCCATCGGATTCCAAAATCATGGAATTGCAATGGAAATATCTGTCTGAATTTATGGATGTACAAGAAGATATTTTTAACCAGATTATAGAAAATCTCAACTATATTTTTGTAGACCAAATCGATATTTTCGAAGAGGATATAAAGGATTTAAGGCTTTCATGCAAAGAACTTTGCAAACAAAGAAAAATTCCGTTAGACAAATGGGATCGTTTCTATAATAATCTATTCACAGAGAATATAGAGCTAGAAAAAATCACCCAAGATGCGCTTCTCTCTGTCAGACCATTAGAAGAAGCTTCTGATAGGATTAAAAGAAATCTCGATTTGGAAACCCATCCTGCAAAAAAAATAAAATTGCAAAATTTGCTTCAGAGAATAGAGAGCAAAAAGCAGCAAGAAAAAAAAATCATTTGCCTGGAAAGACTCACTAGCATTTCATTTTATAGCAAAATACACGAAGTGGTTTTACAATACTTTGAAGGAGAAACCGAAAGGAACTTCCTGAAAGATATTTTTCATAAAAATCAGGAGTCTATTCTAAAGGAGCTTTTTTCCGATACATTACAAGAAAAGCATTTAGAGAAAGTAAATTTTCTATGGCAATACATTCGATTTTCTGCTATCCGAGTTCTTGCTTTTAGCAAACATCATGAGACAAGAGAATTTTTTGCCGAGTGCTTAGAAAAGCATTATCCTGGCTATGATCTGGAAACAAAAATCCTTTTTATAAAAGCACTTAAAGAAACAGGGATGTTTTATTACAAACCAGAGCATCGCAGCCGATTCTTGTCTGATTTACAACAATCCATGGAAAATAAAAAATTTACGAGATTTTTAGAATGCCTGGCATCAGAAATTCTTATCTCTACAGACAAAGAAAGCCAGAATATTATAAGAAAAATTTTTTCCCTGGCAGACCTCAAAACAAAGCTCTACATTCTTTCTAAAATACCTAGAGAAAAAGATAAAGATTTTCTATACAATGAAATAAAAGCAGCCATTCAAAAGGGATACGAATCTTCCGATGATTCTGTCCAAGCCTTGAGCATAAAAAATTTAGATGTCTACTATTTGAACTATTTTTCTGATTCTAAGCCAGAAAGCTTAAAAGAAGAAATTAAAAACTATTGCCGAAAAGCATTGGCTACTGCTTCTCCTTTGGTTCAGCACGTAGCGATGAATACCATGATAAAAGTGAGAGAAATCTTTCTTCCTTTAGAAAATGAGGAAAAGCAGCAATTTTTGAATTTGCTAAAAGGATTGGAAAAGAGCTTCCATCCTAGAATTTCCCAAACCAGCCTGGCTGTTTTAACTATGATGGGAGACACTACTGCCATAGACAAGGTTGGTTTTGAAGCGACCGAAAAAAATATTTTATTTTTCAGAGGCTGTTCTTACGTAAGGGGACAAAATATGGAAAACCTCATGTCTCCCCTTCTTAAGTATGTCATAGATGTAAAAGCCAGCAAAGAGAACAACAGCACTCTGGCAGGAATTCTATTCTATTTATTATGCCACTATAGAGAAAAACTCCTTAGCTATAAAGCAAACTACAAAATCATCATCGATGGATGGATATATAAACTTTCTAACGAATATATTTCCAGCCCAATCCATATACTAACTTTCTGGTGTCTTTATGGCAATACTAGAATCAGCTATGTCCCTGAAAATATTGTCCAAAAAATCCAAAACAAATTTTGGCAAGAAGATGATATAGATCGGAAAAGTTTGATTTGGGGTACATTGCTTTGTATTGGAAGCAAACAAAAGCATAAAGATTTCCATAAATGGAGAAAATGGATTGATCTGGAAAAAGATCCCAAAAAACGCAAAGCCTTTTGTCTCGCGGGCATCTTTGGCTACAAAGAATCCATTCGCACATCGATCCCAGAGCTACTACAAATCGACGAAGATGTTCTTCAGGCAGGCAAGTCTCATATTGATCTTCTGGAAATTTCTGAAATCCAGAAGTATTCCTGGAATCCTGATTCCTTAAATCGTGTTCTATTCTGCTATGAAGAAATTCTTAAATTTTTCTACGAAATTATGCCATTGCAAGAAAAAGAAAAAAGGCAATGCAGTGAAGTCCTATACAGAATGGCACTCCTGTATTCTCAAATTCAGAATCGCAATGATAAGGCACTAGAAATCCTTTCCTATAAAGATCGCTATCAAATCCAAGATGCAAGGCTAGATGCACTGGAAGCGGAACTTCTTTTCCTGGCAGGAGAGAAAGAAAAATCTTTAAAAATTATAAATTCTTATAAAAACCTTAATCCCCATATTGTCAGGGCAAAAGCAAGAATCTTTCCCGAACTCCAGAAAAATTTATATTGGAAGCAATACTACCTTGATCCATCTGACCCTGTATCGCTCATTTCTCTTGGTAAGTACTATCTCGACCAAAAAAACTATGCACAGGCAAGCGAAATTTTCCAAGAAACTCTATATTGGTTTCCTAGAAGGAGCGTGGGAGAAGTTTATTATTATATCGCAAAGCTTTCTCTCATGCAAAATAAGCCCCAAGAGGCCAAGCAAAACATCATGCATGCCGCTCACTTTTTTTATCCTCTTCTAAACCAAAAGCTGTCTCATATAGAATGGGAAGCTCTGGGCAGGGGGACTTTGTGCTTTGAAATCGCCTCTCACTTTGCTTATTTTGACCAGCCTCAAGAATCCGCTTTTTGGCTTAAAGAAGCAAAGCAGTATAATTTTAGACTTTCTCCCCAAACAGACACAAAGCACTTCCAGAAGTATCCTAATCATCCTGAGCTGCAAAATGCCTGGAAAGGGCTGTTTGGGAAGGATTGAATCATCTGTTTAGTTAGTCGGAAGTCGTAAATTTTTATTTGGTAGAAAATCTTTATTACACCAAAAAAATTATCAGGTATGTGCTTTTTGTGTCCCTTTATGTGTTTTTTGTGCTTATTTTTTTTAAATTTATTGTCAAAGTAATGTCAAAAATTTTTTTTCGCTCGACCTATTTGTATTTTCTGCTAATTAGTGTAGTGAACCCATTTGGCTGGACAGTTTTTTGGTATGTTTAAGTGTTTAATATTACACAACTTGGAAAATAAATATATAAAAGTTTTTAAAGGGGGTTTGGGGGAAAATTTTTACAAAAATTTTCCCCCAAATAAAAATCTCTTTGCGTAACTCCTAAGAGAAAGATAACGAATTAATTCCCAAATCTTTCGTAAGCTCTTGGTAATCAATAATCCAGATTTAACATTGTCAAAATAGCTAATATGCCCAAAATAATTGAAGAAAAAGAAAGAAAATATTTGCAAAATTTGGCTCTTTTTTGATAATATTGTGTTCTATCTCGTGCAAGCTGAAACCTAAAAAGCAAAAAAAATCAAAGAGCAGTACAGATAAACATCTAAAGATCGGGTGATTTTATAAACCATTTGTGCTTCAAAATCTTTGCTTTTTCGGCAAACATTTCTTTTTTAGATTCTTACATGTGACTGCAAATGAACAGGCTGGTGGCTAAAATTTGTGTCGCGTGCCATGAAAGAAAGAAAAAACAAATGGGAAAAATATTTTTTAAATTATCAATAATTTTAATTATTTTATTTATTTTCAGTATAAACTTACTAGCGGATTGGGATCACCATTGGAGACGTAGCCATTCCAATGCAGATGATCCTGATTTCGACATTTTCATGATTACCTTAGTCACAATTGCACTTACAACTATTTTGAATTCATTGATTATAGCTCCTATCTCAATCATTGTTCTTGGAAAATTTTGGATTTCATCATGGATAATATCCACCATTTCAGTATTAGTATATTTATTTAGATTTTTCCAAACAGGATACTCTCCTGCCTGTAAAGACGTTACATTTCATAGAACATCTGAAGTATTATTATTGATATTATCAATAGGATTACAATTATTAATATTACTCATTATAACACTAGTTATTAGGGCGTATCGCCATCTAAAAAAAAGGGCAGAACAAACAACACAATAACAAGAGCCTATCGAAGAAAAATATGAAACTATACTTTGCTGGTCCATGGAAGAATCATAAGCTGAAAAAGCAAAAAATTTTGAAACACGAATACAGAGGGATAAATGCAGACGATCGATAAACCCATCCAAGTTTTAGAAGTTAATTTTTGTTCATCCTTGATGCTCTTGCCTTTTGGTTTCATTTTGTTCAAGATAGAAAAAATATAGGAATAGATTAAAGAGGGAAAAGATGAAAAAAAAATTGGCGGTATTCATAGCCTTAATATTTCTTGCAATCGGAGGCAGTATAGGTTGGCTAGCAGCCAACTGGAAAATGCCACAGCTTACGGTGCAAAAGATTTCCATTGCATTTCCTTCTGAAGGAACTGCTCAAATCATTGCAAAAATGGAAATTCAAAATTTGGGGAAAATACCTATCTCCTATTTCAAAGCTGACTATATTGTAAAGTCAAAGGAACAGCAAATCATCCAAGGCGAAATAAACTTAGAGGGAAAAGTGGAAGCAAATCAAAAAGGCAACCTAGAGTTGCCTCTATTTTTTTCCATTGACGAGATAATGAAGTTACGCCAAGAAGATAAGATACATCTAAACATAATGGGCAATCTTTATCTTGATCTAAAAATTATCAAAGCCAAAGTACCTTTCACTATACAACGAGAAATCCAACGCCAGGAAAGTGGCATGAATTGCAAAGTGGTTTCTCTGGAAATTCACCAGAATAATGACAAAATGGAGTTGGTTGCTTGCCTTCAAATTCAGGCTGCCTTTCTAAAAAAGGTAAATAACATACAAGCTACGTACAAATTGGAACTAGCAGGCAATAGTATTGCCGAAGGCAACGCAGATCTCAAAAAAACAGAAAGCCAAAATCCAACATCAACCATGTTAAGCATTGATGTAGATACGAATCTATTACGTAAAATCAAGGAGGAGCATACAGGGAAAACAGTGACTGTGTCTTTAACAGGCAATTTGGAATTGATGTTAGAGGGGCAAAAACAAAGATTTCCATTCTCCTTGAACAAAGACATCCTTCTTCAAGGTCGTCCTTTTGCAGTGGAAGTCAAGGGGATTCGCTTTACCAACATTTCGCCAGGCAGAGTGTCTCTTGTTTTAGATCTTGGAGTTACCAGCAAATTTGCCAAAGAAATTGCCGATCTCAGGTCTCACTACAAAATTTACGCTTCCCAAAAACAAATCATGGAAGGCGATTTACAGCTCCCTAAGCTAGAAGCTTTCAGTACAAAAAAGGCAGAACTTCCTTTAACAATAGACATTGCGACTTTAAAAAAAGTTAAAGCCGCCAATATAGACAAGAAAACTCCCATTTCTATAGAAGGGAATGTTTCTGCTAGAGTAAATGAAAAATATATGGAAATTCCCTTTTCTATCACAAAAGAAATTGTTTTGAAGGAAAAACCTTTCCTCCTGAAAGTCAATAAAATCCGTATCCAAAAATTTCGACTCAAAGGAAGTACCTATGCCATTACTGTGGTCGTGACCAACCAAACCGATTTTTCTATTAAAGACTTGAGTATAGAAGGGGAAATTGTCATTTCCGATAAAGTGACTGCCAAAGTTACAGACAAAAATCTTACTTTTTTGCCTAACCAAACAGTCCTTTTGCATTTAGAAATGACAGGAAAACGCACAGGTATCTTACAACTTTTGGGAAAATTAGCTCTGCAGAAACTCACCAAAACCAATACACAATGGCAAGTTCAAGGAAAAACAGAAGAAGGCATAAATATAACCACCGAAAGTACACAAGAGGAAACAGTGGCAATAGAAGAAAATAATGAATAAAAAAAAATCACCCTGTTCGATTTTTTTTTTGTTGCTCGTTGTGAATCTTTAATTCATAGCGAGCAAAGACATTATGCCGAGTAGTTTTTATGCTAAGAGCCTATCCGAAAAATAATTTTAGGCGAAAATTTTGAGGCGCTCGGAGAGCGAGGAGAAAGTGACAAAATTGCCGCAAGTGTAGCCGTAGCTA
>JABWCH010000177.1 GCA_013359215.1 Candidatus Brocadiia bacterium | reverse complement strand
TTTTTCTCATGAAAAGAGCTTTCAAAACTAAATAGAGTCAAGATTTTAATCGTTTGCAAGATAGATATATATTGTATTTCAATATGTTAAGAATACCTGTTCATGCGCAAAATAGATGCGCTAACCGCTTACTCGTTAAGCAATCGGTATTTTTATACCATTGTGATTCTTATCACAACTTTCAGATTGCAGGACAAGCGGAAACTAAATCAAAAAGGAATACCATTATATTCTATTGATTTGGAAACTATCTGTCCAGATTAGGATGGTATGCTTTATAAACAACGCCCATTCCTCCAGCCCCTAGTTTTTTGATTATAATGTAGTTGCCTAGCTTAGGGCCATCAGGAATAGGCTTTACTTTGGTTTCTCCAGCATGGATCTCCCGCTTTTTTTCTTCAGGCGATTTGCTGTCTTGCTGCTGTATTCTGGCAAGATCAGAGGCAAAGCCAATGGAAAAATCCCTGGATTCCTTTCCCTGGCCTGTTTTTTCTTCAGGAGATTTGCTGTCTTGCTGCTGTATTCTGGCAAGATCAGAGGCAAAGCCAATGGAAAAATCCCTGGATTCCTTTTCTTTAGGGATTTTATCTGGAATCTTTTTTATCTTTTGGGAAAAAATCCCTTCTGCCTCTTCTGGTAAGGCTTTTTTTAGATAAAGGAATGCTGTATTTTCATCCCAACCCAACCGTGCCATAACAAGCAAAAGGATATTTACCAAGCCAAAAGATTCCTTGCTACGTTCTTCCAGGATATTTTTAGCTTGAGTAACCCCCAAAAGCCCTTGTGCAACACAATATCGCAAAAAAGTTTTTTCCCAGTTTTCCATTGAAACTTCCTTAACAAATCAAGATAATTCAAAAAATTATTATTTTAAATCTTCCAAAATACCTTGCATGCTTTCTTGTATTTCTTTGTAACTTTGGTATCTCTCTTCCTGGTTGATAGCCATCATTTTGTTGACAAAATGAACCAAAGGGACGGGAAGATCAGGAACGAGTTGCTCTAATGGCATAGGCATCTCGCTCATCTTCAGTCGCATTACATTAAAGAGGTTTTTATCATCAAAAGGAGGCTTGCCAGCGAGAATATGGTATAAAGTAGCACCTAGTGCGTAAATATCGGCTCGGTAGTCTACTTTGCTAAAGGTTGTAATTTGCTCTGGTGCCATATATTTGGGAGTTCCCATGATTTCCTGAGAAAGCGTTATGCCTGATGTTTCGATCATTTTTCCTAACCCCATATCAGCAAGCTTTACTTTCCCTCTTTTTAGATCAGCAATGATGTTGGCTGGTTTTATATCCCTGTGGATGATTTTATTTGCAAGAGCATAGTCTAATGCTGACACTACTGGCAAAATCAAAGACAAGGCTCTGCGTGCTGGCAGTTTCCCTGTACTCGCAATCAATTTATCGAGAGAAATGCCATCTACAAATTCCATAACAATATAAGGGCTTTCATTCTGTATTCCCCATTTGATAAACTGCACGATATTGGGATGGGAGAGCTGAAGATGTACCTTGATTTCCTGGGAAAAGCGTTTAAAGGCAGCAGAGCTTTCTTTTCCTGGTTTTATCTGGAGCATCTTGATCGCCACGACTTCCCCTGTTTCTGAATCAATCCCTTTATATACTTCGCCTGCGCCACCAGATCCCAATTTTTTTTCTATTTTATAGCAATCGATTTGTTTTATTTCTTTTTCGCCCATTTTGATGTGCAGATCAGGATCATCCATTGTTGCCTCACCGTCTAAATTGTCGGCAGTTCTATCAGGGTCTTCTTCTCTTGGTTTGTCTTTTTCCTCCAAAAATGTTTTTTGAGCATTTTGGAATACAGAATTTTGGATAGGCCCATTTTGGAATGTTTTCAAGAACCCTGAATCTATTTTCCCTTTTTGGAAAAGCAATTCCATCAAAGATGCCTGAGAAGCGTCTATTTTTTCAGCACGAATCAAGTCTATGAGTTTATTCTGAAATTCTTGAATTTTCATAGAACAAAAAGCCATTAAATCTTGTCTTTCTTTTTCTATAGCATCCTGTTTCCAGGAGAGTTGCTCTCCTATAAAACTAAAAAAATCCTTGGGATTTTCTAGTTTATGGTATTGTAAAAACAACCCTTTTGCTTGTGCTGCTGTTATATATTTTTTTTGAATACAATAGCTTAAAATTTCATTTTCATTCATTATGCTCCCCTTTCTAATGTTTTTATTTATCGCTTGCACTGAAATAGGCTTGTATCCAGGAAGGATATTTGACATCAAAATGGAAATTAGCAGTAAATTTTTCTTTACGAAAAGAATATTTTTTGGTATGCAAGATTTTCACATCCAGGCTTTTCATAACATCGTCATCACCAGACAGGTTGCTTCCATCTTGCCCATTATCATTGTCCATCCATTGAACCGCTACTGTGCTTTTGGTATTCCACATTACATGAGAGGACTCCAGATTGCTGGCAGGATACTTGCTATCATTGGTTGTGACGATGATTCGAAGATAAGGAGAATAGCTGTCAAAGGTTTCATCGTTCCAATCGGTTTCACAGTCTTCTTTTTTAGGCTTTTTACCATCGAATTGGAAGGCATCCGAAGGAAAGGTAATGTATATGGCACGAGTCGAAGTTATGCTCTTTAGATCTTCTATTCTTTGCTTCCAGATTCTTTGGGCATCAGGAACAAAGGAAAGATACTCCAAACTTGCTTCCAATCTCTGGCGGTATTTTTCTATTTTCTTCTCATAGTCTGGAGAGGATACCTCTTTTACATCCAAAAGGAGTTCTGGCGAATAAACCATGGAGTAAAAGGCCAATAGCATCTTTTCTTGCATGGTAAGATTGTCTCTTTTTTCTGTTAAAAGAAAAATGTCTTTTTCTTCATATATCCTTTCTCTTTCAGCATCTGGGTCATAAAGACCTTGCAAAAATTTTTTATATTCCATCATAACAGGATTTTGGCTTACGGGAATTTCCCCTATTTTGCCTTTTTCTACATAAGATTCCTGCATGGCTGTCCAGCTTTGTAAGACCTCTGTTGTAAATTCTTTGAGAATTTTATCAGGAATGCTATTAACAGACACTCTTCTTATAGGGTCTTTAAGAAAGCGTTTCCAGGCATCTTCTAATTTTCTTTTGGGTTGCTCCTGCCATCTTGGACTCATTTTATCGGCATCTATCTTGATTTGCTCCCATTCTTTTTCCCACAAAGCTTCCAGCCTGGATTGCGTTTGCTTTTGGTAAACACAAAATCCCAACGCGATTTCCTTTTGTCCCTGGGTTTGCTGCGAGGAAATTTCTTGCTGGATTTTCTTCTGGAATTCCAGCAGATCAGGGAAATTCTGTTGCTTTATGGCAGTATCCCATTGAAGACGAATGTAGCGCAGTATATCCACAAGATAGTAATTTTTGCTTTCCTTTGTGTTGGATATGATTCTAAAATAAAGGGCTATTTTCGTGAGAAACAAGAGAGTATCTATCCCTTTTTTTTGCTCATAATCTTTGGCTGCTTTCAAGAGTTTTGTAAGCTCTTGATAGTCTCCTGTTAGGGGAGAAAAAGGATTTTTTAAAAAAATTCCTATTTTGGTTTTATGATCTATATAGGTTTCTAAAAAATTTTGTTTTTCCTGAAGTTCTTTTAAGAATTCTTTCCCGTCTTCGAGGGGCTTTGCCAGTTCCAAATCGAACTCTTTTTCTTCTAAAGGCTTGCCAATCTTTTTTGAAAATTCCTGGTCTAAATGCTTTTCATAGCCTTGGAGAATTTCTTTCATTTTTTCATCAAAAAGATTATAAGAGTAGTAAGAAAGCCTTATTTTTGCTTTTTTTTGGTTTGTCTTGTCCAGAAATTCCGAAGTTTGTTCGAGAAGGCCAGGATCGCAAAGGGTTTGCAGGGATATACCTGATAAAAGATTTTGAGATTTCCTAAAATCCCAGGCTTCTAAAAACAAGAAAATTGCCATGAGTATAAACCCTAAGCTAAAACAAGCACGGATCTTGTTGGCTCTCCTGGCTTGCTTTCTTAAAATTTCTAAGGATTTTATGGCTTCCATATAAAAAGCAAAGAAGAAATTTCCTGAATTTTCATAAGCCTGGTGTTCTTTTTTGATGGTATTGTACGTGAAAAATTTAGGGGCTTTCATTAGACTAACAAGACCTTGCAGCCTTTGTCCATACTTTGCCAGACATTCTTCGGGCTTTACCTGCATGGCTTCTTCTGAAAGCATATCCGCTTTGGTCAGACAAAACCACACAGGATAGTTTTTATTGCGTTCTGTGAACTGGCTGATAGACTGGGCATAAGCATCCCACATATTGCGGTCTTGAATATCAGGAGGGCTGGAAGCATCTATGTATAGGATAATACCAGCCGACTCCTGGAGGTGCTTTTTGAGCATATTTTGTTCTTTAGTCCAGTCAGCAACACTTTCAAAATGCCGCCCAGGAATGTCTCGAAAGCGAACAGTATGAGAGACGGGGTTTCCGTTCTTATGATGGAGTATTTTAACATAGCAATCTTCTGGAACAAGGGTAGGCTCTCCCTGGGATAGAACAGAGGCTACCATAGACATGGTTTTCCGCTCTCCAGGTTTGTTCGTCCATTCCTCGATTCCCCTCAAGGCTTTTTCTTCTTCTTCATCCAGCCAGGATGCCCACAATATTTTATCTTGTATATTGACATTGAAATTCAGACGATCCAAAAGATATGCTAGGTTGCTTGTTTTTCCTACACCAGAAGCCCCGACAATTGCTATTTCCATATCCACAGAGTCTTTAGTCCAAAAGAAAAAATACAGAACCAGCTTGATGCTAATGGCGCAAAATACAATTCCTGATAGAAAAAATATATAGAATTCCAAGAGAACCCTTTCCTTGATAAAAAAATGCCTAGCTCATTTTCCTCCAACCTTTTGGATATAGATTCTTGAGCATATCAGCACTGTATTTTCCCCAGCTTAGGGTATACCCGTCCATACAGACTCCAACAAGACCTTTCTCGCCTTTTCTCTTTAGGCTTTCGCCTCGTATATAGCGCGTGATTTCTTCTGAATTATATGCAAAGTCTATGGTTTTCTGCAAGCTATTTTTGCTTAAAGCACAAACCAAAGAGTGGGAAGGCTCGAACTCTTCACGTTCGATCTGCCCTATATACCAGCAAAATTTCAATACCCTGATCCCAGAAAGGTCAGGGATTTCGCAAGGCAGAAGAAATAAAGATTTATCATGCCATAAAGGAACTCCCTGGGGCTGTAAGGTCAGGTTTTTCCTTACAAAATCTTCATAGATCTTACTATAAGCAGGATTCCCTTTAGGCAAGACTAAAGGCGAAATCCTGGGGGAATCCGCATTCCCTTTTTTTTGTAAGAAGCTTACAAAATGCCCTTCTCCTTCCAGCCTGTGAGGCCAAAGGCGTGCTACCTTTGTCATCCGATCATCATTATGACACCATTCTGGTCTTCCGTTTTCGATTCCAAAATCTTTGGGTATGGAGCAAAGCTCATAGTTTTTCTTTCTTTCCAAAAAACTCTGGATGATTTTTTCATTTTCCTCAGGCGCAAACGTGCAGGTGGAATATACCAGAAATCCCCCCTCTTTGAGCATTCTGTCAGCCTCTTGGAGAATTTCGATTTGCAGGCTACTGCACTTTTCATGAGAGAATTTTTCCCAATTTTTTATGGCCTCTTTGTCTTTGCGAAACGTTCCTTCTCCTGAACAGGGAGCATCAACAAGAATTCTGTCAAAGTATAAAGGGAACTTTTGCGCAAGATTCCACGGAGTATCGCTAGTCACGAGAACATTCGTAGCACCATACATTTCTACATTCTTCAACAAAGCTCTAGCCCGCTCCGAATGAATTTCATTCGCAACAATCAAGCCTTTGCCTTGCATCTGTGCCGCTATTTGCAGCGTTTTCCCTCCTGGTGCTGCACAAAGATCCAAAATTTTTTCTCCTGGTTTTGCCTGAAGTATTGTTGCAGGAAGCATGGCACTAGGCTCCTGGATATAATACAAACCAGCATAATAATGAGGATGCTTCCCTGGCTCTATTTCCTGAGAATAGTAAAAACCATCTTCACACCAGGGTATTCTCTGGAGAGAAAAAGGCAAAATTCGACAAAGCTCTTCCGCCTTAATCTTAATCGTGTTGGCCCTAAGCCCATAAAGCCTTGGCCTTTCCAAAGAATCCAGAAATTCCTGGTATTCTTCTTGCTTCATGAGGCTTTGCATTTTTTTTAGAAATTCTTGGGGGATGGGGATCAATTTTTCACTGCCTTTTTAAAAAATAATGCAGTAGTATAGACAATTTGCAACAATAACGATCCCTGTGATAGTAACAGTAGTTTTTGGTTTTTCTTCATATAATGCATCCAAAAATAGACTTGCTAAAAGCAGGAAAGGAATGATGATTTTGATTCTGCCAAAACCGTAATACCAATCGTGGTTTGCGAGAAAAAACAACTCCAGGAGAGGAACACTGGCGATTAAAAAAATCGCGATCTTTTGTCTAAAGGAAACCAAAATGGACTTTCTGTTTTTTAGAAAAAAAGAAGTAGCTAAAAGAGTAAAAATCAATAGAGAATACTCAATAAAGATATCATTCAATAAAAAGAAAAAAAAGCCAGAACCACCTCTCACATTAGCTCTATTGAGCAGACTTTGGATATATTCTGGTAAAGTAATAACTAAACCAAAATGCAAAATAGGAAGCAATATTGCTATAATAGCAGAAACAGCAACAGCAAACGCTTTTTTGATTTTTTTGAACCTTATAAAAAATATAAAGATTCCAAACGTAAAAAGATAGCCAGTCCATGCTATCCAACAAGCAAAAAAGCTCAGGATGCAGCATGGAAAAATTTTTGCTTCATCTCCTTTTCTGGCTACCAAATACAATAATGCCAGAAAAAATGGCTGTGCAAGCTGATGTCCCCAATATGCTTCATAACAATAATGAAGCATATTGAAATTGAAAATATATAAAACAGTGCATAGAATAGGAGAAATGCTTTTCTTTCCTAGCAATGTGCTTATCAAAAAATAGATCAGTACTGCACTTAAAAAATGCAGAGACAGATTAAAACACTTCAGATCATTCTCGTCCCTGACACCCAAGAAATAGGGAATCAGAAAAAGAGGTGGATTGAAAGAAGTATAAAGATCATAGACTGTATCTCTTATCTTGATCTGTATAAATGGCCCACCCCCACCATGGTAGCATAAAAATTTATGTTCCTCTATGCTGTATTTTTGATAAATGTCTATATTGAACAATACATGAATTTTAGTATCCCGATTCGGATAAATCCAGACATGCTCACCACAACCCAGGCGAAAAGATGTTGAATAGTAGCGTAAAGCTATAGAAAGTAAAAAAAATATAAAAATAGTAAGTATATCTTTCGATGTTTTTTTCATGAGAATAATCCTTTTAAGCGAAGCAAAATCTTAGAGGTAACGGATGAGCAGTGCGATGATAATAGCATCTGCTCTATTCGGTAGGACTTATAATATCTTCAATTTTAATATAAAATTCTTAAATTATTCAAAAATGCCAAAAAGGATTTCTTTTGTTTTTTGTGGAGCATGAAAATAGCGATAGCGTATTTCCTTTATTTTTAAAGAAGCTCCAGGTAGTAAAGATCGGACATAGAATTCTAATTTAGGATTTTCTTTATTTTTGATAAAAATAGGAAATCGAAAGACTTTTTTATAAGGAGGTAACGAAATAGTTTGTTTGGCCGATGCATTTACAGGGTCAATAAAATATCTTGGAAAATTATTAAAAAAGGGAAAAAATTTCCAAGGATTTTCTATACTATACTCTGCTTCTATAATAATAATATCATAATTATCCCCATCCCTGTTTAAAGGAAGTGTAAATTCTTTTTTATCTTCTAAGTTTCGAAAAGTGCCTTCCCATTGTTCTTGGTTCTCCAAAAAAGCATCTTTTTTCTTTTTCCAGATTACATGGCTAGGTGCTATACAGAGAATATCATAGTTGTATACAAGTTGTTCATAGAAATCCCAATTAGAGGATAAAAGCCAATTTCCATAAATCCATTTATTTTTTATTGTAATGGCATAATCACATTTGGTTTTTTTAAAACTTTCTACATATTTGTCTCTTCTTTTTTCCCCTAGTGCATGGATAATATAGTCTGTATCTGGATTATGTACTTCAAGCAAAGCTTCTACAATGCCTGAGTATGTAGACCATACAGTAGGTTTATTCTCATCTTTATCTAAAAGGAAAATTCTATAAGGATACCCATCTTCATAAGGAGATAGAATAGTTCCTTCCAGGTAAAGCTTAATGTATTTTCTTCGTATACCATATATAGGCTTCCATGCTATCTCTACTTTTTCTATTTTTCTCTTTCCTGATTTTTTAAAATGTACATATTTTCCTTCTTGTACACTATCAGCGGCTTTTTTAGAATACTCTACAAAAAGAGAAGTAGAATCTTTGCTAATACCATTTTGAAAACCATCTTCATCCATAGGAATAGAACTAAAAAAGAGGGGAATTGGTATATGCTTTTCGAGAAGCCGAAAATGTTCGTACCATAAAGGGTCTAAATAAGATCCTAAGATTTTCTTTTCATGAAGTTGTTTTTTGTGGCTAAGGTTTTCTAAAGATTGCAGAGCATCAGGAAAAAAGGGTTTGAACAAAAAAGATAAAAAAAATATTATCGGAATAGAATTATAAAAAAGACATAAAAAAGATTTTTTTGATAGCATTTTATTATTCATGTCTGTAAAAAATTTACCTACAGAATCTTGAAAAAAATAAAGAGCAACCAGGATTTGTATTCTAAAAAATGGTTCAGAATAAGCATTGTTATGAATAGCAAAGACTGAAATTAAGGAAATTGAGCCATATAGGAAAAGAAAGCTTATTCCATATAATTTATAAGAAAAGTTTGTTTTAAAGTTATAAATAAGAAGAACCAAAATTAAAAAACCATAAAGAATGGAAAAAATGAATTTTACAAAAACGTAGTCTATATTTATGAGGTCATAAAAAGAGTACAAAAAATAATTAGGTGGCACACCAAAATACCAAAATTGATCTTTGGGTACTTCTAAAAGATTATATTTTATGGGTTCTAAAAATGATTTTCCAGAAACAAAAAGAAAAATCAATAAAATATTGAATATACATAACAAAAGGATTCCGCATGTTTCATAAAATGCTTTTTTAAAATTTTTCAAGGAATTTATATAAAAAAAATGAAAAATACAATAAGCTATAATAGATGCTATACCTTGCTCTGTCCCGCAGAAAAAAGCTAAACTGAGAAATATACAGACAGCTATACAATATAACATCCATCCTTTGGCTGAAAATATTTTTGCATATTTATCTAAAACAAATATAATACAAGATCCAGTTAAAATCGGCAAAGTAGAACGAATGCCTAGAAGAGAATTTCTTCCATGAATAATGTATTCTAAAATATATTCCGTAGAATAGCCCAGAAAACAAACAAAAAAAATAGATAAGCTAATTTTTTTCGTACATACATAAAAAAATAGAAAACTACTTATAAAAAAAATCAAGGGAGAAAGAATATGTCTGCTCATTTCTGATGCAAACAAAGATTTACCAAAAAATACAAAAAAAGGATAATGTAAATAAACAACACCAAGACCATGGAAAAACTGGAAATCATGTCCTGGAATTTGTCCGTCAGCTATTCTTCTAAGAGGATTATAAATCTGGAATGCTCCATTTGCAGGGTATCCATCAAAATGGCTACTCTTTGTATAAGCATCGATAAAAAATACAAAACCAAGATATAGGATTCCGATTATGCCTGTCAATAACAAAAAACAGTTAGCATATTTTTTTATAAAAAACGATATTTTTATATTTTTTAAGAAAAAATTTCCCATTTTTAATTGCCCTTGTTAATTCATATCAGAAATAGAGTTTTTTTATTGAAAGATTGCTATTCATAGCATGTACCGTTTTTCCTTACTTTAGATTGATGGAAGATTACTGAAGTCGAATTTTCTTTTTTCTTTTCTTATAAAGTACTTTTATAAAATAAGCTACAAAAATTTGGCATAAGTACTATTAAGCGAATTTAAATTTCTTCTTCAATAATAAAGCGAGGTCTTGCTTGTATCTCTTTATATATTTTTCCAACATATTCTCCAATTAAGCCTAAGCAAATCGTTTGCAAACCTCCCCAAAAAAAAATTGGCAATACTGTTAAAGCCCAACCTTGTATAGCTTTTCCTTCCAGTATAGGATAAAATGCCCAAGCAATTAAAAGTAAAGAAACAAAAAAACTAATTAATCCAATTATAAATATCAACCTTAAAGGAAATACACTACAGGATGTTATTCCATTCCACGCGAATTCGAACATTTTTTTGAACGGATATTTTGTTTCTCCTGCAAAGCGTTCCAATCTTTTGTAATAAACTTCGGTAGATTTAAATCCTAATGTAGGGAAGATTCCTCTTAGAAATAAATTTACTTCATTAAAGCGTGCAAATTCCATCAAAACTCTTTTTGATGCAAGTCGAAAATCAGCATGATTATATACCATTTTCATTTTCATTGCAATCATAATTTGACAATGTTAAATTCGGTTTCTTGTATTGCAAGGGTTAGCGTGAATTTTGGGTATTTATTTGGAGGGCGAGGCTCCTGCCGAGCAGGAGGGTATGGCTCGGCAGGAGCCTCGCCCTCCA
>JABWCH010000176.1 GCA_013359215.1 Candidatus Brocadiia bacterium | reverse complement strand
GATTATGGTTTCTGTTCTTATAAGGCATCCAGGGCAAATGGAAACAATCTGTAAATCTTGGTAAACGTAATAACCAAAACTTTGTGCAAAATTCAGTGCAGGAAAATATTTACGAGGAAATTTATATTAGGGGAACTTCATGGGACAGGAAGTTTTTTATTCATTTGATGAAGTACTGCGAGAACTTCAAGTTGAAAAAGATGAATTGAACAGATTGATTGAAGAGGGAGAAATAAAGGCTTATTCCCAAGGAGGCCAGATAAAATTTCTAAAAAAAGATGTAGATACCTTGAGATTTAGCAAAATGGAACAGCCTACGATTGCTGTTCACGACAGAGAAGAAATTGAAATTGTAGACGATATGGAAGAAGAAGAGATAGAGAAAGAAGATTTTTTTGCAAAAGACTGGGCTAAAAATCTGAAAAATGAGTCTGCTTCTTCTCTTAAGCATGCAGAAAGGACTTCTCCTTTATTGAATCTCTCCAAAGAAAAAGAAAACCTGTTTTCTTTTGAAGACCAAGACATAACAGAAAAAGAAGGCACAGATGAGCTGGAATTTGAAAACATTGGCGGGGACGATCTTATGGATACAGGAGAACTTCTTTTCGATATTAAAGACAAAAAATTGCCTGGCGACAAAGAAGTAGAAGAACTCTTTCCAGAAGAGGAAAGCGATTCTATGGAAGAAGATATCCAGTATCACGATGAAGAGATCAGCATTCCCCAGGGAGAAATAGAAGAGGATGAGGAAATCATAGGAATGTCTGATGGTCTCGAAGAAAAGGATCTTGCTTTTACTTCCAACAAAAGCCATACCTGGAAAATCGCAGGAGGCGTTGGTGGTCTGGTATTGGCCTTTAGTGCAGTGCTGGCTTTGCTTTTTCCTGAAGTCTTGAGAAATTTAATCTCTGGAGTCAAGGAAGTTCCTGTATATCGCGTTTCTTCTAAAGAAATAGAAAATACCTATACATTTAAAAATCCCATGTCTCCTAAAGTACACGCTGTTCATGCGCAACAGAGTGGCAAAATCGTAAAGCTAGCCCAAACAGGATCTTTGATAGAAAAAGAATCTCCTATAGCTTATATTGCCTTTCCTCAAAGTATGAAAAAAGAAATAGAAGAGCTTCAGAGCGAAAAAGAAACCTTGAATGCCACTTTTGAAGCCAATAAAGCAAGCTATAGAACTTTGGCTGCTGAAGAAAAAAAATATCTGCAAGCCAATCCTGTTATAGTCCAATATCTGGATTTCCAAAAACGCTTCAAAGAAAGCCCCAACGATCTTTACAAGCAGCAAATGGAAAGAATCAAAAAAGAAAATCCGACTGCCATGAAAGGCTATGGCCCTATTTTCAATAAAAAGAAAAATCTTACCGCAGAATTGAAACAACAGCAAGCCAAATTGCAAGATCTTACATCGCAAATTTCTCAGAAAGAACAAGAATTCCAGAAAGCAAATCTTTCTATTCTCAGCCCAGAAAAAGGGATAATAAAAGAATGGAAAGTACAGGAAGGTCAGGAAATCGAGAAAAATGCATTATTATGCAATTTTGAAAGCGATTCCTTTTTTCTAGTTTGCTTTGATATTCCTAAAAAAGACGCATTAGCATGGGAAAAAGGAAGCAAGATAGAGCTTTGCCAGGAAGACAAGAAATGGGAAGCCATTGTAGAAAAAGCAGAAGAAAAGAATGCTGGGTTGATTTCTCTTGAAGTTTCTTTCCATGAAGAAGAAAGCCAGAAAGACACAGCCCAGGACGTTTCTTTGGTCTATTCGCAAAAGAAATCTGCTTTGGTTATACCCGCTCAATCCTTATCGCCTGAAGGAAACTTTGTCCTTCTTGTGAAAGAAAATAAAATACAAAAAGTAAGTATCAGTATAGAAAAAAAGCTAGAGTCTTCAATCGTCATACAGAAAGGGCTTGTTGAAGGAGACAGCATTGTTGAGAAATACGATGAAGCCTTAAAAGATGGCGATTCTATCATAGCAAAATAGTTTCATGCGGAGGCAAAGGTAGATGAAAAGTACTCATATTATAACCGTTTGGATCTGGTCATTTCTTCTTATCCTCTCTTTATGCCAGGCGCAGGATGTTATTTTTATTCCTGCTGGCGATGTGGATGGAATAAGGGTTGGTTCATTTTATCTCTCTACAGACATCATTACCAATCAGGATTATTTTACCTTTATCCAATTGGATGGATATAAAAAAGTTTCCTTATGGGATCAGGATAGCTTAAAAAATTTAAACCGTTTTAAAAACCAGCAAGGCGACTATGCTCCCAGAACATGGAAAGACAGTAGCCCTCCTGTAAACCAGGAATTTCAGCCTGTTTTAGGCATCTCGGTCGCAGAAGCCCAGGCTTATGCTAAAAACATTGGCTGGCTTATTCCTACAAGCAGAATGTGGAAACTGGCGCAAAAGGTAAAAGCCGATATTGGCCCTTATCCCTGGAAAGAGGAAGAAGTGGACAATATCGAAGGCATAAGAATGATGCGTTATGCTGCGCCAGCCCAAGTCTGGGAAGCTCGATTAAAAGAAATAGAAGGCACTTTGGATAGCCTGGAAAAAACAAAAGCCAAGCTAAGCCAGGTCAATATGAACGCATCTTCCATTCGGGAGCAGGAAAAAAAGCTAAAAATCCTAGAGCAAAAGCTCAAAGAATGGGAGCAAATACCAGAAGGTTTGGACCAAAAGATTGCAGCAGGCATTGAAAAAAGCAAAACCCAATTGCAAGAGCATATTCAGGAAATAGAGAAGAAGAATTCCAGTTTTTTGAAAAGCAAAGAAGAAAGCCTTGGAAATGCTTTGCAAGAGATCCAGAGCAAATTCCAGAAGCTCTCTGCTGTGGAAGCCCAGTTCAAAGAAACCCTAGCCCTGGAACAACAGAAAAGCCAGAAAGCACTGGAAGAAAAAATGGCCTTGCTGGAAAAAGGGATTAGCGAACGATTTTCTCAGCTTTATGACAAGAAAATGCAATCCCTGGAAGAAAAAGAAAAAGCCATGGATAAAAAGCTTTTGGCTTTAGAAGGAATCAGCCAGAACCTTCAGACCCTTTCACAAGATGTTACTAAGATAAAAGAAGACACAAAGGCCATGAAGGAAGAGCTTCTTGCTGTACAAAAGCTATCTGGAGAATCCGAAAAGCAACAAAAAGAGCTTCAGGAAAAGCAAGTCGTCCCTATGAACACAAGGCTGAAATCCCTGGAAAGCCAGTTGCCTGTAGTCGAAGCTAAAATACAAGAATGCGTTGGCAACCTGCAAAAACTGAATGTTCTTTGCCCTGCAACTTCAGACAACATTTCTTATGCTCAGATGATCCAGGGCTTAAGAGATAAACAAAATGCTCAAGGCCAGGAAATAAGCAATCTAAAAGAAAAGAATGCAACTTTAGATAAATCTTTAAGCGTTGTTAAGGATAAAAGCTTTCAACTGGAAACAAAGCTAAACGAAACCAGTAGCGTAAGCGAAGAGCTTAAGGCCAATATAACAAGCTTAAAGCAAACCGATTCCAATCTGAATGGCGAGCTTCAAAATCTCAAGCAACAAGATGCCTTATTGTCAAAAGAAGATAGCATTCTCAAAGACCAAATACAGAATGCATTCAAAAAAACAGACAAACAAGAAAAAGATATAACCCAGATTTTGCAGCAAACAACCCAATTGGAAACAAAATCCAAAGAGCTAGACAGCAAAGTCCAGGAACTCAAAAAGACCGATATAGAACAATCTAAGAAAAACACCAACTTTGATCTTGCCCACGAAAACGCCAAAGAAAAGTTTCTATATCAGGAAAAAAATATCCAAAAAATAGAAGAAGAGGTAAAAAATCTCAAGCTTGCAGACATCGAATACAGCAAAAAAATGCTTGCAGTGAATGCCTCATTGGAAAGCACACGGCAAAAAAACGATGAAATCGTAGAAAGCATCAAATCCTTAGATCAAAAACACCAGGAAGGGCTTTTAAAGCTAAAAAATGAAACAGACAATGCTTCCAGGCAGCTTGCCAAAACAATAGAAGAAGATGTAAAGGCACTGAAGCTTGCAGACATTGAACATGGCAAAAAAAGCCTGACTTTACAAGGCAACCTGGACAGCATCAAGCAAAAAAATGAAGAAGTTCAGGAAAATTTCATTGCCTTTGAAAAGAAAATGAAAGATGCTTTGTCTGTGCTAAAGACAGAGGCTGAAGCAGCAAGAAAGACTTTATATAAAAGTATTCTGGAAGACGTAGAGAAGCTTGCGGAAAAAGTCAACCAGGGGCAGGCTGCACTTGTTAGCATCAAACAAGAAACCTCCAACCGCAGCTTGAATCTGGACAATTCTGTCAATTCCCTAAAAGCCAGAATCCAGGCTTTAGAAACATCGCAACTCGATACCATCAGGCAAATGAGCCTGAGTGCATCAGAAATGCGCAGAGGAATGATGGAAGTAGGGGAAAAAATCCATAAGCTTTTCCAAAATGAGCTTTTATTTGGACCTTTACCTACCAAAGATGGCGAAGCGGTCAAGCCAAAAGAAAAAGAAAAGGAAGAGAAAAAAGCACCAGAAATTCCTATAGAAAAAATTGTAGAGGAAATTAAATCTAAGATTCTGCAAGAGACTCTGGAAAAAATTGTAAAGCAATCCCAAGAGAAAGCACAAGAAATTCTCAAGCAAGTAGACGAACGCTCTGAAAAAATTCTTCATCAGGCATTAGGAGAATTTTGCTTTGAACTAGGCCAAAAATACTATGAATACTCTCATCCAGAGATGACATATATGTATTTGCAAATGGCAAAAAATTTTATCCCAGATCATGAAAAAGCCCAGGCTTTCCTGAAAGAAAATTGGGCATCCTTACATTGTCCTAAAGAAATGGTTTATGTACCTGGAGATAAAGTCAATCTAGGCAGCGACAAAGATCCTGAATTCCCAATCTACAAAGCAGACATCCAGGATTTTTATCTGGATAAACATGAAGTCACCCGAAAAGAATTTGCAGCCTTTATCCAACGCGGTGGTTATAAGCAAGATACCTTCTGGAGCAAAGAAGGCAAAGAATGGCGCGACTGGCGCACTCAGCCTTCAGGATGGCACGCGCCTTCACCAGAAGAAGAAAATCTGCCTGTAACGAATATCAATTATTATGAAGCAGAAGCCTATAGCAAATGGGCAGGAAAAAGATTGCCCACTGCCCAGGAATGGGAATACGCCGCAAGAGGAAAAGAAGGAAAAATTTTCCCCTGGGGCGATGAACCAGCCCAAACAGGCAAACTTTTTTTCACTAACTTTCGTCAAATAAATGAACCTAAAGATGGGTATGAAGACATTGCCCCTGTAGATGCCTTTATGAAAGATCGCTCTCCTTTTGGAGCTATAGGTATGGCAGGAAATGTTTCTGAATGGTGTCAGGGAGTTTACAATGTATCTGGCAGCAACAGAAAATTTAATATCGTAAAAGGCGGATCTTTCCAACATCTATGGTTCAGGCTACAACTTTTTACTACTTTAGGAAAACAAGGTTCAGAATCGTTCGACTATGTTGGTTTCCGTTGCGTAAAAGATATACCAGCCAATCGCTAATTAACAGATTGGCAATCAACTCCCCACAAAGGTGTTTGAGAAAAATTTTCGCAAAAATTTTTCCCCCAATTCTAATTTGACAATGTTTAACCCAAGATTAAAGAAAAGAGAACCACAGATTAACACAGATAAACACGGATAAAAAATAAAATAACTCTTGATTTTAAAAATTATCGGTGTCCATCCACGTTCATCTGTGGCTAAACCAACAGCTTTGTGGGTAAAATGGTTTTATGGAAAGGCAGATAGATTTTTTATGACAGAAAAACAAGTTCAAGTGAAGAGAGAAGACATTGATTCCAAAGACTCTTCGTATTCTGGTGTAGCAGGATGGGTTGAAATTTTTATGCGCCGTTTCCGCGTAGTATTCCATTGCATGGCACTTTTCGTTGTGTACATTTTAGGCGCGATTTGCATGGGAATTGCTTTAGTTCCTGGCGTATATCTATTTATATATATCTTGGAATACACCAAAGACTGGTCTCTCTTTTTACGCTATGCTGCCATAGGAAGCAGCATCAGTGCTGGCTATCTTTTATATGGCTTTAGTTTGATCTTGATCGTACCTCTTGTCAATTTCCTTTTTCCTCTAAGATTAAAGCCCTGGAGAGGAATCTATTATTCCTTAGGAACCATCCCCTGGTATATCCATAACGCACTTACCTACCTGGTTCGATTCACCTTTTTGCATTTCATTACTCCTACTCCTTTTAACATCTTTTTCTATAAAATGATGGGCATGAAAATAGGAAGAGGGTGCATGATAAACAGCACCAACATTTCTGATCCATGTCTTATAGAGCTAGAAGACAAGGTAACCATCGGCGGTTCAGCTACGGTTATCTGCCACTACGCAGCAGGCGGATTTCTGGTCATTGCTCCTGTCAAGATAGGCAAGGGTGCTACGATTGGCATGAAAGCTACTGTTATGGGAGATGTGGAAATAGGAGAAAAAGCAAAGATTTTAGCCAACTCTCTGGTCATGCCTAAAACAAGAATAGGCCCAGGAGAAATGTGGGCTGGTGTGCCTGCACAAAAAATTCAGGGGACAGAAAATGTCTCCTAATGGCGACACAGATTGTCCTTTCTTTGCGCCATTTTGGCATATAAAGTTCCTCTTTGGATATAGGCAACCTGGTATTTTTCTATATAATTAAAAATGGCACAACATTTGCTTAGGGAAATGCAATACCATAAACCAGTAAATTATTGCAACATTTCTTTAGGAGAAAAAAGTATGGAAAAAAAGTGGATTTTTAGCATCTTTGTGTTGGTTTTTGTTTTGTCCTTTTCTCTATTCTCTCAAGAAAAAAATGAAGAGTTCCAACGCATTCTTAAAAGTCTCGATGCGCAGTCCAGACTCTTTGCAGAAGTATCTCGTAATGTTACACCTGCTGTTGTTCATATTTCCGTAGTTAAAAAAGTACAAACAAACGATGATCCAACATCCGAATTTTTCAACGATGACTTTTTCCGCCGTTTCTTTGGTGAAAGGTCGCCTTTCCCTACACCTAAGAAAAAAAGAGAGTATGAACAAAGAGGATTAGGCTCAGGTGTCATTATCGACAAACAAGGACATATCATCAGCAATAACCACGTTGTCCGCGATGCTGACGAAATTCTGATTAAAATGAGCGACAAACGAGAATTTGAAGCCAAGGTCGTTGGTGCTGATGAAAAAACCGATATTGCTGTGCTAAAAATAGAAGCAAAAGATGTGGATTTTCCTATTGCTCCTTTAGGCGATTCTGAAAGTGTTGTTGTTGGGGAATGGGTTTTAGCTATTGGGAATCCCTTTGGCCTGCAACAAACAGTCACTGCTGGAATCATCAGTGCAAAGGGAAGAGCTAATGTTGGAGTGGCTGAATACGAAGATTTTATCCAGACAGATGCCTCTATCAATCCTGGCAATTCTGGCGGACCTCTGGTCAATTTGCGAGGAGAAGTGATTGGAATCAATACTGCTATAGCCAGCAGAACAGGTGGCAATATAGGAATTGGCTTTGCCGTGCCTATCAATATGGCAAGAGCTGTCATGAACCAGCTTATCCGCTCTGGAAAAGTCACAAGAGGATGGTTAGGAGTAAAGATACAAGAAATTACCCCTGATCTTGCAAAAGGCTTTAATCTATCTAAAAATGAAGGTGCTTTGGTTTCTGAAGTCATGAAAGATAGCCCTGCAGAAAAGGCTGGCATCATGCAAGGGGATGTTATTTTAGGATACGATGGTATCCCTGTAGAAAATCCCAACCAACTGCGAAACCTCGTTGCCAGCACAGAAATAGGACGCAAAGTGCGCCTGGCTATTTTTAGACAAGACAAACAACTGAATTTGGAAGTCACCATTGGAGATCTCTCTAAAGCAACGACGGAAGAAGCAGAAGACAGCGTTTCAAGCGGTGAAAAGATCGACGAATTAGGATTAGAAGTACAAGAAATCACTCCTGAATTGGCGAAAAAATACAATTTGCGATCCAAACAAGGTGTCATGATTAGCGAAGTCAAACCAGACAGCATATCTGCACGCTATGGGTTGCAGCCAGGAGACGTTATTGTGGAAATCAACAGGTTAAGAATCAAAAGCACCAAAGATGTTAAAGAAGCTTTGGAAAGAAGCAAATACCAAATTTTGATGTATATACAAACAAAAGGCGGTTTTAGATTCATTTCTATACCTAGAAGAAAATAGATTTCCTTTCCTTATTATTATTTATGAAAAAGGCTCTACTTTATAGGTAGAGCCTTTTATTTATGAGAGTATGATTAACTATGCAATTACCTGTAATCGCGATTTGTGGACGGCCTAATGTAGGCAAATCCACTCTTTTTAATGTTCTTGCCAAAAGAAAAGTAGCTATCGTTGACCCTACAAGCGGAGTAACAAGAGACAGAATTAGCACTGTCGTAGAAATCGAAGGAAAATACTGCGAACTGATTGACACAGGTGGAGTCGGGCTGGTCGATGAACAAAATCTTGAACCCTATGTATTGCACCAAGTAAAAGCTGCTTTACAAAAAGCTACCATCATCCTGTTCATGGTGGATGTCAAAGAAGGAATCATGCCTTTGGATCAAACCGTTGCGGATATGCTCAGAGAATACCAGGAAAAGGTAGTCCTGATTGCCAATAAAACAGACTATCCTGCTTTAGAAATGGAAAAAGACAAATTTCGTAAGCTAGGATTTTCTGAGCCAGTTTGCGTCTCTGCCCTAGAAAGAACAGGAATCAACGATCTAAGAGACATTCTCCGAGAAAAAATGGAAGATTTCCCTGACCAGGGATATAAGTCTGTTGCCATGAAAATTGCTGTTGTTGGAAAACCCAATGCAGGCAAATCTACCTTGATCAATTACCTGGCCCAGGAAGACAGAATGATTGTTTCTGAGCTGCCTGGAACAACAAGAGATTCCGTCGATGTGTATTTTGAAAAAGATGGAATGATGTTCATTGCCATAGACACCGCTGGGATGAAAAGAAAAAAAAATGTCAACACAAACGTAGAATTCTATAGCCAGCATAGAGCGCAAAGATCCATCAGAAGAGCAGACGTTGTACTTTTCCTTTTGGATGCGACATCGGATATATCCAGAGTAGACAAAGAATTGGCAAATTATATCATTGAAGAACATAAACCTGTCATAATCTGTATTAATAAATGGGATCTCGCAAAACAAACTTCCCCCGAAGCTTATGAACGATACATTAGCAAAATGCTTCCTGGCCTTTACTATGCACCCATCAGTTTCATCACAGCTAAAACAGGGAAAAAGGTTTTTTCCACCCTTGATCTTGCCCGAAGCATCTATAAGCAAGCCGTTCAAAAAATAAGCACAGGAGAGCTAAACCGCGTTATCCGAAAGCTTGTAGAACAAGAAGCCAGACCAAGCCATGGAACAAAGCAAGCCAAAATATTCTACACTACCCAAACCAGTGTTTTACCACCCACATTTCTCTTTTTCGTCAATGATCCTACTTTATTTAGCGATTACTATAGACGCTATTTAGCCGCAGGAATAAGAGAAAGCCTAGGATTCCCTGAAATTCCCATCAAAATGCAATTCAAAAAGCGCAAACGCAGAGATCTGGATGAACTGGGAGAACCAAGAGAAAAAGAGGATGAAGAAGAAATGGAAGTCTCAGAACCAGAGAAAAAAAAGCCGCCTAAACGCATAGAAAAAAAATCTCCAGCAGAATCAGAAGAAGAGATGGCGGAAGAAGAAATAGATTTCGATGGTGACAGCGATATGGATGACAGCGATATGGATGACAGCGATATGGATGAAGAAATGGAAGACAGCGATTTATATGAAGATGAAGAATAAAGACTATAGGCTTATCTTAGCATCTCAATCCCCTAGAAGAAAAGATCTTCTTTCCAAAGCAGGTTTTACATTTGAAATCCATTTACCCGATTGCGACGAGACATGCCCTTTCTCTGATCCTACAGACTATTCAACGTGGGTCGCTCTCAAAAAGGGGCGCAATGTATCTTCGCGTCTATTAAAGTCTAATAGTTTTTCTCAGGAAGAACTAGACAAGACACTCGTTCTATCTGCGGATACCATCGTGGTTCTTGGCGAGAAAATTTTTGGAAAGCCCCAAGACTTTGATGATGCCTATAGGATGCTATGGTCGTTATCCAGAAATCCACACTATGTTATGACAGCCGTTTGCCTTATGCCCTTAGCATGGGTAGATGAATGCTTTCTGGAAACCGAAATCACACAAATCACCATGCGCCCTCTCTCTCATGAAGAAATCACAAACTACATCCAGTCAGGCGAAGCTTATGGTAAAGCAGGTGCTTATGCCATACAGGAAACAGCAGACCAATTTGTAGAAAGCATAGACGGCAATTTTGACAATGTTGTCGGGCTGCCTGTTGGATTGGTAAAAGATATGATCGAACAATGGCAGAACGGGAATCGACCTATAAGACCCGTTGTAAAACTATAATATCAAGCCCAAAGAAATGTGAGTGCAAGCATTGCGCTCACATTTTTATATGTAATAATACTCCTGTCGCACAATTCATAAAATTTCTTGATTTTCCTTATCTTTTTTCCTCTGAATGCCTCGTGTATTTCCGCGTTAAATATCTTCAATCTTAAGTGTAGTGAACCCATTTGGCTGGACAGTTTTTTGGTATGTTTAAGTGTGTAATATTATACAACATATTTAAAAAATGTCAAGTAAATTTTTTATTTATT
>JABWCH010000554.1 GCA_013359215.1 Candidatus Brocadiia bacterium | reverse complement strand
GAGGTTTAAAACGTGGAAAACCTTTTTTCTTCTCTCCTTTCTTGCATCGTCTAAAGAATACCTTCATTGCTTTATCTATCCTGAAATAGACTTCTGCCAAGAGTTTACCATATACCTGATTAATTTCAGGATCATAGGCTTTACTGGCTTGTAAGGTCTTTTTCGCTTCATAAACTCGCCATGATTCTCCGCCTTTTAGTTTTGCAATCCACCAATTATATAAGCCTCGACACTTGCTTTGCATAAATTCTAATGCTTCTTTATCCTTTTCTTTTATCTGGATTTTGATCTTTTTGGATTGCTGCATCTTTAATGGCCTTTCTATAAGATCTCAAACCATATAATCTTTCAGAAAAAACATGAACTATGGAAAGCAAATCTTGCACTAATTCTTGTTCTGGGGATAGGGAATCTCCATTGACTATAAACAATTTGGTGCCATGTCTCTCACAAAAACTTTCAAACCATTCGAACCCAAATCGCACTAAGCGATCTTTATGTGCTATGATCAGATTCCCCACTTGCCCCAATTCAATTTCGATCATCAGGTCGTTAAATTTTTTTCTTCTGTAATTTAGTCCACTGGCTATTTCTTCTATCCATTCATCTACTTTCCATAGCCTTGTATCACAGAATACTCTAATTGCATCTATCTGATTTTTCAAATCTGCTTTTTGGGCTTTTGTTGATACTCTCGCATAAACCACTGTTTTTTTATTACTCGTTGCTTTAAGTCAGTATCTTCTATCTGTTGGGGAACGATGGGCCTTTAATATTCCTTTTTTATCCCATCTCTGCAATGTCAATACCGACTTCCCTATCATTTGAGAAAATTCTTTTGGTTTATATATTGTCTTCATAATAGTATTATACTATATTAGATCGTACTTTGTCAAGCTATTCCCGCCCTCCTTTATAAAATTCATTATCAGAAAGAGAGTCGTTCTCTCCAGATGAAAAAATGTCTATTTCGCATCCATCTGGACTTTGAAAACGACATCTTCTTGATATTATTTTATTCGAATCTATTAATGGCTTTATTGCTTTTGTTAGATCAATTTTATCTAAAGAATGTAAATCAAATAGTTTTATCAAGAGTGTTCTATAGATGTTTATATCGTCTTCGTATCTTTCAGAAGAATCTGGCTTTGTTTGTATCCTAATATCTATATTTTTTTTAGAAAGATCGATATTTAATATAACAACACCCCTACAAGGAAAAGAGGTTATAGTTTTTATTTTCATTGTTTCATTCGTATTTTTTCCATTTTTTTCTTCGGAAACTGATTCGTATCTTAATCTTCTTTCTGCCCATTTTAAAAAAATTGTTTTTTGATTATATTTCGCGGAAACTAATTTTCTTTCCTGTGGAATAGTTATAAATTTTTGTTCCTCGTTATATTTTTATATCTGCCAGAAATGACTTTATCTTTTCGCGAGTAAGGCTAGAAATTAGCTCCTGGGATGCTTTATATAAAAAAATGTGCTGTCCACCATAACTTTCTATTTCGTCTACAAAATTTAACAAAGTAAACCTGTTTATTCTATCACTTTTTATTCCATCAAATTATTTTTTAAAGAATCCCAATTCCCGCTACATGGCAATTCATTTGTCTTTAAAAATTTTTTTACTTTTTCTTGTATGCGATGACTTTTTAATAATTCAAATATTTCAATAGCTTCTTCGGTGGCCATCAAAGATTTGCCCCCTAAATAAATACCAATAAAATGAATTTATATGAATACTCACATTACAATAATACCGTAGCAGGCACAGGAACAGCAATCCCATCTTCCATCATGCCGTCAATATGCATTTCAATAGCAATTTTGATACGATTTTCTGTTTCTGCTATGGTTTTCCCCGTAGCAATGCATCCAGGCAAATCGGGAATATAGGCAGAATAATTCTGGCCAGCTTTTTCAATAACAACTGCATATTTCATTTCGATCATCTTTCGCGTATCCAGTATTTATGGGCAAGGTAAGAAAGTGGTCATCTTTACTTCCCTAATTTTTCATCCAAAAGTTTTTCGTATTCCTCAACGCTTTGTTTTGTAATAGGATTTTCTCTGCCAAGAAAAGGTACCGTTATTTCCTTCGCCTTCCAACCTTTATCTGTTTTTTCGAATGTTACATATCCATGTATTGTTGTTTCGCATCCAAACAAGAATATAAATAGAGCGATTAACAATATAATTTTTACCTTATTCATGATAATCCTTTCTGTAAAAAAAATATCACCCCTTCACCACAATCCCGTTTGCCTGGTGGTTGTTCGTTTGCGATATGTTGATGCCTGGCATGTTTAATTTTTGCCTTTATAAAAAAATATTCGATTTTTTTTAGTTTCCAGCCATAAGCCTGGAAATCTTTCTCTTCAAATTTTTCAAATTTTCTTGCATTGCTTTTATTGTAGTGAACCCATTTGGCTGGACAGTTTTTTGGTATGTTTAAGTGTTTAATATTACACAACATATTAAAAAAATGTCAAGTAATTTTTTTATTTATTATAATTTTTTTTTATTTATAATTATTTGTTTAAATTATAGATATTATAATAGAAAAGACTTGACATATTAAAGATTTTTTATTTTAATTTTCTCCAAAATTAT
>JABWCH010000175.1 GCA_013359215.1 Candidatus Brocadiia bacterium | reverse complement strand
GTTTTTTTGATTCCTGAAAGAAGGCTTACACGGAGCGACTGCTTCAGTTTGACCTTCTTGAGTTGACAGCGTTATTGGTTGGTATGTTAACCCCATACATATAAAGAATTATATGAAAAGTTAACACGCATGACGAAAAGCACCAAAGGCACGAAAAAGATTTAAAAAAATTTCAACTCTATGTTTTCGTGTCTTTCGTGTTTTTCGTGGACACTTCTTCATCCTCTTCTCTTCGTGGTGAAATCGTCTCTACCCTTTAGAGATATTGCAACTATTTGGTGTTTGATCACTTATAACTTAATACGTATGTCGCATACGTAGACTACTCCTTTAAAATCCACTTCCTTTGGCTGTATATACGCCATTCAAAGCGTGTTTTCTTTGGTAAACTTTGGAAAATTTTTGGAAAAGAATATGGCAAGGCGTGAAGACTATCTATTAAGCCGTCTTTTGCTTACAGACGGAACAGTTTCTTTTGAAGATTTATCCAACATTCTCCTAAAATGGAGTGAAGATTCCCCTAAATCTCTTCTTCAGACGATCATCGACGAAAAATTAGTATCAGAAGAAGAAGGCCGTGGCCTTATGATGTGCATCAACAAGCTCAATGAAAAAGAAGAGCCTCTGAGTTCTCTATCTCAGTTGGATTCCATACTCTGCCAGATGATCATCAAACAAAATCTGGCCACTCCAGAATTGGTGAATGAGTACCAGAGAAAAATCACAGAAAAAGGGGGGGGAATCGCCATTTCCGAATCCTTACTTCAAGATTCTCACATCACAGCAGAATCTTTTTTTGAGCTAAAGCGTATTGCTGAAAGACTTTATTACAGACGCAGAATTTTAGCATTAGCAAGAGGAAAAGAAAGGCTTTCTGGCATTTTCCGTTCTCCAGGAAGAGACGATACTTCAGAAGAAACACAAGGAAAATCCAGGACTGGAATCCAAAAGCTCATCAGCGATGTCCAAAATGAAAGCAAAAAAAAGCCCACTATGAAAAAACGCAGGGGCAAGGCTCTCCCTAAAATTTTTGGACAATACGAAGTCATAGAAGAGATCGCCAGTGGAGGAATGGGAACTGTATATAAAGTAAGGCATACAGATCTGGACAGAATCCTCGCGTTAAAAGTATTGCATGAAGAAGAAGAAAGTCCAGAAAAAATCAAGCGATTTTTAAGAGAAGCCGATGCTGCTGGCAGGCTAAAACATCCCAATATTGTAGGGATTTATGAAGTCGGGGTCATCGAAGACCGCCACTTTTTTTCGATGGACTATATTGATGGTGTTCCTTTGAGTGTCCTCATCAAAGAAAGCAAAAACATTGAGCTGGAAGATTTTTTAAATATTTCAGTAGAACTCTGCCGAGCAGTAGAATACGCACATTCTCATGGTATTATCCATAGAGATTTAAAGCCAGCCAATATCATCATTGATCTCAAAGGGCATCCCCAGATTACAGACTTTGGGCTTGCCAAGGTATTGGATACACAAACTCGTCTTACCAAAAGCGATACAATCATTGGTACGCCATTCTATATGGCACCTGAACAAACCAGAGGCGAAAACGACCGAATCAATGCGGCTACAGATATATGGGCACTAGGGGTTATGCTCTATGAAATGACAACCAAAAAGCTACCCTTTACAGGCCGTTCCAGCATCGAGCTATACCATAAAATCAACCACTCTGACCCTGTTTCCCCTAAGAAGGTAATTCCGACTGTACCTAAGGAAATCGATTATATTACTCTCAGAGCCATGTCAAAAGAAATGGAAGACAGGTATAGATCAGCGAACGATATGGCAGACGATCTGGAAAAATATTTAGATGGCGAGCCCATTGCCATGAGCAAGATTCCCTTTTGGCTAAAGCCCATCACCCGCTGGTTGCGCAACAATAAGTGGCTTATTTTAGTGGCGTTTGTCGCCATCTTACTTGGCTGGCTGTGTGGATGGACATTATTGTCTTATATTAAATAAGATTGAAAGATTTACCACGCTTCTAGCAATTGCTAAAAAAAACAAAAACGCTTATTGACTTAGTTCCTAATTTTAAAATCACAAATGACACGAATAACACATATAACACGAATTAAGATGATCTATTCGGGCTATTCGTCCATTCGCAAAATTCGTGATAAAATACTTTTCTGATGCATCCAGATTAGGAGCTAAATCCATAAGCATTAAAACAAAATATTTGGGGGAAAACTTTTAGAACAAGTTTTCCCCCAAACTATTTTCCCTGTTCTTTTCGGACAAGAAAGGTGTCCAGCAAAAAACTTTTGCAAACCAACATGTATGAAAATTTTAGATTTAACCCAAAGATTGTCTATCATGACTCCTCCCTGGCCTAGCTATGAGCCTTTGAATGTCAAATTCTTTAAACGACTCATGCCTAACGGAGCAAGTGGACAGATCATCACAACCAGCAACCACGTTGGGACACACATGGACGGCGAAATCCATTTTTGCACATCAGGCCGCACGATAGGCGAGCAGCCCATAGAAGATTTTGTTGGGCCAGGAGTTGTAGTAGACATCTCGGATGAAGTAGAGGATTTTTCTATCTATACATCGGAAATGCTTATGAAAAAAGCAGATATACGCAAAGGCGATATTCTGATTATCAATACAGGCTACCACAAATACGCATGGGATCAGCCGCAGGCAGATGAAATCCGCTACATGGTAAGGCATCCTGGTCCAGGCCATGAATTCATGGAATGGTGCAAAGAAATGCAATTCAAATGGATAGGCGTAGACTGCGGAAGTGCCGACCATCCTATGAATACTATCTTGAGAAAATGGTCAGAAGAACTCTATGGGCTCGCAACAGAATGCTCCCAGTATTTCCAGAAAAAATATGGCAAAACCCTGGAAGAAATTTTTCCTAGAGTAGACTACCAGATGATGCACTTTGGACTTTTCCCCAAGGGAATTATTCATGCTGAAAACCTGGGCGGAGACATTGATAAGCTTTCCAACCAGAGAGCATACATTGGTGCTTTCCCCTGGAGAGCTATCGAGCTGGAATCTTGTATATGCAGAATTGTTGCATTCCCTGATATAAAAGAGTAAATTTTGGAGAATTGCCTTGGACAGAAAAACCCTTAGCACTATGGCAGGGCCATACATTGCCGTGTTTGATTCAGGTGTTGGTGGTTTGACAGTTCTTGCACAACTGCGCAAGACATTTCCCAAGCATTCTTTTCTTTACCTGGGTGATACTGCCCGGGTTCCTTATGGGACAAAAAGTCCTACCATGGTAATCCGCTATGCATTAGAATCAGCGTGGTTTTTATCTCGTTACCCACTGGACTGTCTTGTTATTGGCTGCAATACAGTTAGTGCGGTCGCCATAACAGCCCTTAAGGGTGCTTACCCTGATCTACCCATTTTAGAGGTGATTAACCCTGGCGCACAAGAAGCCGTAGAGACTACAAAAAATAAGCGCGTTCTAATTTTGGGGACAGAAGGAACGATTGCCAGCAGGGCGTATCAAAAGGCGATCCATTCTCTGGATGCAGAGATTGAAGTTTTTGGCATTGCCTGCAATCTCTTTGTTCCCCTTGCAGAGGAAGGAATCCTGGATGGGCCGATTTGCAAAATGATAGCCCAGGAATACCTTCAGGACGCACTAAAAAAGGATATAGACACGATTGTTCTAGGATGCACACATTATCCTCTTCTGCGCAAGGTAATACAGGAAATTGCTGGAGAAAACATCCAGATTGTGGATTCAGCTATTTCCCTGGCAAAAAGACTCAAAACATCCTTTGCTCTTTCTGAGCAGGAAAAACCACGTCTAAGAATTTTTACAACGGATCTTCCCCACCGTTTTATGAAAATTGCCAGCCTTTTTTTGGAAGAAAATATCGAAGAACCAACACATATTGACCTGGAAGCCATGTTTTACGCTGCAGAACGTAGAGAAATCTAATGCCCCTAGAGCCTATCCGAAAAATCCTTTTGGCTGCAAATTTCGATGCATCTCGAATAGCTTCATCGAAAGTTAAAAAATTGTCTTAAGATTAGCTACAGCTACACTTGCGGCAATTTTATCACTTTCTCCTTGCTCTCCGAGTGCCTCCAAAATTTTCGCCTAAAATTATTTTTCGGATAGGCTCTTAGAAAAAATGGAAAATTTTTAATTAAGGAAACAACTATGTCTCAACTACCCTTCTATAGAGGTTTTAGCAATAGTACTCTTTCAGAAAAAGATATAGAACATCTGGAAATGCTAAGAAGACGATGTTCAGGAAATGCCATTCTTGCCAGCACACTTGCTGCCAGTGGGCATCCAGGCGGATCGCTCTCAACAATACCACTTTTGCTTTCTATTTATGCAGGAAGCGATGTAACCCCTGAAAATCCATGGAAAAAAGAACGAGATAGAGTGATCTTGAGCCATGGGCATGTTTCCCCAGGCACATACTCTGTTTTAGGAGAGATGGGCTTTTTCCCTCTGGAAGACATGATTTTGGAATTCCGTGAGGCTGGCAGCCGATATGCAGGGCATGTGGAGCTGGATGTTCCTGGCGTAGAATGGAGTACAGGGAATCTAGGGCAAGGGCTTTCTGCAGGGACAGCCTCTGCTCTTGCCTGCCAGTTGTCTGGCATACCCAACAGGACTTTTGTTCTTATGGGCGATGGAGAGCAGCAAAAAGGGCAGATTTCAGAAGCACGCAGATTTGCCGTAAAGTATGGATTGAACAATCTCATTGCTATTGTAGATTACAACCATTTGCAGATCGGCGGAAAAATCGAGCAAATCATGCCGCAGAATATTGCCCAGGGCTACAGTGCTGATGGATGGAATGTATTAGAGGTGGATGGTAAAAATTTTTCCGCGCTGTATGAGGCTATAGCCAAAGCATACCACAATAAAGTAGAAAACCCTAAAGCACCTACTCTGATTTTAGCTCAGACCACAATGGGGTATGGAGTTTCTTTTATTGAAAACAACCATGAATACCATGGAAAGCCTTTATCCAAAGACCAGGCCAAAAAAGCTATGCAAGAGCTTTCCCTTTCTGAAAATGTGGATGAATGGATAGCCAGGAAAGAAAAGCATACAATCAAGACCAATTTCCCCCACATCAAACATACGTATCCGAGCGTCGAACTCTCAGAACCAAGACTATATCTGGATAAAGACAAGCTGGATAACAGAACAGCTTATGGCAATGCACTCTTGGATCTGGCAAAGGCCAACAACCAGGGCAAGCCTAAAGTCCTGGCTTGCACTTGCGATCTAACCATCTCTGTCAAGATGGATTCTTTTGCCAAATCGTTCCCTCAGCATTTCCTGGAATGCGGAATCCAGGAACACCATTCTTCCACTATGGCAGGACGGCTTTCCATTGAGGATTTTGTAGTCTTCTTTTCTACCTTTGGAGTGTTTGGTGTTGCTGAAACCTATAACCAGATGAGACTGAATACATACAACCGATCTAACCTAAAGCTGGTTTGCACTCATATTGGCCTGAATGTAGGAGAGGATGGGCCAACCCACCAGTCTATTGATTATATTGGTCTTTTTACCAGCCTTTTCCAGCTTCGTATTTCTTTGCCTGCTGATCCCAACCAGACAGACCGTATCATTCGGAAAGTAGCCACTCTCCCTGGAAATGATTTTGTAGGTATGGGGAGAGCAAGAAGCCCTATTATTCTCAAGGAAACAGGCGAGCCATTCTTTGGAGCAGACTATGAGTACACTCCAGGAAAAGCAGATTGGATCAGAAGAGGCAAACAAGGGACTTTTATTGCAACAGGCCCCATGGTTTGGGTTGCCTTGCAAGCCCATGAGCAATTGAAAAAAGAAGGGATTGATGTTGCTGTTTTAAATATGGCATCCCTCTCACCTTTGGATTCCCAGGCAATACAAGAAGCAGGAAACAATGGCCCTATCATCACAGTAGAAGATCACCACATACAGACAGGACTAGGAAGTCTTGTAGCCAATGTGCTTATAGGCAATCGCCAGTCTGTACCCTTTGAAAAAATGGGAGTAACCCACTATCATACTTCTGGTACACCCGAAAAATTGTATGCCAAACAAGGTCTTACAGCAGACAACCTCGCCTTTAAAATGAAAGGCTTTTTAAAACAGTAAAATTTACCCTATTGCCTAGGGCGTTGTCCTAGGCTAGTATATAAAACCCTTTCAGGGTAAAGAGTTGCATCAAAAAATTAACACGCATTTGGGCAATACCTTGGATATTAGAAAGGATTTTATGGAAACTATACAAGAAAAAATTGCGCAAAGTGTATCTTCTATACAACAAAAATATCATAATCCCATTTCTTTGGGAGTTATTTTAGGTTCTGGTTTAGGAACATTCGCAGAACACCTTAGCAACAAAACAGAAATCCCCTATAAAGACATAGCCCATTTCCCTCTTTCTACAGTACAGGGACATGCTGGCAAGCTTGTTTTAGGAGAAATAGAAGGAAAAACCCTGGCGGTTATGTCAGGAAGATTCCATTTCTACGAAGGCTACAATATGCAGCAAGTGGTTTATCCTATTCGTGTTTTAGGAAAACTAGGAATCAAGAGTCTGATTGTGACCAATGCTGCTGGCGGAATCAACAAGTCCTTTGTTCCTGGGGATCTTATGCTCATTGATGACCATATCAACCTTTTAGGCACAAATCCCCTCATTGGCCCTAATCTGGATGATTTCGGCCCAAGATTCCCAGACATGACAACAGCCTACACCCCTTCCCTCAAAGAAAAGGCTTTGGCTGCTGCCCAAACAAACGACCTTCCTTTAAAAAGAGGCGTTTATATTGCAATCACAGGCCCAAGCTATGAAACCCCTTCTGAGATTAAAATGATGAGAATCCTCGGTGCTGATGCAGTAGGCATGTCAACCGTCCCAGAGGTCATTGTCGCAAGACAAATGGGCATCAATGTGTTGGGAATTTCTTGCATAACGAACATGGCAGCAGGGATTCTCAATCAACCTCTGAGCCATGTAGAAGTCTTTGAAACAGCAGAAAAAACAAAACACAAATTCGTAAGCCTTCTTAAAGAAATAGTGAAAACCATATAGAGTTTTTACACTTTTGCAGATTTTTGCACAAAAAGCACAAAAAAAGAATACAAAAGCATAAAAAACATATAACCTATTATATCATATATAGTTAAATTTTTGTGCCTTTTGAGATATTTTGTGTTTTTTGTGTTAAAATTTAATGATATAATTTATTGGATTATAATTAGTTAAAAAAATCTACAAAAGTATAGATAGAATTTGAGCAACAAATTTTTATAGGAAATGCTATGACAAGATTAAAACCTTTGCCAATGGATCTTTTAGTAAAAAGGATCTTCCAGGAATACGAACAAAACAAAAGCATCTTTGCTCTGCCAGAACGCTATTTCTATAGACCTGGTGATTTCCCCGATTTTTCTTGCACATTCCGAGGCCAGAAGGCTACCACGCCTCTTGGGCCTGCCGCGGGGCCACATACCCAGATGGCTCAGAATATCATTTGCGCATGGCTCTCTGGTTCAAGAATCATGGAACTCAAGACAATCCAGGTAATGGATACTCTGGAAATTCCAAGCCCTTGTATTGATGTAAGCAATGTTTGCTACAATGTAGAATGGTCTCAGGAACTTACAGTAGACCAATCTATCATGGAATATGTAAAAGCATGGTATTTGCTAGAAATTCTCAGACTCTCGCAAATAGGGGGTATAGAAGAAAAAGAAAACCAAACCTTGTTCGATCTCTCCGTTGGCTATGATCTCAAAGGTATCCAGGGCGAAAAGGTCATGGGATTTATCAAAACCATGAAAGACGCAACCTCTGTCATCGATAAGCTAAGAAAAGAGATTCCCTCAGAATGGGCAAAATTCAGAGACATTCCTGTTTCTTCTTCTCTGGCCTCAGGAGTCACTCTTTCAACATTCCATGGTTGCCCTCCTAGCGAAATCGAAAAGATCGCCGTATTCTTGCTCAAAGAAGCAGGACTGAACACAGTGATCAAACTTAACCCAACGCTTTTAGGCCCAAAAAGGGTATCAGAGATCTTGCATTCCATGCTAGGCTACCATGATGTTCAAGTTCCTGATGAAGCCTTTACAAAAGACCTCCAGTTCGATGCTGCCATAGAGATGATACAAAGGCTCAGAGAGATTGCCAGGCAAGAAGGCCGCCATTTTGGTGTCAAATTCAACAACACGCTTGTTGTCCATAACCGAAAAAGGCATTTTTCCGATCCATTGATGTATATGTCAGGCAGACCTCTCCACATCCTCGCCATGAACCTGGTCAGAAGATTCCGTGAGATTTTCCAGGAATCTTTGCCCATTTCTTTTTCTGCTGGCATTGATTCTGAGAATATTTCCCAGGCAGTTTCCTGTAACTTAGTTCCTATCACCTTGTGTACAGACCTTCTCAGACCAGGCGGATATTCCAGAATGGCTCTTTATCTGCAAAATCTTTCTCAGCAAATGAAAGAAAAACAGGCCACAAACAGAGATTCCTATATTCTCCATGCTTATGCTGAAAAAGGAAAAGAGGCTTTCTCGCAAGCACTCCAGGAAAAATGCTGGCAAGAAAAAGAAGCGCAAAGCCCAGAATTACAGAGCTTTGCCAATAGTTTACGAGAAAAACTCGCACAAACACTGCCTTCTCAGGCTTTTTCCGAAGCGGCTGTTCTATGCCCTTCTGAAAAAGAAGCCATAGAAAATCTCTACAAAAAAGCCGTTTTAAAAGCAGGAGTCCTGAACAGCTTTGTCTATGCAGGGGAAGCAGAAAAACAGGAAAGATACACAGCCTTTGCCAATCCTCCTATGGATTTGAAAGTAGATAAAAAAGCAAACCGCTTTGATTGCCTTACCGCGCCTTGCATTGGTGCTTGTCCTTTGCACATTCATGTCCCTCAGTACATAGAGTATATTGCCCAGGGGAAATTTGCCCAGTCGCTGGATGTCATTCGGGATAAAAACCCTCTTCCCATGGTATGCGGACGAGTCTGCAACCATCCTTGCGAAGAAGTTTGTCGCAGAAAACATTGGGACAAACCCGTTGCCATTCGCGCACTCAAACGAATCGCTGCGGATTGGGTGGAACAAAATCCTTTAGAACAAAAAGCCAGCCCTGCAATAGAAAAAAAAGCAGAAAAGATCGCTATTATAGGAAGCGGGCCATCAGGTCTTACAGCAGCCTATTTCCTTGCAAAAGAAGGATACCCTGTTACCGTATTTGAATCTTTGCCAGAACCAGGCGGCATGCTCAGGTACGGTATTCCCGAATTCCGTCTGCCCCTGGCATCATTCCAGGCAGATTTAAAGAAAATACAAGAAGCAGGCGTTGAAATCCAATGCAACACAAAAATAGGCAAAGAAGGAATTTCTTTACAAAAATTGCAAGAAGAAGGATACAAAGCCATTTTCGTAGCGATTGGAGCTTATAAAAGCAGAAAACTAAGCATTGAAGGAGAAGATGCTTTAGGATGTATGGACTGTCTGACATACCTCAGAGAAATCCGCAGTGGGCAAAGCCAATCTATTGGCAAGAAAATAGCGGTTGTTGGAGGAGGAAATGCAGCCATAGATGCAGCCCGAACCGCTTTCAGAGCAAACAGCGAAGAAGTCCATTTGCTCTATCGCAGAACCAAATCTCAAATGCCTGCTGCCCAGGAAGAAATCCATGAATTGCAGGAAGAAGGCATTCATATCCATGAACTCACCATCCCTGTAAGAATCCTCACAGAAGAAGGACGAGTCAAGGGAATAGAATGTGTAAAGGCTCAATTAGGCGCAGTCGATAGCACAGGAAGACCAAGACCTGTTCCAGTAGAAGGCAGCAATTTTGTTTTAGATGTGGACACTGTTCTTGTTGCCATCAGCCAGGAGCCTGAGCTGGAAAGCCTGCTTTGTGGAATGGAAGCCAAAATCAGCCCCAACCAGACTTTGTTTATCAGCAAAGAAAACCAGGAAACAACAATTCCAGGCGTTTTCGCTGGCGGAGATGTTGTCCGAGGGGCAGATACCCTTATCCATGCTATGGGAGATGGTCGCCAGGCAGCAATGTTCATCAAACAATATCTGGAGGGTAATATCATTCCTGCAAGCCAGGCTGATTTCAATATTTATAGCGTAGAAAAAGAATATCTCTTCCGCACTCCCTGGCAAGGCGAATACCAAAAACCATCCTGCACACCTGCATGCGAAAGGAAAAACTTCTGTGAAGTAGAAGCCGTTTATAGTGAAGAAGATGCCAAAAAAGAGGCACAGAGATGCTTACAATGCGATCTGCGTTGTGAAATTTGCGTGGAAGTATGCCCTAACCGAGCCAATTTTGTTTTTGAAGTCCCCCTGGAACAAGTTCCTTATACTGTCCTTGGCTATTCTCATGGAGAAATCATTCCTGTTGGACATGGACTTTATGAAATCCAATATTCCAGACAAATAGGCAACCTTGCCGATCTCTGCAACGAGTGTGGCAACTGCGACAATTTCTGCATAGAAACAGGCGGCCCTTATAAAATCAAAAGTGCCTTCTACAGATCTTTGCAAACACTCAAGGAAAGCAAACACGATGGCTTCTATCTGGAAAAGGAAAAAGATGTCCTGGAATTGTTTGCTCGCATAGGAGGAGAAATATATAGGCTAAGAGTGCAACAAAAAGATAACAAAGCTATCTTTAGTAATTCTATGATCAAGGTAACAGTAGAATTTTCTACAGGCATTATCCAGGAAACCCAGTGCCTTGTCCCTCAAGAAGGCGCAAGCATTTCTATGGAAAAGTTTTTCATCATGCGCACCTTGCTCAAAGGCATTTCTAACCTTCCTTTCCCT
>JABWCH010000174.1 GCA_013359215.1 Candidatus Brocadiia bacterium | reverse complement strand
TCACAGCTTCTTGAAATAAGCAAGGAGCTAAAACCAAATTTTCCATTTCTTCTAAATTTTCTTTAAGAAGCTTGCCAAGGCTTGCACCTAAAGGCACTAAAGGTCGATAGTTGAGTCTGGTGTTGTGTTTATCCCAAAAAGACTTTAGCGCATCAGGGTGTGATGTGATTAAGGTTTCTGGTATTTTAAAGCCCGCTACTTTGGCAGCTTGCAACTGATAAATAGGATTCAGTGCAATTTCTTGTCTTTCTGGCTGGTTTAGCCAAAGACAATCAGGGCTGGTATAGCTTATAGCGTTTAAAAATTGGCAGCATTCTGTATAGGCAAAGGCAACAAGCTCTTTACTTTGTAATTTATCGGAAATTCTAGGGATGCCTGGTGCCCACCACCATACGCTATGCAGTTTTTCAAATGAGATGCAATCTTTCTGTTCAGAAGTCAACAGAACTAGTTTATTTCCAGCATTAGTAACATAGAATTCGCATGTAAAGTTTTTAGGAAATTCTGATATATCAAAAATCATAGTATTTTTAGTATGTTTGCTTTGTATATATTCCTGAACTTTTTGAGCATGCTCATTTTCTTCTGATGCAATAATAAGAATTTCTGGCGTAAGCATTTTGCTTGTTCCTTTTTGCAAACTAGTAAGCCTGCCTCACCTATTACTACATGGTAGTAGATTTGTTGAATCTTTTCTTAAGTATATCACTTATAGTAATTTCTCCCAAGAAAAAAAAAGAAAAAATAAGAAATTTTTGAATTTTTATTTTACTAAAAAGCATTTATAGTGTAATATTCCCAATACCAGTAACGCTGTCAACTTAAGCAGGAGTAGCCTACGTGAACGTGAGCATAGCCGTAGACGTTAATGTAGAAAAGAGTTATATAAATTTGACATCGCTCACGTCCATATCTACGCCTACGCCTACGCTTACAATCTATTGCAAGACAAGCGGAAGCAATGTTTTAGAACTTTTTATAATACTTTCGAGTATGGAGATAAAAATGTTTGAAGATTATGAAGATATTTTGACTACAGAAGAACTGGCGCAGATTTTGCGTCTTAACGAACGAACTGTAATCAAGCTTGCGAAGGAAGGGCAATTGCCTGCTGCCAAAATTGCCAGCCAGTTCAGGTTCAGCAAAGAGAAAATTTTAGAGTGGTTGGATTTGCAGATGGATAAATATTCTGATGATCTTTTGTCTGACATGGAAAAAGGAATTTTAAACAAAGCCATTCCTATCCATAGCTTACTGAAGCCTGTCCATATCAAGATGGATATGCAGGCACAAACAAAAGAAGAAGCACTTAAAGAGCTTGTCGATCTCGCAGCAGGCACTGGTCTTGTAAAGAACCCAGAAGAGCTGCTCAAATGCGTAAAAGCAAGAGAAGAGCTATGCTCTACTGCTGTGGAAAATCATATCGCTTTCCCACATCCTCGCGCAACAAGCTGGACTTTAGTCAAAAACTGGCTGATTGTGATTGGGATTTCTAAAAAAGGGATTGAGTTTGGTGCAGCCGATGATAAACCAGTAAAGATTTTTGTTATGATGTCGATTCCTCTTCTGCCACTTCACTTGCAATTGCTTTCTCGCCTGGCGAGAATCTTCAAAGATGACAGCATAAAGCAAAAAATTTATGATGCCAAAAACCAGGAAGAGGTGATCGCAATCATTGAGAAAAAAGAGTCTATATTACAGCAAATCCTTTAATTTTTATAGGAATGACAGGAATAGCAACTATCGCAGAGGGATCATTTGGAATGATCCCTTGCGTGCTTGTAAAAAACAAAATGATCAGGAGAAAATCTATGGTGAAATCTAAAAAGAAATTCCTATTTTTGATTTTATGTTTTTTCACTTCCTTTTTCTCCTCTGTTTATACCGAAGACATCTTTCCTCAAAAAACAAAATCCATTTCTGAATGTATTGTAAACTTGATTGCGCTTTTGGATCATGAATGCGCATCCAAGAGAATATGGGCATCAGATCAGCTTGTTTTGCTTGGTGGGCAAGCCCATAAAAAAATCATGGAACAATATCCTTTAGCAGGCTATCGGGCTAGGAGAGAGATGGTCAGCATTCTTGCTAAAAATTTGACTCCAGAGTCTAAAGAATATTTGCTGAATTGTATTTTTGATATAGACTATGGAGTAAGAAATCGCGTTTCCCTTGCATTGGTTGGCTTATGCGATAAGGACAAAGAATTATTGAGTAAAATAAAATCTCTAAGCCATAAAAATCCTGAAATAGCAAAAAGTATTCAGATTCTAATCAAAACTATAGTTTACAAAAAAGTCGAAAATGAGCTAGGCGATCTGGTATCGCCTCAAGGTGGATTTGGATTTTACGAAGGGCAGTTCCAAAAAATGCTATATCTGCAAGAGGATGCAATAGATCCTCTTTTGGAAATTTTCGTCAATAAAGACTATCTGTTTGTAAATATCGAGCAGCAAGAAAAAGAATGGAATGCTTATACAATAAGGTATCTTGCAGGAGAAGCCATCGCACAATTTGAACCCTGGATGAAGCAAAAAAAGATAAAAGTAATAAATGCGTTAACGAATATGGCAATGAATTCCGCAGACTCAAAAGAAGAGCAGCTCAGAGAGATTGCCATGACTGCATTGTATTTCTTAGGCGTTAAGCAATACTTACAGGAGCGCATTGCTGAATCCCAGATGAACATAAAGCATTATGAAGATATTATCGCCAGCCAGAAATTTTTTGTTGATGAATACAAGCATAAATTAGCGGAAAGCTATTCGGAATTAGGCATGATCTATCTTCGCATTCGTGAAGGGAAAACAGGAATAGAAATGCTAAAAAAGGCAATAAGCCTTGATCCCAGAAACGGGCTTGTCTACTATAATCTGGCATGTGCTTATTCCTGCTTAAATCAAATCGAAGATGCTTTAGATACTTTAGAAGAGGCTGTCATAAGGGGCTATAACGACTTTCAATGGATGTTGAAAGATGGAGATTTGAGAAATTTACACAACCAAAAACGCTTTCAAGAAATCATAAAAAAATTGCAAGATAAGGCAGCGGGGAACTAAGCAATTTAGATAAAATGAAACAGATTCTTTAGGGACTTTTTATGAAATTTTTTTTTTGTTTAAAAAGAGGCTGGATTCCTTTCCTTCTGTTTGCTGTGGTCTGTGCATGCTTTTATCCTACAGTAAATCATGAATTTGTTAATTGGGATGATGATCTTCTCCTGGAAGAAAACCCAAACTATCGCGGTTTAGACAAACAAAAGCTTTTGTGGATGTTTACTACATTCCAGATGGGACATTACCAGCCTATCACCTGGATCAGCTATGCTATAGACTACTCTTTTTGGGGAATGAATCCCTTTGGGTATCATCTTACCAATGTACTCATACATGCTATCAATGCAGTTCTACTCTATTTTTTGATTTTAAAAATTTTAAAAAGATTCTTCCCTGAGAAAATCCAGGAGAATTCCCTTTCTGCCATTTTAGGAACTCTTCTATATGCACTCCATCCTCTTAGGGTAGAAACTGTTGCCTGGGTAACGGAAAGAAGGGACGTTTTAAGCTGTCTTTTCTATCTGGTTACATTGCTTTGCTATATACAATACGTAGAAAAGAAAGAGAAAAAAGATAGGAGTTCTGCATACCATTTCCTGGCAATTTTTTTTCTTTTGCTTTCTCTTTTATCCAAAGCCTGGGCTATTACTCTGCCTTTTCTATTGATCTTACTTGATCTTTTTATATTCGATAGGCTGCGTCTCTTTTCCTGGAAAAGATTGCTCTGGGAAAAAACACCCTATTTCCTTATTTCTATAAGCTTTGCATATCTGGCTTTCTATGCGCAAAAGTCTGTAGGGGCAATGGTGGATTTTGAGCAGCTTCCTTTTCTGGCGAGGTTGATCCAGGCTTGCTATGGGATCAATTTTTATCTTGTCAAATTTTTCATACCATATCCCTTGAGCCACCTTTATCCATATACAGCCAACAGCCCATGGAGTCTGGCTGGAATGGTAAGCGTTTTTTCTATGTTTTTTATTACAGCATGCTGTGTTATGGGTAAGAAAAAATTCTATGCTTTTTTTCTATCGTGGGTTTGCTATATCATCATCTTATGCCCAGTATTAGGCTTTACCCAATCAGGCCCGCAGGTAGTTGCTGATAGATACACATACATTTCCTTTATTCCCCTGACTGGCTGGATTTCCTATATTTTCATGAAAAAGCAAATCCTTTCCTATAAATTTGTCTTTTTTATCTTTTTTCCTGTTTTGGGACTGTATTCTCTCATGACAATATCTCAAATTTCTATATGGAAAAATTCTTATACACTTTGGAATCATGCAGTTTCTCAAGAGCAAAAAAATTATACAGCCCACTATAAACTTGCGGAAATTTACTACAAAAAAAACAATATTGATCAGGCAGTCGCTCATGCGGAAAAATGCCTGGAGATTGCTCCTAACCATTGGAAAGCCCACAAAGCTTTAGCTGAAATTTATTTAGCCTACAACCATTACCCAAAGGCCATATACCACTTTGAAAAAGCAGCCCAGTCCAAGCCCATAGCCAAAAATTTTCTTAACCTGGCAAAAGGATATATTTTTGATAACCAAAAAGCAAAGGCCATAAAAGTATTGGAATATTCTCTTTCTCTGGAATCCTATGCCCCTTCGCACTATACATTAGCTACTTTGTATCTGGAAGCCAGCCAAAATCGAGAAGCCATCCACCATTACAATCTGTCCCTTTCCTTAGATCCAAAGCAAAAAACAGCCTATAAATACCTTGCCATTGCATACTACAGAGAAAAAGACTATCATCAGGCTATTTTCTATTCTCAAAAGGCACTAAAAGAAGGTGTTTTCATAGAAAGAGAATTTCTGGAAAAGCTTTCCAGACAATAGATGGCTAATGCTTTCTATCTTGGATGCAACAATTTGTTCTGTTCTAATGGAAAATAGAAAAGCATGAGCAGATTGCTTTTTAAAAATATTTTGCTTATATAAACAGGCAAAATAGCACTCATAATAAAAGATAAAGTTTTACACAGCAAATGAAAAGATTCGCCTAAAACATTCAGAAGCGCAAAATAAATTTTAAATTCTATTGCTTGATGAAATATTAGCAAAAAAAGGCTTGCTGAACCAAAGAATGTAAAAATTTTTTTTAAAATTTCATTTTGATTTGCATAATAGGATATGGTTAAAACAATATATATTCCACAAAAGGCAGCCAGAGTAGAGACAACAGGATTGTCATAGACCCTTGCATTGAAAATTATTTTGGCATCTGTATAATTTGCAATAAGAATGAAGGTGGTTGTCGCTAAAAAGAAAAAAAATTTTTTAGGTATGAATTCTACTACCTTACGGCTCAAAAAGAACCCAGATATCAAATAGGCCAGGCTGAAAAAAGCCAGATCTATACTAAATGGCAAACCACATAAAAAAATATTTGTATCAAAAATAAAAATACTAATTTTTTTAAATTTGCTTAAGTATAAAGAACCAAGGTAAATAAAAAAAATAACAAAAAAAATTTTAATGATATTGGATTGTTTTTCTAATTTTATATAGCGAAACAGCATATATGCCAGAACAAACACAGCCCATAAGTGTGTTAGATACCAAAGACTGGCCCAGCGGATAGTATAGCTGTTGCCGTACAGAATGCCTATTGCTTGCTGAAGAATATCTTTTTTTTGAAAGATCGCAGACACAAATAAAAGGAATAAAAGACTAGAAAAATATGGTTTGAGCAGCGCGTCACTTTTTTTATATATAAAATATTTTATATCATAAAAAGGATTAAAAAATACCCCTGATATAAATAAAAACAATGGCATTCTGAATAATCCCATCATAGTATTTAGATCAGCATAATAATACATCAAACGACTATGGGAAAAGATAATCAAAAGAATGCTTATGCCTTTTACGATATCGATAAATTTAATACGATCTTTCATGTTTTTTTTATCAGTTTCTACAGAATTAGCCATTTTTGCTAGTCTATCTTTTTTTCTTGTAGACGCTTGAAGGATTCTTTTCTTCTTTGTACTTCCAGGATTTCTTTTTTATGCAGAATTACAGCCTTGCGCGAAATCCATAGGCTGGCTAAAAGATAAAAAAGTATCCCAAGGTAGTGTATTGGTATTTGCGAAAACAAATTCATGTTGACTCGCTCTCGCGCTTCGAATTTTACTACAGCGGAAATAGCACAAAGAATAGGAGAAAAAAGGCTAAAATTCCACAAAGAAGCCTGAAATTTGTTATCTATAATCATAGAAAAAGGAAATAAAAGAGGGATAAAAACGACTAAAACCGTAACAAGCGTTATAGCAGCCGACCATTTGCCTTTTTCTGTTTTATAATGCAGACTAAAATAAGAACAAGAAACTGAAACAAAGAATAAGAAGCTCCAAAATACGAGAGGCAGTGTGATAAAGCAATCTTGGTGGGCCCAGCCTACAGCATAAAATCCTAAACAGCCAGCAAAGAATAAAATCAGCATATAACAAAGCAAAGAAAAAGATCCCATATACATTGCTCCACTCCATGCTCCTGGTGCAAGCAACCAAGAAAAGGTAGGAAAAAGGGATGGTTTCTTTTCAAAAGCAATTCCTGGTACTGTAGATTGCAAAGGGAATCCAACGCATCCTATGAGCAAAATGCAAGAAATTACGCTATTTGCTATAATAAACATAACATTCGATTCTTGAATTTTTTGGCCGATGTTCAGTCTGTTCAGATAGTTTAGTCCCCAATAGCAAAATAAAGAGGAAAGAGTCAATATGGATACAGCATAGAAAATTTTTAAGGATGTTGTTCTATTTTTGGAAATGGGCTTTAGAGAGTTTGTAGTAAGAAGATAGGGAAGAATGCATAAGCAAAGAAAAGATAAAACAGGAATCAACACCACCATGACCTGATCAACATGGAAAGGCTTGGAAAAAAACAAAAGCAAGTTATTATAGTAAAGGTAATCCATGATAAGCCATACTAAAGGAAAAGATCCAAAAAAGGAATATGTGAGTATCATGGTATAGCTGCCAATGATAGAACGCACCGTGCTTTTATAGTATGTTGAAGCCCATAAAGAATATAAAATAAAAAGCATTCCAAGGGCTAAAAGCAGCGCATAGCTAAAGGCAACAATAAAAACAGAAACTCCACCGAACAAAAAAGCGATCATAACAATCGGCATAGAAGCAATAATAAACAAAAAGCCATAAGTATAGGCTGCCAGAAACTTGCCAAAGACAATCCGATGTGGCTTCATATCGCTTGTGATTAAAAGATCAAAGGTTTTTCGCTCTTTTTCAGAGATAATGCTGGTGCATGTGAACGCGGGAAAAAAAACACATAGGATGAAAAGCTCCAGGAAAAAAAAGGTACTGAAAAGCCCTTTGCCTATCTGGTCAGGGGTAACTCTGTGTTCCGATGCAAGCACAAGCAAGGCGAAAACTATAGCTGCAACGCAGATAAAAAGAGCAAAAGAAAAAGATGCAAAGAATCGTCCTGACCTTAAAGTCGTTCTCAATTCTAAAAGCCATATAGGGTTGAGTCCACTGTCTATTTTTTCCAGAAAGCTGCCGTGATTCTGTGGATGAAGGGCATTTTCCTGAGCCTGGTTCATAGTTTCTTTATCCATTAGCTTACCTCTCCTTTTGTCAATTGCATGAAAATATCTTCCAGATTTTTTTCTTCCCTGGACATGCCTGTTATTGGTATATCGTGGTTAGTAAGGTGCTTGAGGATCTGGTATATTTCTTCTTCTTTGCCTGCATATTGAATTTCCAGCCGATCTCCTTGGATTTCTATCTTCAGGATGTTAGGAAATTTTTCTAAAAGTTCTTTTGCCTGTTCTTTTTTTTGTCCCTGGAAAAGAGAGAGAAAAATGGTAAAGGAAGAAGATGACGATGAAATTGCTTTGGATATTGCTTCCAGATTTCCATTTACAACCATACTGCCTTTTTCCAGAATTCCTATAGAATCCACTACATCAGCAAGCTCTGTGAGAATATGGCTGGAAAGAAAGATGGTCTTTCCCATACGGGAAAGCTCCTTGAGCAATGTGCGTATTTCGATTCGGGCGCGTGGATCTAATCCCGAAGCAGGCTCGTCTAAAATAAGAACCTTGGGATCATGCAGCAGCGTTTTGGCAAGACAAAGTCTTTGTGTCATGCCTTTTGAGAGGGTAGATACAAGCTTGGAACTCAATTTTGTAAAATCCGTAAGTGCCATGCATCCATCAATGATTTTATTTCTTTCTTTGGCAGGAACTTTATAGGCTCGCGCGAAAAATTCCAGATATTCCCATACAGTGACACCTTCATATACACCAAAATAATCAGGCATATATCCGATTTTGCGCCTTACTTCTTCCTGGTGCGTCTGGATACAATATCCATCAATCCAGGCAGTTCCTTCGTCTGGGTCTAAAAGAGTGGATAGCATACGGATGGTTGTTGTTTTTCCTGCGCCATTAGGGCCGATAAATCCAAAGATTTCTCCTGCCCCAATATCCATATTTAAATTCTTCACAGCATAGAGTTCGCCAAATTTTTTTGTTAAATTCCTAATTCGTATCATGTAGAAATCCATTTATTGTAAAGATTTTAAATCTATTTTTGGGGAAAATTTTTACAAAAATTTTCCCCAAAGCCCTTTAAAAATTCTGGCCGAAAGATGTGGCGGCTGAGCAGTGCTATGATAATAGCATCTGCTCCAGTCGGCGGGACTTGCAATATTTTTAAGAAGACATCTTCAGTTTATTCCACATAGTTCATCAACTGGATGGTAACCCATTCGTCTTCGTAGAATCCAAAGTGGCTTTGCATGATTTTATCTGTAAGATTGCATACTGAGACGCTTCCTCTAAGAACTTTGGTTTTTCCATCAGAACTAGGTTTGTTGTGCTGGTAATAGTCAGGGAATTGGTTATATGGAGCAAGGAAATCAATGAGTTGTCTTGCCTTTTCAAAGTCTATCTTGCCGTAATTTTCTAATATCTGGTTGTTGAGTTCATCATATCTCCATTGAATGTCATTGAGATTTCCCTTGGATACAACGACCGTTGCAGGGTTCATGGCACAAAGCCTCATGCTGGGAACAACATAATGGTTGATCATAACGAGGACATCGTCTTTATTTTCTCTTTGAGGAGCGAAATAATAGGCAGCAGGGCAATTTTGGTCTGTGTGCTTTTTATTGATATAGCCTCTTTCTGAGAAATCAGCGGGATTGTATGGCTTATTGAAAAACTGGAACAGCTTTTTGTTGAAACTCAGGAAATTTTCTGGATACTGATAGTCGTTCCATCTTACCATAATGCCTTTTTGATGAGTCTGGTTTTCATAGTAGTTCAAAAATCCCTGATCAGGCAGCAGATTTGCCTTTTGCAAATTGTCTGGTGGATATTGAAGGAAATTCAGGTTGTCTGTAGTATGGCCTGCCTCTACGACAACAGATCGGTTGTTTTTCCCATCAGCAATGATATAGTCCCAGGAAACGCCACGCTGTGTTTGTATCATTTTGTCCAGAGCATCTTGCGCACTCGCTCCACGATGGGCAGAATGCCTTACCAAAATCAAAGAATTCAAGCCTGGTCTTTTATGATTGCAATTCCCTGATGGAGACATGTCTACGCCAATACCAATGCCTTCTTTGTTCATGCTGGCAATGCTTCCTACAAAACCAGGGGCTGTCATGGAAACTAAAGGAATTCTTCCATCGTCTGGGCAATAGATGATCTTGCAGGCTGTATATTCAAAAACATCCGCAGTCGGAAACATAAAATCGCGCCCAAAATAATGCTTTCCATCGGAAACGGCTCTGCCAAAAACAGAAAAAGCATTGCACATAACAGGGATACGCAAATTTTCTGGTTTCAGTAAATCGCTTTCTTCTGCGCTGAATTTTCTGCCTTCCCACAAGTTATTGATTGCATAAATGTAAGATAGCAGACAATCTATTCCAACGTTGAGCATACAAAGATCGTCATAGGTCACTTTGGTATTCTGGTTTGCTGCTTTGCATCCATCAACGATTCCTTTCATTTCCTGAAGGTATTCCTGGGGAATGTCGGGAAGGCTTTTTTTGGTAAGCTCTACAATGATTGCTTTTAAAATTTGCCATAAGATCTTGATCTTATCAGGATCTACATCCCATCCAATGAATGCGAAGATGACTTTGTCCAGAAAAAGGGTTGTCATCTTTTGGACATCTTTTTCTGCTAAAAGACCAGTCATATAGCCCATCTGATAAGCATTGCCTTCGAGATACAAGACTTTTTTCTTGTCTTTGGTTTCGTAATTGCAGGCTGTTTTATGCTGTGCTAAAATTCCTCTCTTGCCTTGAAAAGAAACCGTCTTGATGATTTCATAGTTGTCTCTGGCAAAAGCATTTTCCAGTTCATCCAAAGATTTTACTATTAAGCTTTGGGAAAACAGCATAGAAACAAAAAACAAACCAACGAACAAAAATGTCCATTTTTTCATAAAAAAAATCTCCTAAAATTTTCCTGATCGTAAATAATTTAACAAGGGCAGATGGAATCGCTGCATGTAAGCCTTCTTTTAGAAGGCAAAAAACAGGTTAATTTCGACCATAACCTATTGGGAAATAAATATATAAAAGCTTTTAAAGTGGGTTTGGAAGAAAATTTTTACAAAAATTTTCTCCCAAAATAAAAATTTCTTTGCGTAAATCCTAATAAGAATTTATATTACGCCAGCTTTTATCTTAGAGCCTATCCGAAAAATAATTTTAGGCGAAAATTTTGAGGCACTCGGAGAGCAAGGAGAAAGCCGTAGCTACTCTGAGGACAATTTTGTCACTTTCGACGAAGCTATCCGAGATGCATCGAAATTTGCAGCCAAAAGGATTTTTCGGATAGGCTCTTAACAAGGGATGGGGTATTGCAAGCTGAGTTCTGCGACTTCCTGGTGTATTTTTCTGATAAGGCTTTCATCTGTAGGTGCGCAAGCAATACTTGCGATTCTTTTGGCAATGAACTGCATTTCTGCTTTTCCCATGCCTTGGGTAGTTACCGCAGGTGTTCCTAATCTCAATCCACTAGGGTTTTTAGGGCTGCCTGTTTCTCCTGGGACTGTATTGGCATTGCATACGATTCCTGCTTTTGCAAGGGCTTTTGCCAGGAGACTTCCTGGAATTCCTTTGGAGCGTAGATCTAGGAGCATAAGATGGGTTTCTGTTCCACCTGTTGTCAGGGTAAAACCCTCTGCCATAAGAAGGCTGGCAAGCTCTTTGGCGTTTTCTACGACTTTATGCCCATATTCTTTATAATTAGGGCTTGCTGCTTCATGAAGAGCCACGCCTATGGCTGCGATAGTATGATTGTGAGGGCCTCCTTGCAATCCTGGGAATATAGCCCTGTCTATGGCTTGCGCATATTCCGATTTACAAAGAATGAGTCCGCCACGAGGGCCTCTAAGTACCTTATGCGTCGTCATAGTGATGATGTCTGCATATTGAGAAGGAGAGGGATATGCTCCTGCTGCAACAAGACCTCCGAAATGCGCCATATCTACCATGAGTTTTGCGCCAACTTCATTTGCAATTTCGCGAAAAGCAGCAAAATCCAAAATTCTAGGATATGCAGATCCTCCGCATATAAGCAAGGAAGGGCGATGCTCTCTTGCAAGCTCTCGGACATGGCTCATCTCCAGATAGCCTGTTTGGGGATTTACATGATAAGGAATAGCTTTATAGAAGCGGCTCGAATAGTTTACAGGTGCGCCATGAGTGAGATGGCCTCCATCTCTAAGTCCCATGCCCAAGATAGTTTCTCCTGGTTTCAATAGACCAAAATAAACAGCCATGTTTGCTGGAGAGCCAGAATAGGGTTGAACATTAGCATGTTCTACATTAAAGAGCTTTTTCGCCCTTTCTCTAGCCAGGTTTTCAATTTGATCTACAACTTCTGTTCCTTCATAATAGCGAAAGCCAGGGTAGCCTTCAGAATACTTATTCACAAGAACAGAGCCAAGGGCTTTGAGTACATTGTGAGAAACGTAGTTTTCTGAGGGAATCAACCTGAGTTCTTTGGACTGTCTTTGTTTTTCCTGGCATATCAAATCAAACATTTCCTGGTCTTCAGGAAGTGGGTTTTGTTCTTTATCAATTTTTTCTTTCATCATAGCTTGAGCTTTCCGATAAATTACCAGAGGTATCACCTCTGGCTATAATATTTCGCCCTTTGGGGCCAAGATTGGAATTTAGATTCAATGCATTTAATGCTGAAACTATAATTTCCCATCCATTAAACTATTTTGGTCTTTTTTTGCATTTTCTGGATAAATTGTAATGATATTGCTATTGTTTTGTTCTTCATCTTCTGGGTGAACAGTCGGATAAACAGTAATGACATTGGTATGGAATTTTATTTTATTTTTTAGGATTTTAAACAAGGCTTCTCGAAAAAATATTCTTGTCAGAGGGAAAATCAATAAAAGTCCAAAAACATCGGTTAAAACGCCAGGAGTAATCAAAAAGATTCCGCCTATAAGAATCAGAAGACCATCTATCATTTTTTTACCAGGCAATCTTCCTTCAGAAAGCTCTTTTTTGACATTTTGCCATGCTTTCCAGCCTTCCATCTTCATAAGAGTGCTGCCTGTAATGCCTGTTAAGATAACAAGAGCAACTGTATTGAGAGTACCGATTTTTTGTCCTATTTCCACCAAAAGATAGAGCTCCAAAGTAGGAATTATAACCATTAAAATAAAAAGTAAACACATTATTTCCTTGCCTTTCCTAAAGCATTTATGCTCCTATGATAAGACGATCCCCAAGCCTTTTATCAAGGTGTTCTATGGCATAGATTTTTTCTCTTGTTTTTTCTAAATCATATACTATTCTTTTAAAAGTAAAAATATGCTGATCTTCTCTGACTTCATAGATTAAATAAGCTGAATCAGGATTGCGATCTCTGGGTTGGCCTACAGAGCCAGGATTTAAGATCAATTGGGAAAATTCTATCTCGTCTTCTGTAAAAGCAATAGGCTCATCGACCTTAAATTCTATCAAAGAAACCCCAGAGGGATCTACTTCCCATAGTACCTGGCGATGTGTATGACCAAAAAGGCATATTTTTAAACCTTTTTTTTGCATAAAGTGGGCAGGCTTAAGCAAATCTTCTGGTTGAAGCAAATAGTCAAATCGATTTTTTTCAGGCCCTGGTCTTCCGTGTACTAAAATGATCCTTGGGTCTTCTTGTAAAGTACAACAGGCTTGTGTACCTAAATAATTTTGTAAAACATCTTGAAAGATTTCATCTTTTTTGACTGCTTCCCATAGCTGAAATCGTGTCCATTCCAGAGCTTCCATTGCCAAATCAGTGGCATCTGCAAAGGATTTTGGGTTGACAACTGCAAAGTCATGGTTGCCTTCCAGACTGAAAATTTCCAGATCATGTAGTTTTTGCAAAACTTCTACTGGATTTGGCCCATAGCCAATATTGTCTCCTAAAGAGATGATGTCTGAAATTTCATTTTTTTCTATATCTTTCAATACGGCTTCTAAAGCTTCCAGATTGGCATGAATGTCTGCAACAAAAGCTATTTTCATACATAGTATCTTTCCAAAAATTTTACGTTTCTTTTCTATGCAGGCAAATTGTACTGGAATTTTCGCTTTTGTTCAACAAGAATTTCTCTAAAAAAAGCAATAGTCCAAAATACCAGATAGTGCGGTCAACGGATTTAATTATTAATTATTTTACGACTGACACAAGTCATAATCTATATCTTTTCCAACTCAATACAAAGCAAATTTCCCATATTGTTACGCAAATAAAGTTTTCCATCGCAAAGGATAGGAACTGTCCAGGCTCTCATATCCTTTGTTAGCGCAAAAACAGGGCAGCAGGAGATTTCTTCATAGCCATCGGGGCTTGCTTTGACAACGAAAAGTTTTCCTAGCTCATCCAAAACCAATAGTTTATTGCCAACAGCCGTTATGCAAGCATAAACAAAGCTCTTGCTCCATTTTTCTTTTCCTGTTTTTAATTCTACACAACGGAATATAGACTTCTCTCCAGCACTGCCTTTAAAGCCATAAATATGTCCATCTACAATAACAGGCGTGCTAAAGGAACTTTGGAGATCTAAGCTATCCCATACAACCTTGGGTTTTTCTTCCTGGATTTCTATCAATGTTGAACCTTTTTCATGATAAGAGCAAAGCAAAACAAAATTATCCGATATAACAGGATCAGAAGCATTGAGTGCGTAGATTGTCTTCCATGGAAAAAAGAATATCACTTTTCCTGTCTTAACTTCCACATAAGAAAGCCCATCGCCTGCAAAAACAAGGCTTTTTTCTAATGATCCTTGCGGAAAAGCCACAGGTGTAGCATAGCCACAATCCTTTTCTGGGTCGCTATTCCAGATTTTTTCCCCTGTTTTTTTGTTAAAAGCAAATCCATAGTTTCCAGCATTGAGAAGAAGCACATCCCCAAAAATACGAGGCGAGCCAGAAATACCATGCATCAGATTCGTGACCTTCCATTCATCCACAATATTCTTCGACCATTTTACAGCACCAGTTCTGGCATCAAGACAAAAAACATCGCCATTTCTACTGTATGTATAAACATTCTCCCCATCTGTTGTAGGGGTAGAACGGGGGCCTGGAAAAGAGCCAGCTTTGCAAGGATAGCTGTGCTTCCATTTTTCTTCTCCTGTTTGGGCATCAAAGCAATATACAATATCCTGGTTCTTTATATTTCCCATAGTATAGAGGCAATTTCCATAAACAACCACAGCAGAATGCCCATTGCCTACTTCCTTTTGCCATAAAACCTTCATGCTTTCTTTGGTAATTTTAAGATTCCAATGGGTTTCATTGCAAATTCCATCTTCTCTCGGCCCACGCCGATTTACCCAGTCTTCTGATAAGAGAAAGAAAGAAAATATAAACAATGTAAAAACAAAACAATTGGCTGATTTCATAAATTTTCCTAACTTGATGAATTAAAGCTGAAGAGAGTCAGAACAGGTTCTTTTCTCTAACGATGGCAGGCAAGCCAGAAGAGCCTGTTTTAAACTCATCACTATCAAATCCAGAGACATGCCAGAAAAAGAGGACGAATGTTCCAGCATTTCAGGCAAAGCGGGAACATGAATAAAGCCTCCTAGTATGGGGCTTTTCTTGGTTACAATCCAGTGCATCAACTTATACATAACATAATTGCAAACAAAAGTTCCTGCTGTGTTGGATATAGAGGCTTTTATCCCTGATTCCGAAATCTTCATGGCAATATCCTTAACAGGCAGATTGCTAAAGTAAGCATCAGGTGCGCCAGCGATAACAGGCTGGTCTGAAGGCTGAAAGCCCTGGTTGTCAGGAATTCTTGCATCACAAAGGTTGATGGCAACCCTTTCTATGGTAATTTGGGGCCGATCCTTGGCAAGCCCTGTACAGAGTACCAAATCAGGCCACCAGGTTTCTATTGTTTTTTCTAAATCGTAAAAAGCCTTGCTAAAAACAACAGGCAACTGAATTTTTTTAATTTCCAAAACTTCCAGTTCATCTGGCAAAGCATTTACTGCAAGCCAGGAAGGATTGATGTGGCCCTGATCAAAAGGTTCAAAACCACATACCAAAGCTTTGATTTTTTTCATTTTTATCACAACCATTTAGTTACTTACAAGTGAAATCTCTTATGAAACTTCAAGCAGAAAGCGGGTTTTACTGGAAGAGATCGCTTCATGTAAGCCTTCTTTCAGAAATCAAAAAAACAGGTACCCCATTTTTCTTTTTGAGCCAGGCGCAAGAGTTGAATCCAATTTTTTGATTTGCCAGGGGGTACTGTTTTTGATTCCTTACAGAAGGCTTACACTACGCTCTGCTTATCCCTAAAGTTTCATCATGAAAAAAGTTACGCGAAGCGTAACATAGTGGCTCGTGTAGAAGTGTAAAGATAAAGATTTTTCACGGACGAAAAAGAAAAATATTGAAATCACGAATGATACGAATAAGACGAATAAAACAAATAAAGATAAAATTATCCATTCGTGCCATTCGGTCATTCGTGAAATTCGTGATAAAATGCTTTTCTGGGTTCGGTAGAAGCCAGTCTTAATAAAAAAAAGACGCATTGTGGTCTGCACAACACGCCTTTTTATTTTTCTATCTAACTAGCGTTATCGTTTTCTTGCAAACAAGGCTATACAGGCTATGACCAAAAGGGAAAGAGAATTCATTTCAGGAACTGCAAACACGCCTAATGTCATTCCATGCCAATTTTCGCTTGTGTGGGTGAAAGTCACAGAGGTGAACATACCTGTTAAGCGGATAATACCATGCACTTCGCCACTTCCTGCAACTCCTGTATTTCCATTAATATAGCTAAAAGAGCCTGATCCAAAATATCCTGACCCTGTGCTATCCACAACAATAGGAATGCCAAAGTTCAGGGAATTGCTGTTCCAGCTTGCCAGAGCGAAGACAGGATCTTGCACTGCCTGAGAAAAAGTAATTGTGATTGTTCCGCCTGTATACAGAGAAATGAGGTCTGAATTGGAAGGAGCATTGCTCACGCTTCCATTGGTATAAGCTGCTCCTGTCCAGTAGTTCGTTCCTCCTGATGTCTGGATAAAATTGTACGCGCTGGTGGAAGAAAACTGAACGCCTATGGTTGTGCTTCCTATAACAATCTGTCCTACGGCAGAATAGCTATTGCTGGATGATGTCCAGTCTGTCCAATAGACAGGCAATGCAAATGTCGAAATAGAGAATAACAATAGTGTAAAGAATAAGCATTGTTTCATAATGCGCCTCCTTGCTTATAGAATGAAAAAATACCAACGTCTTCCAACAGGCTATCCATTTTATAAAATAGCCGCTATCTTAGCAAATAAAAAGATTCTTCACGGCTTATGCCAGTTGAAAAGCCTTTAATCTTTAGCCTGAAAGACCTATAGGTAAGTGTTCAAAAGTCTTTGTACTAAATATAAACTATTAATAAATATAATAGTTAAAGAATATTCACCGCGAAGAACACGAAGAACACGAAGAA
>JABWCH010000553.1 GCA_013359215.1 Candidatus Brocadiia bacterium | reverse complement strand
TGTTTTTTTGATTCCTGAAAGAAGGCTTACACGGAGCGACTGCTTCAGTTTGACCTTCTTGAGTTGACAGCGTCATTGGTTGGTATGTTAACCCCATACGATATAAAGAATTATATGAAAAGTTAACACGCATGAGGTTGAGGTTTTGGCTGTAGAATCTTCTATGTGAATATACCCTGATAGCTCTTTTTCGTTTGTATGGCTATATCTGATATAAAATATAAAAGTATCTGGCCTTATTCTTTTTCTTTTAACATGGATAGCGAGATCGAAGTTTTAGAACAAAAGTGTGAGAAATACAAAAAAATCAAACAAGGCATGATGCAACAATTGCTTACTGGAAAGATTCGATTAGTGAATCCATAAAGCAAAAAGATAGTATGCCATAAAACAAACAGGTCTGGAAGTTTTCAGCGAGACTTGATATCCTGGTTCATATCGGGTAAAATAGCAAAAGTAAATGGTAGCATTAGTCTATAGTTGGAAAATAACTTCTTAAGGAGAAAACAGATGATTAAAACCATCAGGGCATCCTATATCAATGGAATGTTTAAACCATTAGAAAAATTAGATATACCAGAGGGTCAAGAAATAACAATTACTATGGATATTGTCTCTTCTAACGCTGTAAAAAATGGAATACAAGCTTCTGCTGGCGCATGGAAAGATTTAATAGATACTGAAAAATTAAAGAAGGGCATCTATGAAAATAGGCTAATCTCTACACGGCCGGAGATTAAACTATGAAAATATCTTATCTTATAGATACTGATTGGGTTATAGATCATCTTAAAGGAAGCACCAAAACTACAGAAAGAATCAACAGTCATAAAAGTAAAGGTCTGGCGATCAGCATTATTACTTTAGCAGAATTATATGAAGGAGTTTATTTTTCTAAAGACCCTCAAAAAAGTGAACAAAGCCTAAAGATATTTCTTTCTGAGGTAGCAATCCTTGGCATTGATGAAGAAACATCTAAAGTATTTGCTAAAGAACGGGGAAGATTACGCAACGAAGGTAATATTATTGGGGATTTTGATATACTTATTGCTGCCACAGCACTCTGTAATGACCTTATCTTGCTAACAAACAACAGAAAGCATTATGAAAGAATCAAAGATTTATCTATAGAATCCTTGTAAATGGTCTATAGCAAAGTTTTTTGTAGGGGCTGCTAAAACAGTATTCGTCAGACTCAGGATCAAATTATGGATAAAAATCATTCATTCTATTCGGTTGGTCAGAAAGAAAGGGAAACGCAGGATCGTGTGGTTGCGTTGTTTTGTTCTGAGCTTGGGTATGAGTATCTTGGAAATTGGGCGGATAGAGAGGGAAATAGCAATATCGAAGAAGCTCTTTTGCGCAAATATCTGGCTGGCAAGGGCTATAGCGATGCTTTGATCGCCCGTAGTCTGGACCAGCTTCGCACTACGGCGAACAACTTTCAGGAAAGTTTGTACACGAACAATAAGAACGTGTATGGGCTGCTTCGCTATGGAATCAAGGTGAAGGAAGAGGCGGGGAAAACAGCCAGACTGTGGAGCTTGTGGACTGGAAGCATCCTGAGAAGAACCAGTTTGGGATTGCCCAGGAGGTAACAATATGGGGAAACAGGGGAAACGGCCTGATATTGTTCTGTATGTGAATGGAATCGCTTTGGGCGTGCTGGAACTCAAGCGCAGCAAGGTGTCTCTGGGAGATGGAATCAGGCAGAGCATTGCAAACCAGCAGAAAGAATTCATCCAGGCGTTTTTTGCTGAAAAAGAAAAAAAGAATAAGGTCAGACACAGAAAAAAGAAAAAAAGAATAAGGTCAGACACAGATATAATATATTGCAAATAAATATTTTAAGTATTTTCCAATCGTTAAAAGAAAAAAAGAATAAGGTCAG
>JABWCH010000552.1 GCA_013359215.1 Candidatus Brocadiia bacterium | reverse complement strand
CGCAGAGGCACAGAGATCGCAGAGAAGAGAAGATTAAAATTATACTACGAAGAATATGAAGAACACGCAAAAGCAGAGACAATATTTTTCGTTATTCTTATCTCTTCTCTGCGTCCTCTGCGCCTCTGCGGTGAATTCTTATGGGGAAGTTATTTAATTCTTATCGCTAAAGCGAATCTCCCTTGTGTTGCATACAAACTATAACATTGTATCCCAAAAAGTTTATCCACAGATTTCACAGATTACACAGATTTTTAAAATTTTTATCTGCGTAATCTGAGTAATCTGCGGATTATTTTATAGGCGATTTTTGTATGCAATGCAAATGAGAACTGTTGTAAAGCTATATTTTGCTATTAGTTTAGCAAAAAAAGCAAAACTGTGTCAAAATAAAAGTTTTTATCGGATTTCGCAGAAAACAATAGTGCTTTGGGCTGGGATGCCTAGTGTGCCTGTAGTGGATTCGAAAAAGGCTTTTTGAATCGTGGAATCTTGGGATTTTTGCAATACAGGGTGCAGGCAAAGGCGGATGGTTTTTAGGCTATCATGAGAAAACGAGATTTCACTTTGAGTGGCATTGATAGCACAAACGATTCTTTTGTATTGGCTATCAATGGGGGATTCCTGGTCAAAATTGTCTAAGAGGGACATCACGATAAGGCCAGGAATTTGTTCTTTTCCTGTTTCTGCATTCAGGAAGACAACCCGCTTTTGGATTTCTTTTGCATTGGGAAGTCGGAAAAGGGGGGAACTTTTGCGTATTTCCAGGAGTTCACAAAAGCATTCTAAAGCGTATTGTATATTTTTGGTCTGGGCTTTTAGTTCAGGCTGACAAAGCCTTTGCTTCCAGAAAGGCCAATCATACTGGTTTTTTTCGGCAATAGGCAGCCCTGCGCCCCAGTTGTTGGATTTGTATGTAAAGTCTAAGCGGTTGAAATGGTCGCCTGAATTGTAGCTGTCCTTGTCTCCTGATTTAGAACGGAGGATTTCGTCTCCTGCATGGAAAAAGGGAATTCCTTGGGCTAAAGCTATTATAGAAAGGGCAATGTGGTTCATTCTTACCCGTTCTTCTATGGTTGCTGTCTGGGGATTTCGTCCTGGTGTATGGAAAGGGGCTTTTGCCTGGATATTATCCCATAGCGTGTGGTTGTCGTGGACAGAAACATAGTTGATACATTCTTCTGGGCTTGCGCTGTAGCCTGCACCAGGGTTTCCTCGATACAAAACATCTTTCCCTGCAATTTGTCTTCCTTCAGAATCTGTAAATTGGTACTCTCTGAGGTTGCCAGCCATGCCAATTCGTATATTATCCATAAGGTTTAGAAGAATTTTTTTTTGGATACCTTTATCTTCTGGGATTTCTCTGTTTTCTGGTGCATGGTTGAAATCGTAATAAAGGCCATTGCAAAAACCTTGTGCTGCAAGGTCAGAAAAAGGACTGCCTCCTCTTATGGCATCCCGTATTCTATCGTTGAAGCTTCCAATCCCTAAGCTGTATGTGTTCTTTTGATGGCAGGCTTCTCCAGGAATCATGGCATTGAGAGAACCGAATTCCCAGGCTTCTCCATAGAGATAGATTTTTTTTCCATCTACGCCATGTTCCTCTATATTCAAAGTAGAAAGGGCTTCTTTGATTTTACGCATATTGGATGTGGTATGATGTCCCATAAGGTCAAAGCGGAATCCATCCACCTTGTATTCCTTAGCCCAAAGAACCAAAGCATCAATCATTAGCTTTTCCATCATTGTGTGTTCTGTTGCCAGATCAGGGCAGCAGGAAGAGCAAGGAATGTTGCCTTCTTCATCGAGACGATAGTAATAGCCAGGGACAATTCTATCTAAAACGGATTTTTCGTGCTGACCAGCGGAATGGGTATGATTGAAAACAACATCCAT
>JABWCH010000173.1 GCA_013359215.1 Candidatus Brocadiia bacterium | reverse complement strand
AGACGAATATACAAATTACGCGAATGAAATTTTTATAAAAACTATTCGCGCCATTCGACCATTCGTCTTATTCGTGATAAAAATCTTTGTTTTTTCAGCAAACATCTAACTTTTTAGTTTCTATAAATTCACTTTTGCTGCTTCCATACTTTCAAAAATCTCAAAAATCTGATTCAGGCGAGCAAGCTTTAGGATATCCAAAATTTTGGGATTTTTTAGAATAAGCTTGAATGCACCTTTGTAATGCTTTGTGTTTTGTAAGCCCTCCACAAGAGTCGCCAGCCCTGAGCTATCAATGTAATTTATTTTTTCTAAATTGACCACAACAGTATCTTTTTTTTTCTTGATTACATTGAGCAATGCTTCTCTCAATTTGTTCGATGTACTCATATCCACTTCTCCAGAAACCTGGATTAAAGCTGTATTCGCATTTTCTTGAGTTTGAATTTCTATGTTGGTTTTCATAACTCTTTACTCTCCAGATGACAAAAAGAATTACTAACAATTTATTCCTGTACCAGATCTAGTTTTTTGGCATTGATAGCAAGTAGAATAGCCTTTTTTCTGAACTGCCTTGCAAAAAGGACAAAGAGAATAGTAAGAATATTCTCCTAAAAATTCTACAGTATAGGGCTTTTTAGAATTTCGAAGTTCTTCGGGAGATCCTTCTTCATAAACTATAGCACCCTCCCATTTATCCTGGTGTTCTGGGACAGCCCTTTTTAGAAGAATCATACGATCCGCAATGCTAAAGGCACTATCCAGTTCATGAGTCACAACCAAAGCCGCAATTCCAAGAACACGCACGAGATCCTGGATGAGTTTGTCTATGGTTCTGCTTACGATAGGGTCTAAGCCTGCTGAAGGTTCATCACAAAATATCAGCTTAGGATCAAGTGCCAGGGCACGAGCCAATGCTACGCGCTTACGCTCTCCTCCTGAGAGAGTGGAAGGCATCTTTTCTTTATAGATTTCTGGCTGCATTTCCACCTGATTTAGCTTTGTTTCTACCATGATATTGACTATATTCTCATGCAACTGTGGCTGATGTTCCAGAATAGGAAACGCTATATTGTCTCCTACATTCATAGAGTTAAAAAGAGCCCCATATTGGAAAAGAATTCCAAACTGTTTTTTGGCGTTTTCAATATTTTTATAGTGAGGTGGCGAAACATCTTGTTCCAGGATACTAATGCTCCCAGAATCAGGAACCTCTTCTCCAATCAATATACGGAAAAGCGTGCTTTTCCCACAGCCAGATTGCCCCATCAAAACAGTGACTTCCCCTTGAAAAGCACAAAAAGAAATCCTGTTAAGCACTATTTTTTTTGTACGTCGATTGAAAAAAGATTTTTCTACTTCTTTCAACATAACCGCCGCTTTTTTCACACATTATTCCTTTTTGGGAAAGTGCTTTGGAATTTCCTGAGCTATCTTTCCAAATATCTCCTGGAGTGCCTGCCCCATCTTTTCTACACTGTCTTGCAATTGAGGAGCAGAGGAAACAGAGGATTCTAAAAGCCCTGAATTCCAAAGAATCTTGTTGCTTTCTTTTTCGATAAGAGTGACTTCTAAAGCTACACAAGCTTTCCATTCAGAAGAAAAGGTTTCTATTTCGAATTTTTTTAGAGTGCCTTCGAGATAGTAAGGTATGCGGTGGAATGTAGGATAAGAAAAAACATGCTCAAAAACCTTTTGCTCTGAAAGATAGTCCCTTAAAGCTTCGCTTACCATTTCTTCTGGCATTCCCCACCATAATGCATGAGAAGACAAAGAAATCTGGCGAGTCTTTCCATCTCTCAGGATGATTTCCTCCCTTTTCAGAGAGAAAGAAGATTGAAAATTCTCTATGACCAGAGAATGAAGGACAGCGGGCTTAGCAGAAGTAGGAGCAGAAAAAATCTTTCCAATGCTAAAATAACGAATTTCCACAGAGGAAGAACATCCTGAAAACAGGATGCAAAAAATAGAGAATAAGCTTAAAAAATAGTACATAGAAAACACCCTTTTTTATTGTCCTTTCACTTCCGAACCCCAAAGAAGAGCATTGGGTTTTGCCTTAAGAATACGAAGTACATTCGCAATCTCTTTGAGGGCATTCTTGAGTTCCCGACTCACTTCAAAAAGCTCTTTTTGCGTAAAATATTGAATTGTATCTACAGTAGAATTGCTTTTGCCCATGAGTTCTTTTGTCTGAAAATCTAAAGTAGAGGAAAATTTTTCTAAATGAGAAAGAGTTTTTTCAATATGGGCTTCATTTGTTGTGAGTATTTTGTTGATCTCCTCTACCATAAAGCTAATCCCTTGCTTAGGATGGGATGGTTTTACAAGTATATCGAAAGTATGAATGAGCTGGTTTGTAGATTGTAGTAAAGTCCGACAGTCTTTTGTTATTGTTTTTATGGATTCTGCTATTCCCAATCTTTGAGGGTCGCTAAGATCAGATAGGTTTTTCATTGTATCTTGAATATGCTTTTGGTTGTCTTTTCCTGTCATATTTTCAATATTATCGAGTATTTTTTTAATCCTATGCAAAAGGCTGTTTTCTACATCTTCGGACATTTCTAATGGGAGTCGTTGGGAAAATCGATTAAAATTTTCTAGTATGGCTACTATATTTTCCAGATTTTTCAAACTTAAGACAGATTCAAGGTTGGAAGTAATACTATTTACCCTTTTGCTAAGCTTTCCAAAATCTGTGTCTTCTGCAAGGATGAGATTGCCAGCATTTAAAACAGGATATTGTATAGAAGACCCCCCAGTAAGATTGATATATTGGATTCCTGTAACAAAAGAAGTAACAAGCTGTGCTCTAGTTCCAGGGATTGTTTGCCCATTTTCTCTTAAATCTTGAAAAATCTTCACATCAGGTTTTGTTATTAGCATGTCTACGCGGACTTTATTGTTGGTAAAATCATTGCTTATTTTAGATACTTTTCCTATTTCAATACCATTATAGCATACCAAAGCACCTGGTGTCAAACCCCTTACAGACTCTTCCAAAAGGGTATAGTAAGGATTTCCTTTGGGCGAATTGCTCAAAGAAACGCTAAAAAAAATCCATATAGTTGCAACAAATAGGATGAAAATACCTGCACAAATTTTTTGCCATAGAGTGACGGGAGACATAGTTTTTCCTATTGATAGTATGAAATTAATGTAAATAATGAATTGATTGCGATGATCAAAATAATAGAATCTACCACAGCACTTGTGGTTGCCTTGCCCACGCCTTCTGCGCCTCCTGTAACCGAAAATCCCCTATAAGCACCTACCATAGAGATGACAATGGCAAAAACAAAGCATTTTTTTATGCCTGCCCAAATGTGAGCCATGCTTAAAATCTTTATGGTCTGGTTGTAGTAGTCCCAAAACGATATGTCCAACATAAAGCAGCCAATGAAAAAACCAGCAGCAATGCCGATAAAATCCCCCAAAAGTACAAGGCCAGGAAGACCAAAAAACAGAGCTACAGTTTTAGGCATAACAAGAATTTTGGCTGGTTTTATCCCCATAGCTCGCAAAGCTGTAATTTCTTCTGTTACCAACATGGTGCCGATTTCGGATGCAATGGCTGATCCTGTACGGCCTGCAATGATGATAGAAATCAAGATAGGCCCTATTTCTCGCGTCAATGAAATCGCTACAAGGTCTGCCACATAGATGGTAGCCCCAAATCGTTCTAATTGTTTAGCTGCCTGAAGTGCCAGGATTACGCCCAAAAGAAAGGCCATCAAAAATACTATAGGCAAGGATTCAAAACCTATTTTTGCTATCTGGCCTAAAATATATTTCCATTTAGAGCTTTTCCGAAAGGGCAAAGCATAAGGCAGATAATAGCATGCTTCCCCGAACATAATAGCCAGTGTGCCTAAATATTCTAAAAATGACGTTACAGGAAAAACAAGAATTTTTAAAATTCCACTAAAAAATTGCCACAAAACTGAAACTCCTATCTATAAATGTAAAAGAAATTAGAATTCATTTGACAATGTGGCAGGGGAGACCGTTGCAATGGTAAAGTTAAACAAAAAGTCTGGAGATAAAAAATGACTATTTCATCCATAATCGCTTTTCCTTTCTAAGGAATGTTTTTGAAGATTATATCAATTTCATTTGAAGAAAGCCATTCAAAAAAAACATTCAAAACATTCATTTTGAATGTTTTGGATGGGAAGCAAAGGAATATTCTTTAGTTTCTAAAATTTTTCTATAGTCAGGCAGATTGCTGTCGCTCTGCAAGCATTCTTAAAAATTTTGTTCTGGTCAAAATGCTGTTGAACATATTTCAAGAGATGCTAGTATTAATCACGAAAAACTATTCGTGCCATTCGACCATTCGTCTTATTCGTGATAAAAATTTTTACTTTTTCTGCAAAAATTTAATTGCACAGAATCATTTTGACTATTACACATTCTTAAAAATTTTTTCAAATCCTTTAGACAAAAAATCCTAAAAACAGGGTCTTATTATTACTCGACAAAGCCATATTAAAGCCGCTGCTTCATGTTGTGCAGACTAAACAAGGTTTATGGTAATTTTTAGCATAACCCATTTAAAAATAAATATATAAAAGCTTTTAAAGGGGGTTTGGAGGAAAATTTTTACAAAAATTTTCCCCCAAATAAAATTTTTTTTTGTGCTTTTTGTGATAAATCCTTTAGGAGAAAAAAAATGGAGACGAAAAAATTGGTTCAAAGCATTATATCCCTTCAGAAAATTCCTCTGCTTGTTTTTATCGCCAGCCTTTCGCTTGCGTGGTATTTCGCTTTTCAGGTCAAAAGCATAGTGTTTTTGATTCCTTCTGTTGTAGTATGCTTATTGGTTTACTATATTCCTCTTGTTTTTAAAATCATGAGAATTCTATGTATTTGGGCTATAATTATTTCTATAGCAATTTTTTATATTATTTCTTTTCTTGTATTTAACGATACTTTCTGGTTTTTTTTAGGGATTATAGCGTTGTTCTTGGTGCTATTGGAATGGATGGATTACCAGAGGCAAAAATACGATTTTCTTCCTATCCATCGCTTTTATAAAAGAGCTATTTTAATTCTAGGTATTGTCTTTTTTGTGTTGCTGTCTATTGTCGATATTCTAGGATCTAAATCCCTTGCTTCCATCAGGCAAAAAGCCCACGATCTTCAATTGCCCCTGGATTTGCAAGCCTTAAAAAGAATATCAGGCCAAGATGAAATCCAGGAAGCAAAGAATGCAGGCCCCATGTTCTTAGCTTGTAGCCAAATGCTCCGAGGAGCTTACCAGAAATGGCTTCAAGAGATGGTCAGTCTTCGTACTGGTTCTATATGGGAAACGATGCAATCCTCGCCCAGAAAGAGTCTTTTATCGAAAAAAGGAATTCACGAAATTCCTGAAAATAGAGTATTAACAGCCACAGAATGGCAAGACTTAGAGGCTTTTTTCAACTCTACAGACAAAACATATAAAATGCTCCAAACAGCTTTAAAATATGAACAAATACAAATCCCCCTGGAGTTTCCTGCTTCTGAAGTAGGGATGATGGAAACCAAAATTGAACATCTTTATGATGTACGCAATTGCATGAACTATCTCTCTTTGTATGCTGATTATCTATGTGAAAAGAAAAAACAGAAAGAATTCTTTGATACTGTGGATTGGATGATTCAGGTTTCTAAACTCCCTTCGAGAGAGCCTTTTTTGATTTCTAATCTTATCAAAATGGCACTGCAAAAAGCCGTGCTAAAAAAAATCGAGAAGGGAATCCAGGTTTTTGCTGGAAACTTGTCAATCGATTCTATCAAAAAGTGCCAAAAAGAGATAGAACCCTGGTGTGATTTCAAAAACTATAGGCTGGACATGGCAGGTATTTCTGAATTTATATGGGTTTACCATACATCCCAAAAGAGCAGGTGGGATTTTATCTTAAATGAGGAAGGAATGCATGGTTTCTTTTTGCCTCGCGCTTATTTCTTGTTTGCCCCTACAGGCTGGACAAAAATAGATCTTGCCTATCTTATGAAAGAACAGATGCAAAAGATCGAATGGAGTAAAGAGGAAAAGCAAGTGCAGGAGATTCTGTCCCAAAAGAAAGACCAGGAAATTTCTTATCTTTATCCTATTGCTCGCATGGTGATGCCTTCCTGGGAGAGAATATACCAGAAAAATTTTGAAGTTCTTGCTCTATCGAGATGCTCATGGGTAGTTTTGGAAGCTCTTGGTTCTATCAAACCACAAAGCAGTGTCATGGGTGCATTAGAAACTGCAATCAAAAACAATCCTGAAAATTCCAAAAATCCCTTTACTGGCAATCCCTTGGAATATAAAAAATTAGACCACTCTTATTGTGTCTATAGCTCCGAAAAATGGCAAGGGGAAGGGCAAAAAGAAAGCATTTTAGGAATTCATTTTATCCCTGGATACTAGAAATTAGTCACTTACGAGCGAAATCTCGTGATGCAAATGATACGAATAAGACGAATAAAGAAATAAAGATAAAATTATCCATTCGTGCCATTCGCTCATTCGTGAAATTCGTGATAAAATTCTTTTCTGGTTTATCCTGGTTAGGAGTTACTCAAAGAGATTTTTATTTGGGGGAAAATTTTTGTAAAAATTTTCCCCCAAACCCCCTTTAAAAACTTTTATATAAAGGCAATTTAACATTGTCAAAGGAATTGCAAAAAGATAAAATAGCCCAGTCGAGCGACAAAAGTTTTTGACATTATATTTATGATTTTATGGTTTTCATTAAACCACATTTATATAGAAGTTTTTAAAGGGGGTTTGGGGGAAAATTTTTGTAAAAATTTTCCCCCAATCTCTTTGCGTACCTCCTTTTTACTATTTTTACCAGGAAAAAGATATGAGCGAGGAAATGAGTCCTTCTTTGGAAGGAATTGCGATTGTAGGAATGAGTTGCCGATACCCTGGCGCACTGTCTGTGGAGGAGTTTTGGAACAATCTTGTTTCTGGAGTAGAATCTCTTACTTGCTTCAGCGAAAAGGAGCTAAGAGCGCAAGGCTTGCCTCTTTCTCTTTTAAGGCTTCCTTATTATGTAAACAAAGGTTTTGTGTTAAAAAATAGCGAATTTTTCGATGCAGAATTTTTTGGATACAACCCAAGAGAAGCCGAATGGATTGATCCACAGCATCGGCTTTTTTTGGAATGTGCATGGGAAGCTTTGGAAAATGCAGGGTATGATCCACAAAATTTTCCTGGCGCGATTGGCGTTTATGCTGGCGCGGGAATGAATAGCTACTATCTTCTGAATCTTGCCAGTGGTTTTTCTGCCCAGGAACGTATTGAATCCTTGAGCAATTTAGAGCATATCACAAGCAGCGAAAAAGACTTTCTGACGACAAGGGTTTCTTATAAGCTTCATCTAAAAGGGCCAAGCATTGATATACAGAGTGCTTGTTCTACTTCTCTTGTTGCTGTAAGCCTTGCCTGCCAAAGTTTGTGGAGCTATCAATCGGATATGTGCCTTGCTGGCGGTGTTTCGGTAAGGATGACACAGGAAATGGGCTATATCTATCAGCCAGGAGGAATTCTTTCTCCTGATGGACATTGCCGTGCTTTTGACCACAAGGCACAAGGAACATCAAGCGGCAATGGGGTTGGGATTGTTGTGTTGAAAAGACTCCAGGATGCCATGAACGATGGTGATCATATCTATGCTGTGATTAAAGGGTTCGCCTTAAACAATGATGGGTCGAACAAGATTGGGTTTACCGCTCCTTCTGTGGCAGCGCAATCGGAAGTCATAGCCATGGCTCAAGCCATGGCTGGCTTTTCTCCAGAAAGCATTTCTTATATAGAAGCTCATGGTACGGGTACGCCTTTAGGCGATCCTATAGAAATCAAGGCTTTGACACAGGCTTTCCGTGCGCGTACAGACAAGACAGGGTTTTGCGCTATTGGCTCTGTAAAAACCAACATAGGTCATACAGATGCTGCGGCAGGCGTTGCGAGTCTGATTAAAACAGCCCTGGTGCTGCAAGAAAAAAAGATTCCTCCTAATCCTTATTTTGAAGCACCGCATCCTGATCTGTTTATGGAAGAAAGCCCTTTTTACGTCAATAAAGAACTTCTTTCTGTTAGCCAAAAGCCTTTTAGGGCAGGAGTTAGCTCTTTTGGAATGGGTGGCACGAATGCTCATCTGGTATTAGAGGAATGCCCTGAAGTTTATGATATAAAGCATGATGCTTGTCCTTTTCAGCTTATTGCTCTTTCCGCCCGCAGCTCTTCTGCTCTGGAAGTCATGAAGGAAAGGCTACTCCATCATTTGCAAAAATACCCTGGGCTTGCTCTGGAAGACATTGCCTACACATTACAGATGGGGCGAAGAAGCTTTGATTTCCGATTTGCCTTTGTTTGCGCCACTTCAGAACAAGCTATTTCTATCCTGAAAAAACCAGGTTCTGCTACGGTTCTGGAGGGAAATGCCAGACAAAAGCAAGGAAATGTTTGCTTTTTGTTTCCAGGGCAAGGGTCTCAGTATATTTCTATGGGAAAGCAGTTGTATGAAACCCAGGAAACCTTTCACAAACAACTGGATATATGCGCTGAGCTTCTTAAGCCAGAATTAGGCGCAGACATACGAGAGCTTTTGTATTCTCCCCAGGCCAATCCCAGACAGCTAGAGCAAACCCAATTCACGCAGAGCGTTTTGTTTTCTATAGAATACGCGCTTGCCAAAATGTGGATGAAATGGGGCATCAAGCCTAAGGCAATGCTTGGTCATAGCGTGGGCGAGTACGTTTGTGCATGCCTTGCTGGTGTCATGACATTGGAAGATGCCTTATCCCTTGTTGCCAAAAGAGGGAAAAAAATCCAGAGCCTTGCTCCTGGCTCTATGCTGGTGGTTCCTCTCTCAGAAAAAGAAATCCGCCCTTTATTGGGACAGAATCTCGCCCTTGCTTCTATCAACGCGCCTCATCTATGCGTTGTTTCAGGAGAAATACAGGAAATACAAAGACTGGAATCTCTGCTTGGCTCGCAGGATATTGAAACCCAAAGACTCCATACATCCCATGCCTTCCATTCTGCCATGATGGATAGCATTTTGGATGACTTCCAGAAAGAAGTGAGCAAAATTTCTTTGCAATCCCCTAAAATTCCCTACATCTCCAATGTAACAGGCAAATGGATACGAGAAGAGGAAGCCATAAGTCCAGAATATTGGGCAAAGCACATTCGCTCTACCGTAAGGTTCAGCGAAGGAATCCAGGTTCTTCTTGAAAACACTGATAGCCTTTTTTTGGAAGTAGGCCCAGGCAGAACTCTTTCCAGTTTAGGGAGACAGCAGGCAAGGAAGGAATCTGTTTTTGTTCCATCCTTACGCCATCCACAACAAGAGGAACAAGACTGGTCTACGATTCTCGCTGCCTTAGGAAAGCTCTGGGTTTCTGGAATTTCCATAGACTGGAATAAAGTTCATGGAAAGAACAAACACAAAAGAATCCCCCTTCCTACCTATCCCTTTGAAAGGCAGCGTTTTTGGGTTGAACCATCGGCTTCTCAGGAAAACCAAAAGCATCTTTTGTACCAGAAGAACGAGCCAAAAGACTGGTTCTATCGGCTTTCCTGGAAAAAAATAGTGCAAGGCATCGACCAAAAACAAGAAAAAGAAACATGGGCTATCCTGGAGGGCTGCTCTGGTTTAGAGCAAGAATGGAAAGATCAGCTTCAAGGACAAGGGCATGATGTTATTATGGTGGAAGATGGCCTGAATTTCCAATGCAAAAGCAGCCAGGCATATTCTATCAACATAGCCGATCCTAAAGACTATGATTTGCTTTTAGAAGATTGGAAAAAACAAAACCATCTACCGCAGAATATTCTCCATCTGGCAAGCCTGGCCGAGCATTCCCTGGAATCAGCCAAAAGAAGCGAGTTTTTTGGATTTTACAGCCTTTTATTTTTAGTGCAGGCTTTAGAAAAGAAAGCAAAAGATCATAGCATAAATCTTACTGTAGTTTCCTCTGGGCTTTACGAAATTAATGGGAATGAATCAGCGAATATGCCAGCGTCCCTGCTTCTGGGGTTATCCAAGGTAGTTTCCCAGGAATGCCCTTATATTGTATGCAAGACAGTCGATATAGGAACATGCCTTCCCTCCTGGAAACCAATACCGAATATGCTTAGAAATCTTCCCAAAGAAAACACAGTAGCATACAGAGGAAAATATCTCTGGACACAAATCTGGGAAAGAGTATCCCTTCCTTCGAATCCTTCTCTTTTAAGGCATAAGGGAGTATATCTGATTACAGGCGGATTGGGGAATATCGCACTTCTCCTGGCACAATACCTGGCTCAAACCGTACAGGCAAGGCTTGTATTAATAGGAAGGTCATGGTTTCCAGAAAAAATACAATGGGAAGATTGGCTTGTCTCCCATCCAGAAAAAGACACCATAAGCCAAAAGATCCGCATCTTGCAAAGCCTGGAAAAGTCTGGATCAGAGCTACTTGTGCTTCAGGCAGATGTTGCTTCTTTGTCTGACATGGAAAGAGTATGGGATCAAACGCACGAGGTTTTTGGTAAAATATCAGGCGTTCTTCATACAGCAGGTCTTACAGGCAAGAATTCCTTCCAAAGCATTTCCCAAATCCAGGAGGAAGAATGCAAGAAGCAATTCCTTCCTAAAATACAAGGGCTTCTTGTATTGGAAAAGCTTCTTTCTCAGGAACAAAGCGATTTCTGCCTTTTATGCTCTTCCCTTTCCAGCATTCTAGGAGGAATAGGTTTTGCTGCCTACAGTGCTGCCAACGCATTTTTGGATGCTTTTGCCCAAAGCCAAAACCAAAAACAAGGCACTTCATGGATTAGCGTAAACTGGGATGCCTGGGAATTCGAAAACCAAGAAGCAGGGACACCCACCCTTGCGATTCTTCCTGAAGAAGGCATGGAAATCTTCCCTTGCCTTTTTTCTAAAAGCATAGGATCGCCTATTGCTGTTTCCACGAGAGATCTTAATCTGAGAGTAGAGCAATTGTCTGCCTTGCAAAGAAAACAAAAGAATGCCCAGGAAAGTGTTCTATATCCAAGACCAAAGCTATCAGGATCTTATATAGAACCATCCAGCGAATTAGAGCAAGCCCTGGCAGAAGTCTGGCAAGAAGTCCTTAAAATCGATAAAATAGGCATCCATGACAATTTCTTTGCCTTGGGAGGCCATTCCTTACAAGCAGTGCAGCTTGTATCTAAAATCCAGTCCAGAGTAAAAAAAGAGATTTCCGTGAAGACTCTTTTCCTCAAACCAAACATAGCGGATTTAGCCAAAGAAATCTCCACGTTGCCCGATCCACAGGAAACAGCCGTTGTATCCATGAAGGAAAAGAAAAATCAGGAAAAAACAACATCTGAGCATCTGGAAGTTTTGGAGGAAAGCCTGAGCGAGCTGATTTTCCAAAATAGATTGCCCCAGGTGGATAGTGCCTCGCTTGTGTATTTGCTCGATGATATGCAATATACAGACTTGGATAAAAGGCAGGTCATGGAAGAATGGTGCGAAAGCAAGCCAACCTTGAGCCATATTATGGTATGCCCTTTAGGGCGCATAGCCAATATTGTTTTGCCTGTTCTAGCCTCTGAGCTTTATGAATCCGATAGTCTTTTGGGATATATCATTGAAGCCATTGCTCTGGCAAAAGGGCTAGGGGCTAAAACTGTGTCTCTCACTGGTTTGATACCATCGGCAACACAATATGGTCTTGCTGTTCAAGAGGCCATTGCCAAGAGAAAGGATTTGCCTAGGATTTCTAATGGGCACACAACCACAACAGCCGCTGTTGTCTTGAATATAGAAAAAATTTTACAAGAAAGCGGTCGAAACATACAAAACGAGCATCTGGGCTTTTTAGGGCTTGGATCGATTGGAACGACTACTCTACGCCTTATGCTCCGATGCCTGGATCATCCTAAAAGAATAACGCTTTGCGATTTGTATAGCAAGCAAGAGCATCTGGAATCCGTAAAAATGCAGTTGCAACAAGAATTTGGTTTCCGCCATGCGATTGATATATTGCCATCAGAAGGCGGCGTACCAGAAAGATTTTACGATGCCACGATGATTGTGGGGGCAACCAATGTTCCTGGCGTTCTGGACATAGAAAAGGTGCATCCAGGAACGCTCATCGTAGATGATTCAGCACCCCATTGCTATATACCCTATCTGGCAATAGAAAGATTCCATAAACAAAAAGACATTCTCTTTACAGAAGGTGGATTTGTCCAGACACCCTATCCTATTGCCCAGATTCGGTCTCATTATTCTCATCAGGTGCTTTCGCAGATAGAAGCCCTTTCTCTTTTTAATCCTTATCAAATCACAGGCTGCATTCTTTCCAGCCTTCTCTCTGCTCAATTCCCTGATTTAGAACCCCTTGCCAGGCCCATTGAAGATAAGGACAGCTATCCCCACTACCAATGGCTCAAAAAATCCCTTTTTCAAGGAGCAAGGCTACACTGCGAAAGCTATGTTCTGGATGAGCAAGGAATCCAGGATTTCCGAGAAAAATGGGCAGGAAAAACGCTGTGATGGATGCTTTACACAAACTGAGGTTTCCGTATTGTTCGATACGCTAGTTTTTCTAAATTTTTCGAAAAGCCTCAAAAAAAAATTGAAAATTTTTTTTTGGATAGTATATTGGGATATGGTATTGAACAAAAATATTTTTTTATACTAAAATTATATTTTGTTTATATTTAAGGCTTTTTAGCATAAATATTTCCCTTTTATCGCACTTTTGCGGCTTGTGCCAATGGAAAAGCCTTTAATCTTTCGCCTGAAAGGCATATATACCAATCCATGGCAATGTCCTGGGGCATTACAGCACTTCTCACTTGCATTGCATACATGGTATACATCGGATTCAAAGAAATTTATCCACAGATTACACAGATTACACAGATTTTCGAAGCCTTTATCTGCGTAATCTGTGTAATCTGTGGATTATTTTATAGGCGTTTTTTGTATGAAATACAACTAAAAACTACTGTATTAGAAAGGCATAATAATGAAAGAGATGTTTAAGGCTGCACTATTAGATTCAGATAAAATTAAAGCATTTTCTTTTCTATCCCAATCTTTTGATTTAAGCCAGCAGGGGGAAGCTATAGTCAACCTGATTAGCGATGTATTGACAGAGATCGGAAGCGATTGGGAAAAAGGCGATATAGCTTTATCCCAAATTTACATGAGCAGCAGAATATGCGAAGAAATTTTAGATAAAATTCTTCCAGAAAACAAGGATAAAGAATCTAAAAAAACAAACATCGCGATTGTTACCTTGTTGGATTTGCATTTTTTGGGCAGAAGAGTGGTAAAGTCTTTCCTGCGATCCAGTGGTATTGAAATTTTAGATTTTGGTGCTATTTCTTCCCCCCAGGATCTGGCAGAAAAAGCAATACAAAACAATATCCAATCTTTGCTGATTTCTACATTGATGTACCATGCTGCAATCAAAGTAAAAGAAGTGAGAGAATGCTTTAGAAAACAGAATTACAATATAAAAATCCTTGTAGGGGGAGTTCCTTTTATTTTTGATAGAAATCTTTGGAAAGAAGTGGATGCTGATGCTATGGGAGTTTCTCCAGCCGATGCTATAAAAATTCTCCAATTATGGAAACAGGAGTAGGTTATGAATTCAATGCAAAGAGTTCTTACAGCACTTTCCCAAAAAAAGCCTGACCGCGTTCCCTTGATGCTGCTTTTTTCTCATTATGGCGCAAAAGAAACAGGAATTACTATAAAAGACTATTTTTCCAATCCCGACAATGTTATCGAAGCTCAGATGAAGATGCATAAAAAATACAAAAGCGATTGTTTGTATGCTTTTTCATACGCATCCTTGGAGCTTGAGGCATTTGGCGGAAACACAATTTTTTTTAAGGATGGGCCACCCAACTCTTCCAAGCCTATTCTAAAAAATCTACAACAGATCGAACAATTGAAAGTCCCAGAAATCATGGAATGCCCTAGTTTACAAAGGGTTTTACGTACCATTTCTGGCTTAAAGAAAGAAGTACAAGACACAGTCCCCATTATTGGTGTCGTTATGTCGCCATTTTCTTTGCCTGTTATGCAATTAGGATTTGAGCATTACCTGGACATGATGCAATTTCATTTTGGTTTTTTTGAAAAGCTTATGGAAATCAACAAACAATTTTGCGTACGCTGGGCCAATGCACAGATTCAAGCAGGAGCAACAGCGATATGCTATTTTGATCCTGTTTCTTCTCCTGATATTGTTAGCCCCCAGTTTTATAAAAAAACAGGCTTTGCCATAGCAAAGGAAACCATTGCTCAAATACAGGGGCCTACAGCAACACATTTTGCATCAGGAAGATGCAAAGAGATTCTCGAAGATGTCATACAGACGAAAACAGCGATTGCCTGCGTAAGTTCCCTGGAAGATATTGGAGAAATAAAAAATATATGCAATGGAAGATTGAGCATTCTTGGCAATCTGAATGGAATCGAAATGTGCCGATGGACTGAGCTAGAAGCAGAAAAGGCTGTCAGGGATATTATAGAAAAAGCAGGGAAAAACGGTGGTCTTCTTCTTGCTGAAAACCATGGCGAAGTTCCTTATTATGTCCAGGAGAAAATCCTATTATCTATTGCCAGTGCAGTAGAACGATGGGGAACATAGATGCTATGATAGATAAATTCACCATGGTAACATGCTTAACTTATGCAAAAGAGCTACAATATTCTATCGAAAAATTGGATGCCAGGAATGTAGATATTTCTATACTCCCCTCTACCTGCTGTTCCTTGAAGAACGACGATATTTTATCTATTTCCCATCTTATCCATAGCTTAGAAAATAGTGGTAAAAAATCGCATATTCTAATGCCATACGTATGTACAGGCTGTAGGATAGACAAAGCTAAAATGAAAAATTGTTGTTTCTCTAATATCCAGCGATGTCATGATCTGATAGCACCAATTACGATGCTAAATCATTTCATAGAAAAAAACTACTATATCGTAACAGCAGGTTGGGTGATACAATGGGAAAATTTTTTAATACAGCGTTGGAAGTTTAGCCAGGAAACGGCAAAGGCTTTTTTTCAGGAAGCGGCCAAAGAGATTTTAGTCTTAGACACAGGCATTTACGAGGGTGTTTCTGTCAAGCTTAAGGATTTTTGCTGTTTTATAGATAGACCTTTTACCCTTTTCCCCATAGGAATAGAGTTTTATAAGGCCAACATCAAAAGTATCATGGATGATTGCCAAATCCAGGAATTAAAGCAAGAAATCAAAAATATCAATAAGGAAAGCAGGAGCAAAATTTCTGATTTTTCTATGGTGCTGGATATAATTCCTGCCCTGGCAGGGATCACGTCTGAGGATGAAATCGTCTCTCGCACTATCAATCTTTTTCTTAGTATTTTTGGCCCCCAGCATATTGCTTTTATCCAGATTGTGGGAGGAAATATAGTAAAAGTCACTTCCAGTTTAGACAAGAGCTATACTATGGAAGAGATTGAAAAAATGATAAATTTTATAGAAGATTACTGGGTAAACCAGGAAAAAACAAGCTTTTACATTAAAGTAAGCTATGCTTCTGAAACTATTGCCTACATTATGGTAGAAAATATACTATTCCCAGAATACCTGAACCATTATCTCAACCTATCTCTTATTTTGAAATCATTTATAGGGCTTGTCTTATCGAACTCTCGGCATTATCATGAGCTTGAGATAGCGAAATCTCATGCTGAGGCTGCAAGCAAAGCAAAATCCGAGTTTCTTGCGAATATGAGCCATGAAATACGCACTCCCCTCAATGCGGTGATTGGCTTTACCGATTTACTTATGAAAACGCCCATGAGTACTATCCAGAAACAGTACGCCCAGAATGCAAACACTTCAGGGCAAGCATTGCTCAACATAATCAATGATATCCTGGATTTTTCTAAAATCGAAGCAGGCAAATTGGAACTGGAAATCATAAAAACTGACATCATGGAGCTTTTAGAACAGACCGCAGACATTGTAAAATACTCTGCGGAACAAAAAGGGCTTGAGCTTCTCATGAATATCAAGCCTTCTATCCCTCGTTATGCAGAGGTTGATGCTATCAGGCTTAAACAAATTCTGGTCAATTTGTGCAGCAATGCTATAAAGTTCACAGAGAAAGGGGAAGTAGAACTAAAGCTCGAATTCCAGGCTATTGATGAAAAAAAAGGGATTTATACATTTTCTATTCGCGATACAGGAATCGGCATCAAAGAAGAACAAAAGCAAAAACTATTCAAGTCTTTCTCTCAGGCAGACAGCTCGACAACCAGGAAGTTTGGGGGAACAGGGTTAGGGCTTGTCATTTCCGATATTCTTGCAAAAAAGATGGGAGGAAAGATCCAACTAAATAGCCAGTTCAGCAAAGGCAGTGTTTTCTACTTTTCTATAGAAACGCCTTATTTTTATGGAGATAAGGAAGAAGAAAATTTGCTCTTAAAGCATGTCATGGTAATTGATGACAACGACAACAACCGCAAGATTCTTCAAGAGAACTTCGCTTTTTGGGGCATTGAATATACAGGCTATGATAATGGTCTTTCTGCCTTAAAGATTTTAGAAAAGAAAAACAAATTTGATCTTTTAATCGTCGATTACCACATGCCCTATATCGATGGTCTTAAGGTTATCAGGATCATTCGGGAAAACCTGAAGCTATCTCAGGAAAAAATGCCGATTATCCTATTGCATAGCTCTTGTGAGGATCAAAAACTCCTGGAGGAATGCCAAAGCCTGGGAATTGACTTCCATTTAGTGAAGCCCATAAAATTCAAAGAACTTCTTGTTTATTTAAAGCATATTCCTAAAAGAAAGGGAAAAGAATCTCCTGCTATAATCCCAAAAGAAGAAACATCCGCGCCTTCTATGAAGTCTAAAGAAGCTACAATTCTTGTTGCAGAGGATGTCCCTGTTAATATGCTACTCATGAAATCGTTGATTTCTAATATATTGCCTGACGCAAAAATCATAGAAGCATTGGATGGAATAGAAGCCATAGAGGCTATGCAAAAACAAAAGATAGACATAATTTTCATGGATATTCAGATGCCAGGGATGGATGGGATAGAAGCAACAAAAAAAATTCGCGAATATGAAGCCGAAATCAACACTCACATACCGATCATAGCATTGACAGCAGGCATATTAAAAGAGGAAAAGGAAAAATGCCTTGGATGTGGAATGGATGATTTTATAAGTAAACCAATCAATGTAAAAGAGCTTATGGCTGTTTTAAAGAAATATTTGCAGATTTTATAAATAAAAAGTTAGATGTTTGCAGAAAAAGCAAAGATTTTTATCACGAATAAGACGAATGGTCGAATGGCACGAATAGTTTTTATAAAAATTTCATTCGCGTAATT
>JABWCH010000551.1 GCA_013359215.1 Candidatus Brocadiia bacterium | reverse complement strand
TGGAGACTATGACTTTATTTTCCATTTTTCCAAATTTTTGTCTACTATTTTTTTCGATTTCCCAGGAAATCAGGGATTTCTCGTGCAACGCCCTCGAAAATTTGAATTTTCCGTTTTACGGGAGAACCAGCGAAATAAAAGTTGAATTTTGAAAGAGAAAGAGTATCCTTTGTGGAAAATTTTTTTCACAAAGGGGATGAAATGGAAAATACAGGATATGAAAGCCAAGAGTTGAATCATCTAGGAATTATAGCAGGAATTTGTTTTGAAATAGGACTGATCAAAAAGATAGATGAATACATTCCTGCAAAAGAGAGAGAAGTAAGCGTAGGAGAGGCGGTACAAGCAATGATCTTGAATGCGATGGGCTTTGTAAACAGACCGTTATATCTATCGCCGCAATTTTGGGCAAATAAACCAGTGGAAACGTTGATTAGAGTAGGGCTTGAAGCAGAAAAATTGAATGACGACTGCTTGGGTGATGCCTTGGATGCATTGGCCAAAAAAGGAGTAACCGAAACCTTTGCGAAAGTAGCCTCTCATGCCCTGAAAGTCTATGGAATTGAGCATGAGGTCTGGCATCTGGATAGCACCACTATATCATTTGAAGGAGCATACAATCCAGATGAAGATAGCCAGGCTATTAAGATTACCTATGGGCACGCCAAACAAAGACCGGATCTGAAACAAGCGGTAGTTTCTTTGCTCTGTAGCTATAAGAGTGCCATTCCAAGATGGTTAGAAATTCACAGCGGGAATGAAGTGGACAAAACCTTGTTCACAGAAATAATTGACAAGTATCTTGCGCAAATGGAACCAGGAGAAGAGCCGTGCTTCATAGCGGACAGTGCATTATACAGTAGTGGGAACATCGCTTCTTTTTCCAGCCGTGCTAAATGGATAACAAGAGTCCCTGAAACGCTAACTGCTGCCAAACAACTGATAAGAGATATAGAACAAGAAAACATGACTGAAGCCCAACAGCCTGGATATAAGTTCTGCGAAGTGTGTTCGAATTATGGAGACATTCATCAACGCTGGTTAGTTGTCTATTCTCAATCTGCGTATGATCGTGAATATAAAACTTTACTCAAACGAATCGAAAAAGCAAAAGATGCAGCGGAGAAGGAGCTATATCGTGCGCAGGCTCAAGAATATCCGACAGAACAAGCAGCGATAACAACTCTACGTTATTTGGAACAATCCTGGCCTTATCATATTGGAATCCCTGAAGTAAAAGAAATTCGTCATTATGCTCATCACCGAGGGCGTCCAGCGGCTAATGCTGAGCCTACACACTTTACTTATCAGATCAGTGTTACGCTCATAGAAGATCAGAACAAGATTGCCTTTGCCAGGAAAACTTTAGGCAAATACATCCTTGCTACAAACCAAATGGATAGCGACAAAATGCCTTGCCCAAAGATCCTCGAAAGCTACACTGCCCAAGCTGGTTCTGTAGAACGAGGCTTTCGCTTCCTTAAAGATCCTTTGTTTTTTGCTTCTGGTTTATTTCTCAAGAAACCTGAGCGAATCATGGCTCTTATCATGATTATGGGTCTTTCTCTTCTTGTTTATTCTTTGGCTGAGCGGAAGCTCCGTCTATCATTACTTGAAAACAATGAAACTGTTCCTAACCAGACTGGTAAACCAGTCAAAAATCCAACTCTTCGATGGATTTTTCAGATGTTCAATGGCATTCATATCCTAATTGTCAAAGATCAATCTTCCTCTCGTCAGTTAGTTTTGAACCTTACTCCTCTACACCGCAAAATTATTAAGCTTCTCGGCGTAGAGGTTGAAAAATGTTATTTCGAGGGCGTTGCACGAGAAATCCCTGATTTCCTGGGAAATCGAAAAAAATAGTAGACAAAAATTTGGAAAAATGGAAAATAAAGTCATAGTCTCCA
>JABWCH010000172.1 GCA_013359215.1 Candidatus Brocadiia bacterium | reverse complement strand
AGCTGTCGGTGAATATTTAGAATACAAGCGTCTCTGGGATGAACCAACCACAAACAATGCTCCTTTCCTGCGACCGCCTTCTGGACAAGGGTATTACAGTCGCTCAGGGCTTTATGCCGCTTTTCGTCGGGTGCTTTCGCTTTGTACCGGAATAGAAAAACCAGAGCGGTTTCATCCTCATAGCACGAGACATGCGTTTAGCAGCCATTTGTATGAGGCTACAAAAGACCTCAAGCTCGTTAGCGAGCTTCTTGGGCATAGTAGCGTGGAAGTCACCGCCCAGATGTACATTTCCATCTTCGCCTCCCAAAAAATCGAGGCGGTGCAGAAGTTGTATTTGTGATATTTAGGATTTTTTACAAAAGAAAATAAATATTTTTAAAAATTTATAAATTTAATATACACATAGGAGATGTAACTATATGAATCCAGGCATAATAGCGATAATAGCTATAATAGCTATTATCATCACGATTAAGGTTATTATATATTGGCGAAAATCAAGTTTGGATTCATATATGGAGCGTTTACCAAATGGGCTTATAAGAGGAAAGATAGGAAGTAACGAACTCATTTCGGCCCATAATGCTTGTGCTAATTTTATAAATGATAAAAACATGGTACATCAATGCTTTGGGGGGATATTTGATGAAAAAGAAGGTAATGTAATCGAAGTTATGGATAATTTGTGGCCATTAACACGGTTAATTCTAACTGTAGCTTCAAAAAATACGGATATGATGATTGGCGCAAGTAGGAGCGATGCCCGTTGGAGTTTGCTTATTGGGATTATAAGAACACTATACAATACAGAGGGAAAATTAGATTGGCTTATACAGAGAAAAATTTCAAGAAATTTTGATAAGGATTTTGATGGATTCCAATTTGCATGTTTGGGGAGAGATATAAAATATCTGATTAAATCTTCGAACATGGATTCAGTTGAATACTGGCTTGGTAAATTTTTGAAACTTAAAGACGGAGAAATCGGTTTTTTATTTTCTACTTACTTCATACTCAAAATAGTAGGCTCCACAAAGATAATGTATGAATATCCAGAATTGGGTACACCTAGCGGCATTGAAAAACGAGAATGGTCTGATGAATCATGGGAAAATTAAATCCGATTTATCTTCGCTTCCTAAAAAATCGAGGCGGTACAGAAGTTATATTTGTAATATTTACGGTTTTTAAATCTTTTTCAAGGAGTGCTAAAATGAGCGGAAAAACATTATTTTGTCTGATGTCATTGTTTATTTTCGGGTTAGTTAATCTTTATGCAGATGTCTCTTATGAAACACGTAAGATTATTATTCGTTTCAATAAGTTACGAGATGAGTTGCCTTGGTCGGTAGGCTCAACTAATTATGAAGAAGGCAAAAAATTAATCAGCGATTCAAAAAAAATTTATAAGTATAGTTCCGACCTGGATAAATTGAATCTACGGTATGTTAGATGCTGTACTAATCTAATATTAGCGTGTTCTTGCATCCGACAAGGTAGCTGGACGAGCAAAAATGTTGCTACTTATTATTTGGGAGTGGCCTTGAAAGATGTCGGAATCGGGGCAGCCATTTTTACTAAAGGAAAAAATCAGGAATATACGGCTGTATGGGAAAATGTCCGTCAGGATTATACCAAAATTACGACAGAATATCACACCGAACTTTATGAAGGAGCTAAGATGATCAAAAATATGATAGTAAATCTAAAAAAACTACTGGATAACCCAGAAAAATCTAGTGAAACAGAGGATGTAAACTAATTATAGGATAGAATATGTAATAAGGATATAAGATTATGAAACTACAAAAAAAATATAAGATTTTTATGTATATTATATCTATGATAATTATTTTGAGTGTGGGAAAAGTAGATGCCTTGGAAAATCATGATGATCTCGTCAATGCCATAGCAAGCCTCAATACAAAAAACGCTTTTTTGACAATAGTTCACTATGATCAATCAATTTATAGCTATGGAGATGAAAAAGTTGTGGCTATATGCGTACTGGTAATGCCCTACTTCAAGTACAATGATATCTCAGAAAGTTTAATGTGGTGGTTTGGGTTACGCAATGCATGTAATAGCGGAAGTTTAGGGGAAAATATAACTAAAGGATTTCTCAATGGCATTGGATTAACTATGGATGACGGGAAAACTTCTTTAACACTGGAAATGCTCTTGCTCTCAGATAACAATAGCAACCGCAAATACCATATCTATCGGGGATATGATAAGACTGGAAACTTGTATGTTTTTACCAATATGATACGAGGTGTAGCTATAGATGACCGCTTCAATCCAGCTATTCAATTGGGTAAAACAATTGCCCAAATCCATAGTAACCCGCAATTCCAATATGCAAATAAGCTAGAGATGACTTATAGAGAAGGATATTTGGAAATTGAAAATACCGGTAGCCGTTACTATGTGGGTAATTATTCTAATGTAAATGGATGTATTTCTATTAACTTAGAAAAATAGCAATAAAATAACATAGGAGTCTTGCCATGTTGACAGCATCTCAAAAAAAAGGGAGTGTCATTGTTATTTTGATAGGGATTACGCTCCTCTTCTTTGCTATAAGCTGGGTTTTTAGGCAGGTAGGGGCTCTTGCAGAATCAGATATTTTGCTAGGAGTAGGAGGATTGACAGGTTTTTCGACAATTCTAGCTATTTTATGGATTGCATTTGTTGCTCTTGTGAAAAACCCTGTCGGGGCTTTCATATTGTCCGTAATCGTTGATCTCATCATCACCTATATAATGAAGTAATCCCTTTTTAGCTCAAGGAATCAAGAATGCCTGATTGATTCTATTTTTGCCTGAACTCCTGGAAGGAATAGAATGGCCAGGAGTTTTATAAGTTATAAGGAATATTCTATGAATTACATGTTTCATTGCTACGAATGCAACAAAAAAATTTCTATTAATGCAAAATTTTGCCCTAATTGCGGAGGACTGCCTCCTTGGGCTAATGAAGATTACTCAGCATTAAAAGAAAACCTTAAAGCTATAGAAAATTGCTTTTCAGATTTAAAAATCAAGTTTCAAGAAAAAAAAGATAAATGGTTTTGTCCTATTGGAATGTTTTTTTTGTATTTTTTAGGAATTATAGCAGTTATTTCTTTTCTTTACTGGATTTATACTGATTTTAGCCAAGATATTTTTTCTAATAAAATTGTCAATTCTCCAATGTTAGGTGCAATTCTAGGTTTTCTTTTATATATAATAACCTCTTTTTTTAAAGCTATTTTTCCGCTTATGATTTTTTTTCATCTTTTTGTTAATCTGTTTCTAGTAGGTATATTTAATTTAATTCTTCGCTGGTCTTGGGATGCTGATAAGGAATGGCAAAATTGTATAGCGAAGATAATACCTAAATGTAATGATAACACACGGGATTATTATACGAAAGCTTTTGTAGGAATAGAATACAAATATCCTACTTTCCTAAGATAGATAGGATAAAAATATGCTTAATTATTTTACTATATCCATAATCGTTATCTTTGTAGCTATTCTCTGCATTATTCGATGGTGGAAAACGACTCTTACTTCTTATAGCAATAGGCTGGAAGAAGCTCTAATAAAGGCTCATATAGGAAACGCCATACTGGGATCGCGTGATGCTGTTATATCTTTTCTAAAAGACCCAAATGCTGTAAATAAATGTTTTGAAGGTATTTTCGATGAATGTGAGGGTGATTTCATCGAAGTAATGAATGAATTAGAACCATTATCTTTTCGTGTTATGGTGATAGCCTCAAAAATCCATGAAAGTAGAAGCACAGAAGCTGGATGGCATGATCTCATAGGAATTATTAGAATCCTAAATCATGAGTCCGACAAAATGAATCTTTTAATAGAGCGGAAAATACTACGTAACTGTAGAGAAAAATTATACGATGGTTTTCAGTTTGCAATCTTGGGAAAAACAATAAAACAAATGCTTAATATGGCGTTAGAAGAAAAAAGTTTCCCTATACATCACTATTGGATATATAAATTTTTATCCTTAAAGGATGGTGCAGTTGGCTTTCTTTTTTCATCTTATACAATTATAAAATTTACAAATTATTATATGACTGTAGGAAATTATCCAGTAGAACTGAATGTCCCAGACAAGTATTACAAAAAATGGACTGATCAGGAATGGGCTACATAAATACTTGCCAAAATGAATATCTCTTAAAACATAAGTTTTTTCACGGTAACTAGTAGGTAAAATTATTCTTAGAATAAGCTACGACTAAAGCTCGAAAGGGAAAAAAATGGCATTAATTAATTGTGCAAAATGTGATGAAAAAATATCTGATAAAGCTAAGACATGTCCAAAGTGTGGTAGCACTACTCCTTTTAAAAAACTAAGAAACTGTCCCGAATGCTTGGTGGAAATACCCATAGATATTGAATTTTGCCCAGAATGCGGTTATCCCAATCCATTTGAAAAAAACAATGAACACCAAAAAGAGGAGGATTCCTTACCTCTCGATAAACAGGAGGACTCATGCGGTTATCCCAATCCATTTGAAAGAAACAATGATAAACAGGAGGACTCATGCGGTTATCCCAATCCATTTGAAAGAAACAATGAACACCAAAAAGAGGAGGATTCCTTACCTCTCGATAAACAGGAGGACTCTTTCTCTGAAGAGAAAAAAAATACTTCTAATTCCAATTCTAAAGATAAAGAACAAATCAAGAAATGGGTTAGTTATTTGTCACATAATGATACTAACTATCAATGCTATGCAAAAAAGTTAATAATAAAATCTGGAAAAAATAGCGTAGAATTTTTAATTCCTTTACTACAGGATGAAGACTGGAGTTTGAGATTCACAGCAGTAAAAATTTTATATGAAATAGGTTCAGACGCTAAAGAAGCAGTTCAAGCATTGCAAAATGCTTTAGCCAAGGAAAAAGATATAGATGTATCAAAAAACATCATTCGCACTCTAAATCATATTGAATCGGAAAAGAAATCTTCCATAAAACCTGAAAAGACCGAGTCGGTAAAGCCTGAAAAGCCAGAGTCGGGGTGTACATTGCTATGCATGGGTGCTCTTATCGGTCCAATTATTGTGTTATTTGGCATTGTTGGTTTCATAGCATCCACTAACAAGAATGCAAAGGAACGCGCTATAAAAAGAATAATCTTTGGTGGGATTGGATGGGCTTTGTTTGCTGTTGCCTACTTTATTTCCTTTCTTCATAAATGAATAAAAATATAAGTTTTCTCTGATGTAGATATCTCCTATCTCATAACAAAATTAAGGAAATTTATTATGAAAAAAGTATTTTTTAGTTCTATTTGTATTTTAGCCTTAATGAATATTTTATACTATAATATAGATTTAAATTGGGCATTAAAAAAAGGATATACAGCGATTGCAAAGCTTCGTATCGAGGATGGTGCTGATGTTAATGCTAGAGATGAAAATAATAATACACCTTTAATGATTGCGTCAGTGAAGGGAAATACAGAGATTGTAAAGCTTCTTATCAAAGCTGGGGCTGATGTTAATGCTAAAAATATTGATAAATCTACAGCTTTAATAGGGGGATCAATATTAGGAAATACAGAGATTGTAAAGCTTCTTATCAAGGCTGGGGCTGATGTTAATGCTAATGCTAAAGATGAGCTTAATAATACCCCTTTAATGAATGCGTCATGGAAGGGAAATATAGAGATTGTAAAGCTTCTTATTGAGGCTGGGGCTAATGCTAATGCTAATGCTAAAGATGAGTTTAATAATACACCTTTAATGATTGCGTCGTTGAAGGGAAATACAGAGATTGCAAAGCTTCTCATCAAGGCTGGGGCTGATGTTAATGCTAAAGATGAGCGCAATAATACACCTTTAATGATTGCCTCATTGAAAGGAAATACAGAGATTGTAAAGCTTCTTATTGAAGCTGGGGCTAATATTAACACAAAAACCTTCATTATGGCGTTACATCCAGAAAATACAGAGATTATAAATCTTCTTACTGAAGCTTCTATAAAAATAGATAAAAATCTTTTAGAAGCTGTATATGCAAGAGATGTAGCGAAAGTAAAACGCTTTATTGAAGCTGGGGCTGATGTTAATGCTAAAGATAAAAAGGATTTTACAATTTTAATGTGGGCATCAGGTAAAGGATATGCAGAGATTGTTAAACTTCTTATTGAGGCTGGGGCTGATGTTAATGCAAAAGCTGATAAAAATTTTACAGCTTTAATTTTTGCATCAATTTATGGACATACAGAAGTTGCCAAGCTACTTGTTGATGCTACTGCTGATGTGAATTTTAAAGCTTATGAAAATCATACAGCTTTAATGTGTGCATCAGAGATGGGACATACAGAGATTGTAAAGTTGCTTATTAAGGCTGGGGCTGATGTTAATAATAAAAACGATGAACATTTTACGGCTTTAATGTTGGCATCAAAAAGTGGACATACAGAGATTGTAAAGTTGCTTATTGACTCCTGTGCTGATGTTCATGTTAAAAATAAGTATAACAGGACAGCTTTAATGTTTGCAACATGTAATTCTAATATGGAAATTAGCAATTTGCTTATTAAGGCTGGTGCTAATGTGAATTGTTTTTTTGGAAAATAATATATTTTTATTTTTTTTTATTTTTAGTTGAGCAGACTGCTATTTAATGCGAGAAAATTCAATGCCGCTTGAAAATCGCCGCTACCGAGAATCATTTATTTCTAATTGTTTTAGACCTTATTAAATTCGTCATTATTTCTTATTTCACTATGGTATTTTTTTACGATGTTCTCTAAAAAATTCCTCCATTTCCTGCATCAATTTTTTACATCTTCTTTCCCATATCTGCTCACTATCTCTTTGGAAAAACCAGGCTAGAGGTTTGGCGGTTGCCTGGGAGATTTTGAGTAGATCAGATAAAAAAAGATCCTTTTCCTCCCGTTCACGAAAAATTACCCAAGTACGGCTGCGGGATAGATATTGCCCCAGATCAGCCTGGTTCATTCCTGCACTGATTCGGGCTTCTTTGATTTTGGGGCGGGCTTCGTTCACTAAGATATTTTCTTTTGACATACACGGAAAAATAAGGTGGTGCGGTAATTGCTTTAAGAAGCTAGGATATTATACACAAGATTTTTGAAAGAGAAATGCCAAATTCCAAACTTTAACCGATACTTTTGCTAAACATTTTTCAAACAAATCGCTAATCAAATTTCAAACATTATATTTTGGCTTGCAGAAATAGTCAAGACTCTCTGGTTGCACGATCAAATCGAGTAGTTTATGATGATTTTTGTGTTCTATTTTGAAACAATTTTGTAACTTTTCCGCTATGCCTATCCTACAAGTCCGCAGTCGTCTCCAGTACTACCGTCTTCGTTTGGGGCTATCCCAGGAAGAACTTGCTCAAAAAACACAAAAACATCTCTTTTGCCTCGGTATCGAGTATCGCAAGGAATTATTCCTCTGTAGCATTTCATCAAGAATGCGCCATGAGTTTCAAAGAAGGGGATTTGGGATTGCTCCAAAATCACGGCTTGTTTCGAAAGAAGCAGGGAAGAAATGGAGCATCCAGAAGACCCGATATTTGTTTGAACTATTGGAAAACAGGATTGAAGTTCATGATACAGGCATTCATCCGATGACAATATCCAGGAATGAAAGAAATATTATCAAGCGTCCCCACCCTGCTACTATGCAAAAATTGGCCTTGGCAGTAGGAGAAACCCTATACAAAGTCTTCCCTCCTTTGAAATTCAGATAAAGACCATGTTTTTTATTTCCTATTTATTGCTCTTATGATCTCGAAATTTGCGAATTGTCTGGAATGCGGGAATACAGGTCGGTTGGACAAAAAAGTGTATTATCCGTTTTGCTGTCTGATCGGGGAAGAATACTGCTTGTGCGCTACAGGTGACAGGGCTTTTCGGAGGTGGTGCGGAAGTGCGGAAGTCCAGCAAGCTATCCGGTTCATTCGAGAACAAGAAGTGAACAAGGCATTGGCGTTTTCAGAGATACCGTCCTACTGGAAAGGAAAAATGCTGGACTCACTGGAAGATCAGGAAAGTCTCAAGCTCACGGTAAATCGCTATCTGGATGGATTTGCAAAATACCAGGAGCAGGGAATAGGCATGTATTTTTGGTCAGAAGGCTCAGGACGGGGCAAGACTCATATTTTAAGTGCGGTTTGCAATGAACTCATTCAAAGGTATTTGGTGCCGTGTATTTTCATGACAGAAGAGCAGATGTATTTGCGCATCCGAGAGGCATACGAGAACTATGCAGTATCCGAAAAAAAGCAGTATCGGAAATTCATGGAAGTAAAGTGCTTGTTTCTGGACGATCTTGGTGCGACCAAGATAACGCCTTGGAAAAACGAGGTTCTCACTGGAATTCTGAATTATCGGCTAAACCATCGTCTGCCTACTTTTTTCACGTCGAATTTTTCACCAGAGAGCTATGAGCAAAGCCTCCAAAGCTCATTTATAGCCAGGCCAAGCAGGATCACGTCTCGGATATGCGAAATGTGCCGAGGATTCATCGTGGAGGTCAAAGGCGAAGATTTCCGCAGAAAATTTGCTTCATCTCTTTAAATTCCCTAATTTTGCCTTTATGCCCAAAGTATCTCAAGATGATACATGCTTCCTTACCATCTTACTCCCGCAAGAAAACCAGAGTTTTTCAGGTACTTCAAGCCGTAATTCGAAAAGTTCGCCCATCGTGATGGAACAGGTACTCTCAGCATTCCATGCTCTTGGCGAGCGGTTTTCGTTCGAGATATGGAGTACACGGCGAAAAATCGAGATCGCTGTATGGTGCAAGAAATGGCATAAAAATCTCGTAACCCATCTGTTTGAGACACAGTATCCAGGGGTGAGCGTCAAAGAGCGGACAGACAGGGTCTCTCTCTTAAAAACCCCCGTCATCTCGCACCTGACCCTTAGCTCTGCCTCAATCTTTCCGATTCGCAGGTATTCCCAGCTATCGGACACCATCAGAAAGGTCTGGAACGAGTCGGCTGTAAATATGATTGCTACGCTCCAAAAAACAGAGGAAGCGGAAATAAGGGCGATTCAGGTGGTATGTAAGCCGCTTTCTTTTGTCTGGCGCAAGAAAGGCATGGATACGCTTGCCATCAATGATGCTATCTCTTCCTGGTTTATCTTTCGGCGGTGTTGGCGGTTCAAAGATGCTTTTATTCGTATGGTTTACGAAAATTTCTGGCTTCGATTTTTTTTGCTTCTTATTCTTCGGAGAAAGCCAGGAAATACGATGGTAGAGGCGAATCGAGATACCATAGACCATCGTGGACATGGGAAAGAATCAGCATCGCAGGCGGCGAGAAGCAAGCTTTCTCAGCTTGGGTTCTCAGTTACGGTACGGCTCGTATATGACGGTAAGAAAGAAAATATAGTAGCTGAGATGTATGCGAGCTTCGCTCAGTTCACCATTGCGGAATTCAATAATTTCCAGATGGGGAAAATATTTCGTGATCTGAAAGCTATCCGTGAACGTGAACTCGTGTCAGCATCCACTCTATCGCTGGAGGAACTTTCTGGAATCGTGGCTCTGCCGATAGATACGAATCTGCCAGAGCTTGAAAGAAACTCGTTTCGGATACTTCCATCGCTTTTATCAGAAAATAAAACGGGGATTCTGGTCGGAAGATCGCTCCAACCAGAAGGGAAAACCTTATCCCTCTCGAAGCTGGATTTGAGAAGGCATATCGCTCTTGTAGGAAAAACAGGGAGCGGAAAATCTACCTTTTTGTTTCATCTCATTACTGGTCTGATCAAGGAAGGCATTGGAGTAGCGGTGCTTGACCCGCATGGCGATCTTTTGGGCGAGATACTAGCCGTTTCCAAGAATCACAGAGAAAGAATAGCCTGGATTGATCCATCGGATACTCACTATCCCATTGCCTTCAATGTGTTCCAGTCTTCTCTGGATACAAGTCTGACGGTTGCCTCGATTGTGGATAGCTTCCATACTTTGTTTGCCGAGAGCTGGGGACCAAGAACCGAGTATATCCTGACCCAGGCTGTTTCTACGTTGATCCATTTCCCCCATGCTTCGCTTCTGGGAATCCCCAAAATTCTCCTGGATTCTGAATACCGCCAAAAATGTACTGCAAAGCTTATTGATCCTATGTTGCGAGAGTTCTGGCTTACGGAATATAAATCCATGCCAGCGAGGTTCAGGATGGAGTCTATTGCTCCGATTCTCAACAAGATCAATCGCTTTCTCATGTTTCCCATGATGCGCAACATCCTGGGACAGAGCCAGAATTTGATCCATTTCAGGGAATGTATGGACAGTGCCAGGATTCTACTGCTCAATCTGCCAAAAGGTATCATGGGCGAGGAAAATTCCAGATTGCTTGGGAATTTCTTCCTCTCGCACCTGAAAGTAGCGGCGTTCAGTCGTGCAGAGTTGCAACCCAAAGAGAGGAAACGGTTTGTTCTCGTGATAGACGAGCTTCAGCATTTTATCGGGTCAAACGGCGCACAGATCGAGACACTGCTGGCTGAAGGCAGAAAATATCGTCTGAGCCTTGTGCTGTCGTGCCAGCACCTCTCTCAACTTGGAGCGTTTTCGGACGCGATGTTCGGGAATATCCACACGCTGGTCAGCTACGCCGTCGGCCACGAGGATGCGGAAAGACTGGTGCAGTATTCCCCTGAGCTGAAGACGCAGGATTTGATGAGCCTGCCACCATATTATGGGTATTTGCGGACAACAGGAAAGCAAAGACCCTATACGATCTCGTTTCATAATATTCATCATAAATCGCCAGAAGAGAAAGGTTACAAAGAGATAATCCGTGAAGCTTCGAGAAAGCAGTACGCCAGACCACGTGCAGAAGTCGAGGCCGAAATCCAAAAGTTTTTTAATCCTCAATTCCCTCTCCCATAACAATATGAAGTGCCTTTGTATTTTCATTTTTACGCTTTCTAATGGACAGCAGTTTAAGATTGTGAGCAGGTCTATGCGCCAGGCGCATAAAACGCTAAAGCGATTTACCAGCCATGCCATTGTTCATATAGAAATCCGAATCCGTATATCCCTTACTTCCCAATCCTATGCAAAAATCTAATTATCCCAAAACAGTTCTAACGCCCAAGCGCATGGCAGTCCTGAGTCTCCTGGAGACAACAATGGCTACAGCTCATATCCTGGTATCAGGCGGAATCATCCAGGGAATCATGAAAAATAAACTGCGTTCTGCCCAAAAAATCCTGCGAAATTTAAGCAAATCAGGCTATCTGGGCTTCCATTCCTATCATACCAGGACAGGCAGACAGAAATACTATTTCCTTACCACGCACCAAAGCCCATTCCATGAGATTCAGCCTGGGATACTCACCCATGATTCGATCACCGCCCTTTTTCTCACGCATCTTTTTCGATGCTGTAGAGCAAAGAATATCTCTCTTCGCTGGTACCCGCCCTTTATGATTGGCACCAAGGAGTCGGACGGTGGAGTCTCGCTCATAAAAGACGGGTCGCTTGTTGGTTCTCTGGTTTTGGAAACGGATACGGGAACACAGGATATTCCCGAAATCCGTGAAAAACTGGAAAGCTATGTGAGTTGCCTTCAAGACAATTCGCACAGAAGAATTGTGTTCCTGATTGTTGGCCAGGGTCGAAAATCAAATATCCAAAAAACAATACAAGCCGTTCTCCAAACGAAGAATATGCCAGAATGCGAGAGCAGGATACTCTGTCTGACACCTGCGGAGTTTCCACCAGATATGGATATTTTGCCTTGGGTTTTCGGGGATGTTCCCTCTTCAGAAAAGGACGTTCCCTATCAACGAGATGTCCCTTCCGAAGGCATGTCGAAAAACGGTGAGTACCCGCAAGGAACCAAGAAATAACGCCTGAAACAAGCGGAAATTTTATATTACCACCTCGTAGAAAATGCCACGACAATATATATTTTTATTCCCTTACCTTTTCTTTTATGCCAGAGCAACATTCCCATTCGCCCAGATTCCTGAACCAACCCTATGAGCAGACCTTGTACGGCCCGCCAAAAATCCTCGACTTCCCTCTCCAAGGATTCCCACAAGAGGGAGAAACTTTGATCCCTGATACAGAGGAAGTATCGGAACAGGACTCGCTCTATCTGATCCGTGAGCGTATCGAAAATTTACGAGAACAGATCGGGCTGACATTCGATGAGGTGCTGGAGTTACAGAATTTAGAAAATATCATAAGGATAGAAGGCGATGCCGAAGCACCTGCTAATCTTGGTATAGCCTCAAAAACAGACCAGCTTATTTCTGCGCTGGAAGAAAAGCGGGATGATCGCTATGGCAATGAAATATACACTGGCGGAGAGGACGAAGAAGAATCGGTATCCAGCGTAAACCAGTATTACCAGAATCTTTTGAAAGCGAGCCGTCTCAACCTTAAATCCATCGCTCTTCTGACCGCAGAGAAAAGGCCAGTTCCTTACTATGCAAACAGGAAATACAGAGCCATGAGTGCCTTTGATTTATACCAGACCGCACCGAAAAAATACTTATTCCATCAATACCTGGGCTTCCTCTGGCAAGTCTCGGAAGACGAAGCGAAAAAACAGTTCGAAGCTCTCTCTTCCTCAAAGCAGTGGAAACTCAAAGAACAGTGGGAACAATATCTGGAAGAGCGCAAAGATAAAACCCCATCGCCATACCAGCAGGTTCTGATGCACTGCCACGATCTGGTGACATCGCCGATCTATGAGGGCATGGAGACTTTAAGCGAAGAAAAATACCGCATGAAAGGTGGGTATGATCTAAAATTCACAGATAAGACTGCTATCTTCCTGATTCCGCTTTCGGAGTTCGAGGATATACCCGCAAAACGTACAGCAGGCCAAGCTCAGTATTTACAAGTAGCATTCACGCTCCCTGAATACGCTCATGAGAAGAAACGATTTTTCCGTAAAGGCGGGAGTATTAAGGAATTTAGCACATTCCTTGAACGACTGGGCGTATCGCTTTCAGAGAAACAGACCGGGTTTCTCATGGAGCTTGGGAATGAAAACGCTCTCCGCCTGTATCGTGAAGTGCTGGAACTTCCCGATAGAGACGAGATACGGGCGTATTTCCTCTCGATTCGGTCTGGATACGGAAATTATGGGAAAGGTGCTATTGTGAATTTGATTCGAGACCGCTTGAACAACAACGAAAACGCAACAATCCGGTTCGTAAGCGAATTTACCCACTGGTTTCCAGAATGGATGCGAAAGATAGGCGGAATCGTAGTTGAGGAAAAGGAAGGGAAATCCATCACAATCCCAAAAACGTTTCGAGTATCAGTAGATACCAAATTGCCTGCTACTTTTCAACAAGAGCGGATGTTTATGCCATCTGAAGCTTTAAGCAAAAATTTTTCCGAGATTAATGCCTGGCAGAATGCTTTTATTGAAGAGCTTCGGCTAAGATGGCGAAAGAATCCTGTCCTGTTTCAAAAATATAACGAAGCGATCCAGGCAGGCAAGCTCCAGTTTTTTTGCTCTTGTAGCGGGAACGGGGTGAAACTGCATGGGAAATCTTGTCCTGTGCCAGTGTTGGAGCGAGTGTTTGAGAAGATGCAAATCAAACAGGGCTGTCATGTACAAAAATCTTCATAAAATACTTAAAAATAATTATGAAAAGCATTTTTTATCACATCAGGCAAGCGATGATAGATCCTGAATCGAATAGAGCTATTTCACAAAAAAAATATGGTGAGCTTTTGGGATTTGATAGAACTACCATATGCCTGAACGAAAAAATAGGATGTATGCCAAGCCTAAAATTTATCCATGCTGTTTCGCTAGCTACAAGCATCCCGCTTGAATATATTGCGCAACATATAATCGGAGCTTATATATTCGACTCTGAACTGAAAAAGTATCTGAACAATGAAAAAATGAAAACCTTCTTAAAAATTTCCATAAAAGGAGAAGATAAAGTCCGTTCTTCATGCAAACAATAACACTTTATCTTCTCTTTTGTTGTACAATGATTTAAAGCCCTAATGGGTTGTATCTTTCGATTCCCTCTAATAGCTCTTTATTTCCGGTATGTACGTAATATTTTGTAGTAATGTCTGGTGAACTATGCCGTAGGAGTTTTTGAACTGTCGGGAGATCAACTCCATCCTTTATACTGAAATGCCCAAGGGAATGCCTCATAGCATGAAACCGAATAGGGCTTTTAACATGATACATGGTTTTCATGGTTGTTTTAATCTTTTCCATCCAACGCCTTAAAGTTTTTTCAGATATAGGACGATCTTTGGTTGTGTAAAAAAAGAGATACGGATTGTCTATTTTCTGGGCATCACGGCATTGTATATATTTTTTGAGGATAGGATATAGATTCGAATGAATGGGGACTTTATCTTTTCTTTTCGATTTAGTATCTGCTGCTTCGAGCCATATAATTCTGTTCTCCAATTCCACATTCTTACGAAGAATTTTTCTTGTTTCGTTGAATCTTGTGCCACACCACATATATGTCATAAATATGGCCTGATAGAGATACATTTGAAATTCTGTCTCGAATTTACGGTTCATCATCACATGATTATGAAAAATTGCCAAATCTTCTCTTGAAATATATTTAATTCCCTCATTAATGACTACAGGTTGGTCTATTTCCTCGAACCAATCGGAAGTATCTGTTTTGTACTTCTTTTTGATAAGCCAATTGTAAAATGCCCGTAAATCTTTAAGATATGACATGATTGTTACGTTTTTAATGGTTCCTGATCTTCGATATATGAAATTATTGATACTTTCCGGCGTGAATTCATCTAACAACTGAATCGGGACTGCTTTAAAAAAAGCATTGAAAGTTTTTTTATAGTGTTTTTTGTTCGCTTCCGAAAAATTCTTCACTTGTTGATAGTTTTTAAATTTTTCGATAATCTCACTTAACGAAGATTTTTGAGGAAAAAGAGGTGAATCCATAAAGAGGGAATTAAAGAATAAGGATTGTCGAATGCCGACATTCCGCTCTTCATGCGTTCAAACTATCATCTATTATATCACTTGGCAGATATTTTTCAAGTTTGTTTTAAGCCTATTCCAGGAGAGTCGTCCAAGACGACCGGTGATCTTGGACAGAAATTCCATTTTTTTTAGCTTACTGGTGGGCCAGGCTGGGATTGAACCAGCGACCAATCGGTTATGAGTCGTCTGTTCCAGAGGCTAAAGGGAATTTATAGCTTATTGAAGCTTGTTTTTATAAAAGATGTTGTGTCTTATCACGCTTAAAGAGTGAGCAGTCGGCTAGCAATTAAAAGATTTCAACTACAATAGCCTTTTAAGTACAGCCAGTCGAATGAAGTTTACACTGAAAAATCTAGCAGATTGAAAAAAGAATGTAAAGAGTTAGTATTCTGGGATAAGAAAGTCATTTTCTCAAAGAAAAAATTTTGATAATATAGTAAAGGCATATTTGTAAAAAAACACAGAGAAATTTGCATTATATGGCTATAAGATATTATTTCCTAAAGACTTTTAAAAGTTGCATAATGTAACTTTTGAAATTTTTCAGGGTTGTGTTAGAATTAGAAGTCAAAAACAAAATTTTAAACGCATATTTGTAAA
>JABWCH010000550.1 GCA_013359215.1 Candidatus Brocadiia bacterium | reverse complement strand
TTAAAATGGAACAATTCTATTTTGCATTAAAGTGTTGCGTTTTTTCTGGAAATTTGTTATTTTTCTTTCTATCTTGGACAAGCCAAAACCGAAAAGGTATTCATTACGAATGAATATACAAATTACGCGAATGAAATTTTCATAAACATTGTTCGTGCCATTCGACCATTCGTCTTATTCGCGATAAAAATCTTTGCTTTTTTGGCTTCTGCAAAATTATGAATATCCAAATTTCACATTACATAGAAAGAAATTGTATGCCAGGGCAAAAAAATCTTTTTTTTCTTTTGTTTTTTTTCTTTTTGATTTTTTTGAATCAACAAGAAATTGTATGCCAGGGCAAAGAATCGATCTTGCAGGAAATTTTTCATAGCAACCATGAAATAAGGGAAAAGGCGATCCATTCGCTTTCTGCCTACGATGCGAAAGAGATCTTTTCTTTGCTTAGTCCATACTGTGAAGATAAGTCGCCAGATATAAGATGCTATGCCATAGCCGCTTTAGATTCTTTAGATACGTGTGAAAGCTATGCTAAAATTGCCAGTATGCTAGAAGACAGAAATCCTTCTGTTGCCTATCGCGCTTCTCAAGCTCTTTCCAAAAATATACCAAGATCAAAAGACTATCTTCTGTCAGCATTGAAATCGAACAACATCCAGTCTCAATACTATGCTTTGGTGGCCGTGGAAAAAGGGAAAGATATTTCTTTTTGGGATTGCGTTGTTTTTCTTTCGGATTCGTCTTCTCCGCAGATTAGAAGGCAGGCAATAATAACTTTAGGGTCATATTCATGGGAAAAAACAGACAAACGATTTTCTTTGTCTGTTGGGATTTTGCAAAAAAAGCTCCTTGATTCAGACCGCCTTGTAAGAGCCTCTGCTATATGGGGCTTAGGGCAGTATGATTATGAAGATAAGATAAAAAATATTCAATATGCTGCCCGCGATGACTCCTGGGAAGTAAGATGCGCTGCCTTGAATGCCTTACCCAAAAAAGAAAGAGAGGAAAATCTATGCCATTTCCTCCTTCCTTTGTTCCATGATTCCCACTGGGCAGTAAGATATGCTGCTGTTAAACAGGCTGGGAAGCTTTCCTGTTCTAGCCTTTTAGAAAAGCTCCATTTGATGTTGCTAGAAAGCCAAGAAAAAGAAAAGGTAAAAGCTGCCATCTGTAGTGCATTAGGAGAGATCGCCCATCCTTCTTCGCTGCCTTTTTTATTGCAAGTCTGGCAAAGCTCATCCTTTGTTGCTTGCCAGGAGGCAGATTATGCTTTGACTACCTTTGCTTATCTATATCCAGCCCAATTTTTACAAATTTTCAGGGATAAGAAAAGAGATTTAAAGCTTCGATGCGATTGTGCTTTACTTTTAGGAAGAGTCAAAGCCAAGAGCATTTCTCCTTATCTTTATGGCATTGCAAAAGACACACAAGAAAAAGAGGAAATTCGCTTCCAGGCCATAGTTTTGCTTTCGGATTTTGAAGGACAAAAAGCGATTCCTTTATTCCGAGAATTTTTAGCCCAAACTAGCCCCTATCTCCAGGAAGCAGCTCTTTTGGCTTTAGGCAAAATGCAAGATGAAGAAAAATTGCCAGAGATTTTTGGCTTTTTATCTTCCCCCAATACACGGCTTAAAGAAACCGCCCTCTGGTGCATATCTCAGTTTGAATTTGAAAAGACAAAGCCTTTTATCCTGCAAGCATTAAAAAGCAAAGAAGCCAATGTTTCTAAAGCCGCACTCCTTTTGATAAAGCATTTGGGAAAAGAAAAGGAAATTTCAACCGAGTAGCCTGTTTTCAAATTTCCCTGGTAAGTCACACAAACAAAACATATAATAGTTTGACAATGTTAAATCTGATTTCTTGTATTTCAAGGCTTACCGTGAATTTTAGGTATTTATTTTAGGAAAAATTTAACCACGAAGAACACGAAGA
>JABWCH010000549.1 GCA_013359215.1 Candidatus Brocadiia bacterium | reverse complement strand
ACGATTAAGATTAAGATAATGATAACGAATCGGACTACGATTCTTAATCTTAATCGTTATCTTTATCGTCTAAATGGGGAACTTATTTAATTCCGATTCTTTATTGTCAAAGTATAAAGCTAGGAAAAATTCGTTGGCAAATAATTTTGGAAACTTCGGTCTATGAAAATATCCAAAATCAAAAATCGGGGCAGACTGTTTTCCTTTGATGATATAAGCTATTCAAGCTTTGGTAATAAGTCAACACATGTCTATGCCATAAAGGCCAGCCAGCATTTTTTTATTTTTGACACCTATATGGGGCCTGGATTCATGCAGCAAGTAAAAAATGCCATGCTGCATGAATTTGGGCAAAAGCCTTTTATCGTAATCAATAGCCACTATCACTGGGATCACGTCTTTGGAAATTCAGCCTTTAGTCCAGAGGAAATTTTTTGCCACAAAATATGCAGGGAAATCATGGAAACACAATACAATGCTTTTGACCCACAAAGTTTTGATCGGTATCTTGCTCAGTATTCCTTTTCTTTGCCAGAAAAACAAGTAGAGATTGTGTTGCCTGGTGTGACATTCGCTGACAGCCTGTCCTTTTGTGATGAAGGCATAGAATTGTTTTACACTCCTGGTCATACCATAGACTGCCTCTCTCTCTACGATAGAATCGATAAAGTACTTTGTGCAGGTGATAACGTGGAATTGCCCTATCCTACCTATTTCGATGAAGGCAATAGGGAAAACCATATTAAAACATTGGAAAAATACCTTACTATGGATACAGACACCATCATTCCTGGGCATGATGAAATACTTGGCAAGGAAGCGGTTAAAAAAAATCTGGAGTATAGAAAAAATCTCTGGCACAAGTCGTAAATTCTATTTTTCCTTTAAAGAAAGGATAATGCTATGAAACAAACGATTCTTTTCGCGTTTTTTATTATCTGCGTTTCGCCTGTGCTTTATGCAGTTTCTTTTCCTAATGCCTTAGCAGCCTATGATATGGAATCTGTAAACATAAGCAACAATCTGATTGATGTTTCAGGAAATGGAAACACCTCTTATAATGGTCTTGGAGGCGGTGGATCTCTGGTATCCAGCAATTATGGAAAAGCCTTGCGTTTTGATGCATCCAGCAGAACGCCTTTGGCGATTGCAGACACCCCTTCCCTAAGGCTGAGCCAGGCATTCACCATCGAAGCCAGAATACTCATCGAAGGAGCTTGCGTGAATAATGGTGGCAGTCGAAACATCGATTGGGTAAGAGTGGTGGGAAAAGGGAATGATGCTGAAAACAGAAATTATGGCATCTGGTATAATGAAAACGAAGGCTGGCTTTTCCAGATTGATCCAATTGGCACAAATATCAATACCTTTGCCAGCGTTGCACAAGTCCCTATTGCAAGGAATCAATGGTATCACCTGCTTGGGTTGTACGATGGAAGTAATTTAAAAATGTATGTCAATGGTATTCGAGTTGGGACAGACACTGCTATCTCTCCTTCACAATTTCCCTTAGACTCTTCGCCTCTTACCATTGGCGGCTCTCCCTCAGAACATAGTAAGCATGTGGGCCTTATTGATGATGTAGCAATTTTTGGATACGCACTGAACGAAAGCCAGATTCAATACCAGGCTACAGGAGTACCAGAACCCGCATCTTTATTTATGATGCTTTCCGCCTTTTTGCTTTTTTTGGCATCCAAAATCAATTTTAACAGAACTTCTCGTGACTACAATTCTAAGCTTTGCGCATTTTTTTCCCATGGTCATGATAAAAATTGATAGAATTTTTTGAGATACATGAATTTTGCTGTAAAAAATATTACCCAACCCTACTCGCTAGTCGAGTATGGACGCGACACAAGGATACAAGTAGTACCTGTAAACGAACTTCCAGTTTGTAGCTCTACGCTAATCCTGTATCCAGTTCAGGGAGA
>JABWCH010000171.1 GCA_013359215.1 Candidatus Brocadiia bacterium | reverse complement strand
GATTTCTTGTATTTCAAGGCTTACCGTGAATTTTAGGTATTTATTTTAGGAAAAATTTAACCACGAAGAACACGAAGAGTACAAAGGCTATAATTTGAATTTTTTCTTCGTGCCCTTCATGTTCTTCGTGGTTAATGATAAATCGAAAAACTGTCGTAAGTAATTGCTAATCAATAACAGTAATTTAACATTGTCAAACTAATAGTGCGTTAGAGATAGAGAACCTTGCGTGCGGCAGCGACTACTTTTTCTACCGAGGGCTGGACAGCAAGCTCTAATGTATGGTTGTAGGGCATAGGTACGTCTTCTGAGCAGACCAGCTCTACAGGAGCATCCAGATCATCAAAGCAGTTTTTTGAGATGAGCCAGGCCACGTGTGATCCAACGCTGGCAACAGGCCAAGATTCATCGCATACAACACATCTGTTGGTTTTTCTTACAGAGGCATAGAGCGTTTCCTCATCTATAGGGCGCAAAGATCGCAAATCTATAATTTCAGAAGAAATACCTTCTTTTTCTAATTGCCTGGCGGCTTCCTGGACGACTTTAATCGGTTTGGAATAGGTAATCAAGGTTATGTCTTTGCCCTGTCTTTTAATGTCTGCCTTATTTAAGGGCAGGAGATATTCTCCTTCTGGCACTTCTCCTTGCCAGGCATACATGAGCTCTGCTTCCAAAAAAACAACAGGGTTATCATCTCGAATAGCAGATTTGAGCATTCCTTTGGCATCATAAGGTGTAGAAGGCGCAACGACTTTAAGTCCTGGAATATGGGCATAATAAGATTGGAATGCTTGGGAATGTTGCGAGCTTAGGAACTCTGCTGGGCCATTTGGGCCACGAAATACAATAGGGACTTTGATCTGGCCGCCAGACATATAAAGCATTTTAGCTGCATTGTTTACAACCTGGTCTAATGCTAAGAGCGAAAAATTGAATGTCATCCATTCTACGATAGGGCGTAGTCCTGCCATGGCAGCTCCTATGGCAATTCCTGTGAAGCCAGCTTCCACTATGGGAGTGTCTATGACTCTTTCTGAGCCATATTTTTTCCAAAGTCCTTGTGTTACTTTATAAGCTCCATCGTATTGGGCGACTTCTTCGCCAAGAATAAAAACACTTTCATCTCGCTGCATTTCTTCATCAATAGCTTGCCTTATGGCTTCACGGTAAGTAATAATCGGCATTCTTTTGCTCCTTTAGGCTAAAACATCTTCATAAAGAGAAGAAAGAGAGGGTTCTGGGCTTTGCTCTGCAAAACGCACAGACTCATTGCTTATATTTTTGCATTCTTCATCATAGCTTTGGTATTCTTCCTCTGTGAGGATTTTAGCGTCTACCATCTGGTTCTTTAAAATCAAAATAGGATCTTGCTGTTTATAAGACTCTAGTTCTTCTTTGCTTCTATATTTCCCTGGATCACTCATGGAATGGCCTTTATAGCGATAGGTTTTAGCTTCAATCAAAGTAGGAATTCCTTCTTCTTTCGCCTGGTTTACGGCAGAGAGAACTTCCTCATATACTTCCAGCACATCCATGCCATTCACTTGTTTGCCTGGAATATTATATGCTGCACCTTTGATGGAAAGGTCTTCTACTGCTGAAACACGATGGAAGTCTGTTCCCATGCCATACTGGTTGTTTTCGCATATATAAACAATAGGAAGTTTCCATAGCTTTGCCAAATTCAGGCTTTCATGAAAAACTCCCTGGTGGATAGCACCATCGCCAAAGAAGCATAAAACAACGCCTTTTTCTTTTTTATAGCGGAATCTCATCGCCATTCCTGTTGCTATGGGGATTTGCGCTCCTACAATACCATTTCCACCATACATTCCTTTTGTAATATCGAACATGTGCATAGAACCGCCTTTACCGCGAGAACATCCTGTTGCTTTTCCAAAAAGCTCTGCCATAAGGCCATTGGGGCAAAGTCCACAAGCTAAAGCATGACCATGATCTCTGTAAGCCGTAAGGCAATAGTCTCGGTTAAGATCAAGGGCAGCTATGCTTCCTACTGCGACTGCCTCTTGCCCTATATATAAATGGCAAAAACCGCCTATTTTCTGCAAACCATACATTTGTCCACATTTTTCTTCAAACCTTCTGATAAGAAGCATGTCCTTAAGCAATTTCTTAAGAAAATCTATAGGATAAGAACTAAGGGAAGAAGATTTCATTCAAAAGCTCCTGTGATTGATAAAACTTTATAGAACAGGGAATTTTACGATAGTTTGGATTCCTTGCATTGGGAGGAAATGGGATGCCTCTTCTACTACGGTCTCTAAAACTACAAAATCTGTACTGGACGTGTTGATCTTCCAAAAGACAACAAGCCGAGATGCAATCTCTTGCAAGATTTCTGCCTTTAAAGAAGGGTTATCTAAAATGCGCATCTGGCCTTTGATGCGCATGATTTCATTTAGAGACGGCTTTTGTATCATCCATTCCACGCAGGGTTTTTCATAAATCGATTGAACCCAGTCGAATTTAGGACAGCTTACAGCGTAGATAGCACCTGGCCGACCTTTTAGGATAGCAGGAGTTAGCCATCTCATGTGCGGTTTGCCATTTTTATCCAGGGATGACAGTACGCCAGTCCTAACCTCTTCTAGCATTTTGGTTATTTTATAGAACATTTGTAGATGATCCATAGAATTTCTCCTCATATTTTTCTATTTTTAATAATATAGGGATTTTGGTTTTGATTATAGGGTAAAGATTCCTATAGGTTTTAAGATAAAAAAAGCTTCCTGCTATAGATCCCAGGGAATTTGCTATAATGTCTGCGACTTCGAAATGGCGGTTACAATATATCTGGCATACTTCGATAAGAGCACCAAAACACGAGGCTATAAGAATTGTGCTACAAATAGCAATCCAGATTTTTTGCCTGAAGAAAGTCTGCAAAAAAGCCCTTGCCATGCTAGAGCCTAAAACAGCATAAACCAGAAAATGAAGTGTTTTGTCCTGATGTCTATAATAAGGACGGATTTTGAGTGTTGTGGTGGAGTAATAAAATATAATTCCCATAAAGATCAATACAATCAGCCAGTAATAGAGAAAGAGATAAAGGTTTTTCTTTTTACTGCTATCCATACAATCCTTTCTCACTACTTTTTCTTTTCTTTTTCATATTTTTCCTTACTAATGGGGATAATTTCAAGATTGTCAAACCAATACTTTCCTGCGGGCCAATAGGCATAGAACATGACTCGGATTTCTGTCACTTCTTTACGATGCAAAGTAGGATGAAAGGGCTGTGAAAATTTTTGCCAATCGCGGCCTTGGGGACGACAATGGACAACGGTTTCGTAGATTCTCCTTTTTTTTCCCTCTTTTTCCGCATAGCCTCTGACCCACACTTTCGCGCCTTTTTTCTCGCCTGGGCTATAAAGTTCAAAGGAAATGCAGTAAGCCTGGCCTGCTGCGATCTGGATAGGGTCAGAATAGTAAGATAGCCCATAAGTAGCGGCAATGGGGTTTCTTTTTGGATCAGGAATATTCCAATCAGAGCCTTGCTTTTTCCATTGTTTTACCATATCTATTTCAGAAATAGAGGTATCCATACAAATGGCTTTGCCTTTTCTGGGGATAGCCAAAGGCGGAATCGCTATCCATTGGACTCCTAAGCCATCTGGCTTATCCCAATATTGAGGCTTTTCAATGTCTTTAGGATCGGGATGTTCAAAGTTCCCATTGGGTAAAAGAGATTGGGATTGTATCTTAAGAGAAAGCAGGAATAAAAGAATTGCAAACAATATTCTCTCTAAAACAGACAAGTTATTCAACATATTTTTAATTCTTTAGCCTTTTATTGATTTCTTTAAGGTTAAAGCTCGATGGGTTGAAGTCTGTGCCAATCCACTCCAGCATTTCTTCATGCTCTGGATTCTTGGGATCTTCTATGGCTTCTAAAAGGCTGTAATATCCAGGAAGACCACCGCAGTCTTCTGGAGGGCATGCATTTTCGCCATCAATACAAATAGGGTATTTTTTCCCTTTTTCTATAGGCAAAATCTTTTCCACTACGATCTTATGCTCCCAGCTATCCCCAAAGTCATAAGTGTATTGGAATTTTTGCTTTTCTTTTTCAATCAAATCAGATAAGACAATGCTTTCATCGTTTTCTTCTTCGGGGCCATAGCTTACGCGATTAATATCAAAGGCATGCAAATGACAATCCTCCCATCCCATGCTATCTTGTATGATGTCATGGAGCTTTTCCAGAGATGTGTTGCTTTTTACAAGAACTCTTCTCCAGACAGGAGGGTCTGTATCCAGGAGCGATATTTTCAACTGGTACACACAAATTTCAGAAGGTTTCTTTTCCGCAGACTTTTTAGCAACGTTTTTTTTTGCTGTTTTGGCTTTGGCTTTTTTATTGAAACCAAACATTTCAGCAAAAGCAGAGTCGCTTTGCAAAATTTCGAAAAGCTTTTCCAGCTCATTCATTTTTTTCATATTATTTTCCAGCTCTTGCTTTGTTGGTTTTGAACCAAGATTATATTGGAATAAAATGGACTGTAAATCCCAAAGTATACTATCTATGGATTTTAGTTTATGAATAAATGATTTATCATCAATAGGAATTTGCTCTAAAAATTGATTGGCTTTTTCAAATAGAGAAAGGCAGTGGGATCGTCCTTCGCTTATCTCTTTGTCTTCATTATAATCGTATTTTTTCTTAATTTCATCCCATAGCTCTTTAATCAAAGCATAAAATTTTTTTTCTTGCTCTTCTTCCTCGAAATGCCAAGAGAATGAACATTGATGGCATCGTAATAAAATTCGTGCCCAATCATCGCTTTTACGGTATAGCTCATCCATCATAATCATTCTTATGATTGAAGCTGTTATTGGATATTGGATAGATTGGAGGAATTCTTCCAGGCTTTCGCTTTCTTTATTGCCATCCATTGTCATGATTTTAACTAAATCCGTGTTACTAAAGGTGTCTTTGTTTTTTTTGCTTTTGATCGCCAGCGAAACGGATAGATCATAATTGGAAATTTCAATTTTACTGCTTTTTGCCAAGAACCCCCCTATGTGATACCCAGGCAAATCAAAAATTTCTTTTCCTGCCATAAAAAAAGCATAGGCAAGCTGTTCATTTATTTCTTTTATATCTTTTTTCTCTTTGATCACTTTTTCCAGAGCAGTTTCCAGCTTTTTTACCCATGTCATACACAACTTTTGGTTATTTTCCAGGACAGATTGTGGGGAATATTCTATTTTATAAATTCCTTTTTTCCAATCTATTACAGTGAGGAGAATGCTATCGCCTTCCTTGAAATTGTTCTTTTTATAAAAATCGTGAAGATTATAAACTTTTAGATTTATTTTTCCGTTTCGATCCCATATATCCATTGTTTCAAAAATATCTTTCTCTTTTTCTTTTTTATTTTTTTTCCCTGATTGCTGATTTTGTTCAGAAAGATAGGATATGACTCCAGAAATTCCCATGAGCGTGTGATATACTATACTCTTTGTGTATATCCATTCCATATTTTTTATATCGATATTTTTATTTTGCCAAAAGAGCTTACAATCGAATGGAAGGATTAGCTTGGAACAAAAAGCAAAAAAACGGTGTCCTGGGATAAGAACGCCTTTATCGATTTCTTCTAAGCGTGGTAGCATGCGAAACTGGACATTGTTGAAATAACAGCTTCTTGGTATACCGCTTTCTTTTTTTGTATCCCAAAATATCCAGGGATCTTTTTGGAGCAGCCCTAAAATAAAATGATAGTGTTTTTTTGCATCTATACTTTTTTCCAAATGATGCATTACTTCTTCCAAATCAAAGGGCTGTTCTATGTTGCTTGTAAAATCTATTAATAATGCTTCTAAGGAAGCAGTTCCTTCGGTTGGTTTTATCTTCTTGGGTAGCATATAATTATTACCTTAAATTACCAGAAGCATTGCCACTGGCTATTATATTTCGCCCTTTTGGGGCTAAGCATTAATTCTCATTATAGATTGTAACGTAAAAAAAAAAAAAAGGAAAGGAAAAAGAGCAAAAATTTTTGTGTTGCAGTTGGGCAAGAGAAGATTATAATATAGTCAATTTCAATTGGAGAGGAATATGAAATATGGCAAGATCTGTTGGCATTGATATTGGTTCAAAAAGTTTAAAAATCTTGGAATTGGAAGGTTCAGGAAACAAGCTTAAAATGAATTTTTTCCAAAACCTTGAAATTCCTTTTGGCAGCGACAACACTTCTTCTCCTGATTTGCTAGTAGAGCCCATAAAAAGTATTTTTCAGCAATACCATTTAGAACAAGACAACGTTGTCTTGTCCATACCAACGCAGGATTGTATATTGCGCGAAATTACTGTAGACTTCAAGGATGAAGAGCATATCAGGCAAACCATTAAGTTTGAAGCAGAAAAACATTTACAAGCTTATGATATTGAAGATGTTATTGTAGATTATCGTAAGCTACAGACAATGAACGAAAAATCGAGGCTCTTTGTTGCCGCAGTCCCTAAAAAAATCATAGAACAGCGTTTAAATCTTTTAAAAAGTTGTAATTTAGATCCCATTTCTGTTGATTTGGATATTATGGCTTTGGTGAATGTTGCTCGGTATGTACCGCAAGCAGCAGAAAAAGATACCATCGCTATTATCGATTTTGGCGCAGGCTCTACAAAAATTGTCATCCTTTACCAGGGGCAGTTGAAGCATGTAAGGGCAATCCGTTTAGGCTCTAGCCTGGAAGACATGTCTCATAAACAACATCAGCCTACTTCTGAGATACCTTCTAACACAGGGGAAATTGATTGGGATATTGAAAATGAATTGATTGTTTCCTTACCTATACCAGATGGAATCGAAATGGACCGTATGGTTCTTGTAAAAAAAGAAGAAGGTGATATTTCCAACACAATACAGCAAAGGAAAAAGAAAGAGGAAATTTTTCAAAGGCTTATCAAAGAGCTTAGGCGTACCATGCTTACCTTACATCTGGAACACCCTATTGATCTTGTATGTCTTACAGGTGGAGGCTCTCAACTGGAAGGAATTATGGAAAGAATTGAACAAGCTTTCAGGGTGGAAACGGTCTTATTGGATTTTTCCCCTAATATTCCTTCTAAATCAGGATATACAGAAGAAGAGGTTGTAAGCGCATCAATTCCTTTGGGAATGGCAATGCAACTGTTGGATGGCAATTGCCAAAGCATGAACTTCCGCAAAGAAGAATATAGCTACACAAATCGCTTTGAATTGATCAAAGTCCCTCTTGCCTTATTGACAACGTTGTTTTTTCTGTTTTTGTTCTTTTTCTCTTATCATATTCAAAATCAAAGATTTCAATATGAAAAGCAATATGAAGAACTTTTAGAAAAAGCAGATACCGTAGCCAAAAGAACCTTTTTTCCTGAAGGTTTGGAAGGGGAAAAAACAAATAGAATATATAGCCTTTTGGAAAAATTTCAAGAAGCCATAGAGGGCGGCGGGGATTCCAAACTTCCTCATGTCGAAGATGGATTTACAAGATGGATGGTGCTTTTTCAAAACTTTGGCAAAGTAAGGAATCGCCACTACATTACAATAGACAAATTCAGACTAGATCCAAAAGAAGCCTTTTGGGAAGGCGAGCTTGAAGACGACCAGCATTTAGATGTTCTGACAGGCGTAATCCGCGCAATTGATGCTAAAATTGTCGATTCGTCTCCTGATAAAACACGAGTGCAAAACACATCCCCAAATCCAAAGCCCTCTGAAAAAGAGCTAAAACGTCGTTATAGCTTTCAGGTAGGCTTTAGATCACAGCAAGAAGATTGATTTTAAATTTGGATAGGAAAAAAAATGGAACAAAAAAAGAACAATAAAGGAACAGCCGTAAAACAAGAAAACATAACTTGGTTAGACGAACAAGACGAAAATTACAAAGATTTAGCCGTTAAAATTGTCGATAAACTAAAACAAATTCGCTATTCTTATCCAGGAGTCAGCGATTCGCTAGAAGAGCTTCAAGGCGAATTAAAAGACTCTATGGAAACAATACACAGATCTCTTTTGGAACTCCCTGACCAGCACAAAGATCTTTTAACGCTTCTGGTCATTAGTGAAATACACAAAACAGTGGATGAAGTTTTTAAGACACCAAACGAATAATACATGGATACTCCTTTGATGGAAAAAAGATACCAACAATTTTATAAAATCAAGAATAAATATGGTCTTCACATTAGGCCATCTACAGCACTAAGTAAAGTATCGAGAAATTACAAAAGTGAAATTCAGATTACATACCAAGGCCATACAATCAATCCTAAAAGCATTATCGAATTGCTTACTCTAGGCGTAGGCGGTGGAGAGCAAATCTTGGTAACTGCAACAGGAGAAGATTGCAAAGAAGCTGTCGAGGGTATAGGCCAGTTGATTGCTGACCGTTTTGGCCTTTCCGAAGAAATGACGGAAGATGAAGAAAAACATTAGCAAGGAATGAGTTATGACTTTTTTATCTGACATGATTCCCTGGAATAAACCCATGTCTCCTACAAAACAGGGAGACACAAAAAAATACCTGCTTTTGCATCCTCAGAAAAGCAATGTTGCTTGCCCTTTAGGCATAGACATTCGCACTGTTTTGCATTTGCTTTCGCAAGGCGAAATAGAAAAAGCTTTGTTAAGCATGAAAGAACACAATCCTTTTCCTATTGTTTGCGGGAGATTATGCACCCATGCTTGTGAAAAGGAAGCCTTGCAAAAAAATTTATTTGCCCATTCAGCATTAGAGGAAATCAAAAGAAATATTGCTCTATATGAGGAGACAGGAAAGTTTCTCCCTCCGCCTCCCTACCCTGTACTTTATCAACAGCGTATAGCTATTATAGGCGCAGGCGTGGCAGGTTTAACGGTTGCCCTGGATTTATGTCGTTTAGGCTATAGCGTAAGTGTATTTGAAAAAAAAGAAAAAGCCTGTTCTAGTTTGTATGGATCTCTTGCAAAAGAATTCCATAAGGTTTTAGATAAGGAAATTGTATTTATTCAGGAAAGAGGAGTCAAGATTTTCTTACAAAAAGAGATCAGCTCTCTTGATTTTGTTCTGGCAGGATTCCATGTTGTCGTAATAGCAACAGGAAAAGATTCCAGGCTATTCCCTCAGAATAACCCGAAAAATGTATTTTCTGTATCACAAACATATCCAGAACAAAGTATTCTTGAATGCCTCGATGAAAGCCATAGAGTAGCTCTAAAAATCGTCCAAACTTTACAAAACAAATATCCTGATCCTGAAACAAAATCTCCCTTACCCGTTCTCAGGCAATACCAGGCTTCATGCCCTTACCATGCCAGCAATTCTTCCTCTATTGCATCCAAAGATAAAATCGTCGCTCTCTCTTCGGCTACCAAATGCTTGCATTGCGGCCTATGGAAAAAACCAGAAGAGTTTACCCAGGAAGGCTGCCTCAATTGCATTGAATGCGAACATTGTCTTGCCTCCTGCGGGTTCAAACAAGTCTTTGTAACAACAGAGAAAGAATGCTTTTTAGCCAAAACAACAGAGAGCATTGCCGACGATCTATACCCAGACAAAGAAATAGATTTGTTTTCCGAAGGCAAAAAAGTTTGCAGTTTGCGGTCTATTGTTCCTAATGTATCAGAAGCTTCCTGCGTAGCCTGCGGGCGATGTGAAGATGTATGCCCTTATCATGCTGTACGCATCGCCTTCCGCAAGGGCAAACATCCTGTTGCTGTAGTTGATCCCAAAGCATGCCGTGGATGCACTCTTTGCGTTTCAGCTTGCCCCAACAATGCTATACAACACTTTCTCTTCCATCCTAAAAATCTATACAACAACAAACCAATAGAAAAAAAGACTGCCTTTTTTTCTTGCCGATGGAATAATTCTTTTGAAAATTTCCAATCCTCTTCCTTTAACGCAATGTGTACACGCTATGCAACGCCTAAAATTTTCCTGCTTGCATTATGGCATGGAGCAGACCAGGTAAGAGTTTCTCCTTGCGCCCAGGATCATTGCCATTATTTAGGCTCTTCCCATGTAAGCCAAAAAATCCATAAATGCCACCAATTGCTTACAGAAATAGGAATTCCCACAGAAAACGTTGCCATCGCAAACAGCACACAAGAAACAAGTACGCCAGAACCTCTTCCCAGACATCAGGCCACGCAGCAGAAAAGCTATGATCTGGCAGAAGCCTTTTTGGCAATGCAAAGTTTTGAAACATTTACAGCAAAGCCACAACAACCAAAAGAACCCTCTGCTCTAATCTTAGGAGGAAGTGTCCTATTAGAAAAGCTTCTGGAAGCCGAAGAAATTCTTCCCAGGGGAACTTTTGTTGAAAGTATCCGCATTCTGCTGCAAAGCATAGCAAAGCCCGTTTCCTTATTGCCTGGAATTTCCTCTCTGGATATACCCTGGCAAGAGCCTGCCATGCAAAAAAAAGCCTTGGAAAATCTGCAATTCTATACGCAAAATCCAGAAATAAAAGAAATGATTTTTGCCTATCCTGAGCTATACCAGACACATCTTTCTCATTGCATCAATAAAATCGCGCTTCCCCTTGTACTCCAAAAAAAGCTCTCTTTTAAAAAATGCAATCTAACGGTTGCCCTACATAAACCTTGCTATAACCACCACTACAACCAAACTTTGCTCGAAAAAAGACCAGGCAACAATCCATCTCTTGGCAAATCAATGAATCAAGGCCAGGAAGAGCAAGCTTTTTTCCATTATGCAATAGAACTGCTACAAGAAGTACCAGGCTTGAAAATTATACCTATCCTGGATTCCTGCGGTCATGGTTTTTTCAGAACCCACGACCATACGCAAAGAGAAGTGGCTTACAATCTTCTCCACCAGTCCAGGCAAAACAAAGCAGATCTACTGCTTACCCTCTCTCCTTATTGCTCTAACCACATATCCTTTATGCTGCGTAAAGGATCATGGCAGGAAATTGCAATAGAAACCAAAGATATGTATAGTTTTCTATTGGAATGCCTGAAATAATTTATTCCCATTTACCCATTGTTACCCAGGGCGTTGTTACCCACATGGCTGTCAATTTAAGATGTAAGGTTATGCTGAAGCGATCGCTCCGTGTAAGCCTTCTTTCAGGAATCAAAAAAACAGGTACCAAGTTTTCCTTTGT
>JABWCH010000170.1 GCA_013359215.1 Candidatus Brocadiia bacterium | reverse complement strand
TACTGTAAAAATTTTATTGCGATTGCAAAAATTTTTGCCATACCTTGCTCAAAGCAGAAGCTACCAGATGTTCTGATACAGATTCCTGGGGGATCAGGAAAAAGGAATTGTCTTCTATTTGTAAATTCTCGCAGGAAACGAGATAAGGATGTATCTGGATGTTGTGCTTTGTGATGCTATGCTTTACAACAGAAAGAGCCTTGTAGGGATGTTGGGCATAGGTTTCCAGGAAATGGGGGGCGGGCCAGGAAGCTATTTGTTTTTGGGTTTGGGGGAATTCCAAAAGGGAAGGAAAGGATATATGACCTTTTAAAAAATAAAAATTTTCCCATTTTTGAAGCAAAATTTGCTTTTCTTTTGTCTGAAAAATGTATAAATGCCATAGCACAGGGACTTTATCCTGTTTTTTTTTGGCTGTAGGATAAAGATGAGTATCTCCTTCTTGGAAGGCTTCACAAAAATCGCAAACAGGGCATTCCTGGCATTTAGGCTTTCCCTTGATGCATATTTTTTGTCCCAATTCCATCATGGCTTCGTTTAAATCGCCAGGAGGCATATTGGTTTCATCAAAAAGCTTTCTGAGAAATTGGTATGAAAGAGAAGTGAATTCCTTGCTGTCCAATGGTGCAGCAATACGGAGAATGCGAGATAAAATCCTGCGGACGTTCCCATCTAAAACAGGATTCTTTTTTCCAAAGCAGACCGAACTGATAGCTGAGGCTGTATATTCCCCAATGGAAGGAACTTGTACCAAATCATCATAGTCTTCTGGCAATTGGCCATGATGTTTTTCGACAAGGTACAATGCTCCTTTTTTTAGGTTTTTGGCGCGAGAATAATAGCCAAGGCCGCGAAAAGCATGCAAAACATCCTTTTCATCGCCTTGGGCTAAAGAAATGACATCAGGAAAATAAGAAAAAAAACGCTCTAAAGGCTGTAGAGCTGCCTGTATCCTGGTTTGTTGTAAAGCTACTTCAGAAATCCATACGCGGTAAGGATTTCTATCTTGGCGGAAAAAATAAGGCTCTCGTACCTTATGAAACCAGGCAAGAAGACAGGAAAGCATGGAATCTCTATTTTTTAAAGGCATCCTCTATTTCCTTTTGCAAATTAGGGATTCGGCTTAGGCGATACCTGGGTGAAAAATGAAACCCTACAATTTTCTTTACCCTGGCCTTTCTCGCCAATGTACCTGCCTGGCTTGTTGTGAGATGATAGGATTCTTTTGCTTTTGCTATATCTTCCTGGGCATAATGGGTTTCGCAATATAAAATATCGGCATCTTGTGCCAGGTATATGGCATTTGCCAGCGTTTCTTCATTGAATATGGTATCTGTAATATAGGCGATTTTCTGGCCTATTTTCTTTTCGAAAAGGCACTTCTGTAAATATTCCATAGAATATTCCTGGTCTTCAACAGGGAAAAAATCCAGAGGCGTTCTTGTTTCTAATACGGTTTTGATCTCGCTCAACCAGTTACCAGGAGGATGTGCAAATGTTTCTAATTTTTTTTTGTCCACATGCCAATGGTCTTCTTCTGTAAAAGCATAGCCCAGGCAAGGGATTCTATGATACAAAGGCATATAAGTTACAAAGAAATTGGCTTCTTTATATAAGATATTGTTGACTATGGGTTTATTTTCTAAAATATGGCATTGTTGATAGCAATCGCTTGGGAAAAGAGCCAGCTCTTTGATTTCTTCTGTATCGATTTCATAGATTTTTATCTTTAGATTTTCTCTGCTCAAGAGATTCCATGTATACCCTAGCATTTTACAGTGAATTTGCCTGGCAATCAGTTTAGGGCCAAAAAAATACAAGGTTTTATCTAAAGCAATGTTGGATCGAATAAGACTATCGAAGCCAATGAAATGATCCAGATGCGTATGGGTAATAAAAATATGAGTGATTTTCTGCATCTCTCGATTGGAAAGGCGATGCAATGACCCACAATCTACAAGAAAAGAACGCTTTTCATTCTTAATCTTGATGAGCAGTGCTGGATCTTCATTATATGGATTCACCAAAACAGGTTCAAAATAGCTCATAGGAAAATTCTCTATTGGGCATATTCTATAACTTTCATTTCCCTGATCACGGTAATTTTTATTTTTCCTGGATAGTGAAGATCTTTTTCTATCATATTGGATATGATGGAGGCAACGTTTTTCACTTCCTGGTCTGATACTTTTTCTGGGTCTAAAATAACCCGTATTTCTCTGCCAGCAGATATGGCAAACGCGGTTTCAATCCCTGGAATACTATAGGCTATAGACTCCAGCTTCTCCAGACGATGTATATACTTTTCGAAAGTCTCTCTTCTCGCGCCTGGCCTGGAGGCACTGATAGCATCCGCAGTGTTGATGATTGTAGCATAAGGCGTTTCGATCTGAATATCTTCGTGGTGTTCTACCACGCCTTCTAAAATTTCAGGAGCTTCATCAAAGTGTTGCAAAATCTCTCCGCCAATCTCAGGATGGCCTCCTTCTTTTTCATGATCTATTGCTTTGCCAATATCATGGAGAAGTCCAGAGCGAGATGCCATATATGGATCAAATCCCAATTCAGAAGCAATAAATTTCGCAAGATGAGCTACTTCAACAGAATGCCATAGTACATTTTGCCCAAAGCTTGTGCGGTATTTTAGCCTGCCTAAAAATTTCGCTATATCTTCGCATACCTCTATTTTAACGAGTTCGCAGATATTTTGTGCTTCTTTCAGGAGAAGTTGCTCGATTTTGTTTTTGCTTTGTTGTAAAATTTTTTCTAAATCTTCTCTATTTTTATTTTGTAAATACAGTAGCTTTTCCAAAAAATCTTTGCAAATTTCTCGTTTACAGCCATCAGGAGTAATGATAATCAATATGCTTGATTCTGCTTCATAATCCAGAACCAAATCGTGACAATCGAGCTCTTTTTTCAAAAAATTTAAAAAGTTTTCTGATAAAAACCATTCTATACACGGCGAATCTTGTATAGCTAGAGTGCTAGAATACGAATCGAACCAATGGCTAAAATGGCAACGATGGATTGTTGTTGCCAAGATTCTTTTGGCTATGCGGTCTGCATTCGTTATTATATTCTCCAGATAGCAATCATAAACCCTGCGTGCTTCTTTTTGTAAGGTTTCTTCAAATTCGGAAAAAAATTTCTCCTGGATTTTTTCCTGGGTATATCCAGAAATCTGCAAAAGAGTTTCATGCACTTTGCCTTGTATTTCTCTCAGCTTTTCCATACAGTCGATATTCGAGCGGCGGCGATTTTCTAGCTCTATTTCCTTGTGCTTGATACTTTGAGAAATATTATGGATTTTATATTCATAGCATTCCAAATCTTTGCTTTGAACATCCAGCTTCTTATCGAGGGCTATATTGCTTTCCCTGAGTTCAGCTATCCTTTGAAGGGAGGCTTTTTTCGTATATTCTATCTCATTCGCAATGGATGCCAATATCTTCTCTTCAAATCCAAGAGCATCTTTTTTTCCTTTTTCCTGAATCTGATTAGCCATATCTTTAGCTTCTTGGAATCTTTTTGCTCCTAGCTGCCAATAAATGGCATAGCCTAAAATGACACTAAGGATTAAAAGAGTTATATTTACCATAATTATTTTTAACTCGCAAAATTTTTTCTTATACTTGTAACAAAACCCTGATTGCCAGAGACAATCAGGGTCATTCATCATGCAAAAAAAAACCCACCTTTCGGCGGGCCAATTTAGCAAAGATTAAGCTTGGGTATTTTCTTCTGAGCTTTTCTTTTGTTCAGCAGCTTCTTGAGGCTTTTCTTCTTGAGTTGCAGGGGCTTCAGGAGCTTGAACAGCTTCTTTTTTCTCTTCTGTTGCAGCTTCTTCACCAGCGCGTGCTCTTACCAGAGAAAGACCGATCTTCCTGTCTTTTTTATCCAGTCTCAAGATTTTAACTTCGACTGCATCGCCTACAGATACAACTTCATCAGGAGATTTGATTTTGCGATCTGTCAGCTCAGATATGTGGAGTAAACCTTCCAGATCAGGTTCTAACTCAACGAAAACGCCAAAATTAGTCAGCTTGGTTACTTTACCAGTGACGATATCGTCTACTTTGTATCGTTCAGGAATGTCTTTTTCCCAAGGATCAGACATGAGCTGCTTCATACCCAAGGCAACTCTCTTCTGGTTGGGATCTACATCCAAAACCATGGCTTCGACCATATCGTTTTTCTTCAGCATTTCAGAAGGATGACCAATCTTTTTGGTCCAGCTCATATCAGAAATATGGAGAAGGCCATCAATTCCTTCTTCTAGTTCAATGAAAGCTCCATAGTTTGTCAAATTGCGAACGCGACCTTGTACTTTAGAGCTAACAGGATATTTCTGTTCAACCAGAGACCAGGGATTGATCTCTACTTGTTTCATGCCAAGAGAAATTTCTTGTTTTTCTTTGTTGATGTCGAGAATAACGACTTCTACTTCATCGCCAATGTTTACGATTTCAGAAGGATGATTGATTCTCTTTGTCCAAGACATTTCGGAAATGTGGACAAGCCCTTCGATTCCTTCTTCCAGCTTCACAAATGCGCCATAGTTCATTACGCTGACAACTTTTCCTTTGGCTTTAGCACTGATAGGATATTTGTCTTCCACATTTTTCCAAGGACTCTCTGTTTTCTGTTTGAGACCCAGGGCAATGCGTTCTCTTTTGCGATCCAGTTTGAGAATTTTTACCTCAATGCGATCATCTATGCTGACCATTTCCTGAGGATGACTAATTCTTCCCCAGCTCATATCGGTAATATGCAGCAATCCATCGATTCCGCCTAAGTCTACGAATACACCGAAGTCTGCGATGTTTTTGACAACACCAGATATAATCTGGTTTTCTTGTAACTCTTCCAAGAGTCTTTCTTTCATCTTGCGACGGTCTTCTTCGATGAGTCTGCGGCGAGAAACAACGATGTTCATTCTAGCTTCATCAATTTTGATGATCTGGGCTTTTAGCTCTTGTCCGATATAATCAGAAATATCGCCTGTACGACGAATATCGATCTGGGATGCAGGTAAGAAGACTGGAACACCAACGTCCAGCAACAATCCGCCTTTAATTTTGCGGACAACTCTACCTTCAACAACATCGCCTTCTTTTTTGGTCTCAATGAGTCGTTCCCATCCTCTGATTCTATCAGCTTTCTTTTTGGAAAGCACGATCTCTCCCAGTTCATCTTCCACTGTTTCCAAGAGAACTTCGATCTCTTCGCCAGATTGAGGAGGAACTTCAAACTCGGATAGAAGTACTTCACCTTCAGATTTGCACCCAATGTCAACAATGACCTTATCCGATGCAATGCTCAAAACCCTTCCTTTGACAATCTTCTCAGATTCGAAATCTTTGATAGACTCTTCATAGAGACAACTCATCTGAGTTAAGTCTACTTCACCCATTGCTTCAGCAACTTCTCGCTCTAACTGCTCTTCAGGAATTTGATACTGTTTAATAATGTCCTTTTGAATCTTCATCATCTAAAAATAAGCGCATCACTCTTTTTTCCTGATTCGGAAAAAAAATCAACGCTCCTCCGAAAAAGTCTAGTAAAAAGGGTTAAAAAAATTTATACAACATAACCGCAGGTACGGCCAACGGTCAATCTCTGTTCTAACAAAATTCGTTGTTTTTCAAATACATAGAGCTAAAAACATGCAACCTTTGCCAAAAGCAAGAATGACAAAGAAAAAGTTTTTTTCCAAGCAGATCCTTCTGAATAAACTACAAAAAACGTTAGAACCAAACTATAACTCTATTGATGATATAAAAGTTTTTTAAGAAGTCAACAAATTTCTTTTATATTTTTGGGCAGTATAGTTTACTACATATCTTTATTCTAATGAATTTCTATTCTACATTCCACATCTTCTAAGTTGTATACACAGTGTATACATCGGATTCAAAGAAATTTATCCACAGATTACGCAAATTGCACAGATTTTCGGAGCCTTTATCTGCGTAATCTGCGGATTATTTTATAGGCGATTTTTGTATGCAATACAGGAGAACGGTTGTAACTTTAGGTGGCACAAATAGGAAAAGTTAACTTTTGTACAAATAAAAATGGGAACGCTGTGGGGACAGGTAATAAGAGGAAAGCTAATAAAAAAACGGAAAACTTTTGTTTTCCGCTTTTTGTTAACGCGCCTGACAGGACTCGAACCTGTAACCTCCGGTTTCGTAGACCGTGACTCTATCCGTTTGAGCTACAGGCGCAACAGCCTAATATATATAAAATTTCATTCCAAAAAGCAAGAAAAAAATGAGATAAAAATATTTTTTTTTTAAGGACATCTATAATACTTTATTTTATATAATGTTAAGGCGTATGTATCGAATTGTAGAAAACAGGTTTCATAAAAAATACACTTCTTTTGGATTTTCTTCCTTATGCTATAATATTTTATTTATATAAATGCTTTCTATTTAATACTTTATATTTTTTTATTTCAAAAGGCACGGCATTTGCTTATAGTAAATTTACGAGACAAAAACCAAAAAAAATTGTTAGAAAAGTAAAATTGTAAGATACAGTAGCAAGTTCTTTCAGTTTTGTGGTGAGCTATCTTAAATCATGAGCTGCTGCGAAATCTGTAAGAGGGTGCAAAGAGAATAAGGAGGAAGATACATGAAAAAAGAAGAAATATCCCTGGAAATTTATCTAAAAGAAATACAGAAATACGCTTTGCTAAGTCCACAAAAAGAAAGACAATTGCTTATGCTTTGCAAAAGGGGCGATAAAAAGTCCAGAGAAGAAATCATCCAGTGCAATTTACGCCTTGTTGTGAATATTGCAAAACGCTATAGCAAGTGCGGAGTTGCTTTATCTGATTTAATTGCAGAAGGGAATATTGGTCTTATAGATGCCATAGAAAAGTTTGATTTATCCAAACAATGCCGCTTTTCCACGTATGCTACATGGTGGATTAAACATAGCATTTGCAGGGCTATAACAGAAAAAAAATCTTTAGTGAGAATTCCCACATATATGAAAGCAATTCTAGTCCAATGCAAAGAAAAAACAACAGAGCTTATGAAAAAATGGGACAGAATGCCTACTGCATCAGAAGTGGTTTCAGATATAACCATTCCCGATTCTCAGAGAAAAATTGTCAATGAAGCCCTGATAACGAATAGAGCCATGGAAAGCATGCAAAGCATACAAAACCTTTGTGAGCAGAATATAAACATAGAAGATAAGCGGTATCGAAATGAAGAAGGACAATCTCATGCTCTCCAGTTGGAACTCATTTTGGAAATCCTAAAAAAATTAGATTCCAAACGCTCTCAGATAATGGAACTACGCTATGGCTTGAATGGCAGACAAAAGATGGCTTTAAAAGAAATTGCCTCCCAGTTCTCTTTAAGCAAAGAACGAATCCGCCAGATGGAAAAAGAAACCTTAAAAATGCTCAAAGATTGCTTAAAAGCAAGGGAAATAATGTACTAGAAAGAAAATATATGGATGAAGTAAACATCATTTCCAAAGGAATTGCAATATTCATTTTGGCAACAATAGGAATTTCCTATAATAGGACTTACACAGTCCAAGGAAAAGAATTTCTTTGTAGTTGACAAAAAAAGAGCCTTGTTTTAGAATGGTGGCATAGTATCTACTATAATATCAAGGTGTAAGAGCAAAAGTTTACCAAGAAGCAGAGGTATAATATTATGGGAAGATCCTTTAGTAAGTGGATATGGCAGGCAATCGTATTCACTTTTTTCACTGCCGTTGTTTTTACCATCCTGAACTGGTTGAATTGGAAGATGGGAACAGCAACTCTATGGGTTTCAGGAGTGGTGATCTATTGGGTGTTGTCAGGAATTACCATACTCCCTTGGAATGTGTATTTTGCTGCGGATGAGGCTTTGCACGAAATTCTGGAAACAGAACGAAAGGGCAAACAATGCAATGAAGAAGATAAAGTCTTTGCCAGGAAGGCCAGACGCAATGCAGGAATTATCGCTGTTTTCATTCATGTTTTTACTGCCCTGGTCTTTTTCCTTCTGGCTCTCTTTACGGACTTGGGATTGATATGCTATCTGGCGGCAGCGGCAGCCATCGCTCTGACTGTTTTGCGTCCTTCTATGCGTGCTATGGAGCATATCGTTTCCCGACTTCAGAATATTGGCCGCCATGCCCGATTCCCCCGTGACGATATCTATGATCTTAAAGAAAGAATTTTGAAATTGGAGTCTTATGACAAGACGGCAGAACAGCTTCAGAAAGAATTTCATCAAAAGACAGAAGAATTGAAAAAAGAGTACGAAGTCCGATGCACGATGATCCAGGAAGCCTATGAAAAGCCAGTGCAAAGGATTCGAGAGTTCGAAAAATTGTTGGATTATATGCAAAAAGAAATCATTGACAAAATCGACAGTTTTGATGATGCCATTGCTTTTAAAACAGCATGGGATAGAGTAGCTCCAGAACTGGCAAAAATTTTTCATTCATCAAGAAATTTATAGAAAAAATAGTTACAAAAACCTGAGATAAACAGCGATGTTGGAAAGGGAATTTCTATGGCGACATCGGTATTGATTTTTGCTCCACAAAATCCAATTCCCAATCGTGCTTTGCCAGAAGAAAAAATGGCTGCAATTCGTTGGGAAAAAAGGCTTTCTGAAATAATACACTATCGCAGTGATTATAAAGAAATAAAAAGTTTGAAAAAAGGTGGCACTATTGGTTATATTGCCAATAAAGGAAAACTAGATGACTTCAATCTGGGAGAATTCAGCGATGAACTGGTTGGATTGACAATATTGGGAAAGCAATATCCTGGAGACTATCTCGCTATATGGACCTTTGGACATGCCATACATACTTTCTTGCTACGTTCATCTCTTTCTCCTGTTCCTAAAGAAATCAGCTTCCGCCTTGTTCCTCCTTTGAGTATAAAGCGATCTCCTGAAGTTTTTGCAGGATTCCGTTCCTGGTTCGAAGGCAGTGCTTTTTCTCCTGACTTTAAGGCTCTCGAACAAGAATATATGGGTACTGAAATTTCTGTTGTGAACTGGATCAAAGCCTTTGGTGTGACTGGAGCGAAAGAAATCAAGCGATTGGATAATGAATTTCTATGGGAAGATTTCGAAAAAGTCGCTCTTCTATTGCTCAGCAATAAAGAAGTTCCTGCCTCTCTCTTGAAAAATTTGAACGAAGAGCTGAAGGAGAAAAAACTACCCAAAAAAAGAAAGGCTTCAAATAAACCAGGAGAAATGGCTCGAATGATTGCTGATATAGAATACGATCTCAGAGAGGTAGTGGGCGAATCAGAAAATGCCTTATGGAAAGAACGAAATCGAGCCGCCCATTTTTATTGGGATATTACCGACGATCAAGCATTGCAAAGTCTTACCGTGGGTTTGGGAATGGGGGAATTGGCATCTCTCGGACGTCTTCTGGCGCACTATCCTATGGAAATTCGGCGTGACCCCATCTTTCTTGCTCTTGCGGGTATTCAGGCCGAATCTGCTAATGGTCATGTCTTTGTCGAAAGTTTTTTTTCCTTTGCAGAATGCGTTCATGAAGTTGGCTTTACACTTGCAATATATCCTTATGATCAGCGTTCGCAATTCTGGGAATGGTGTCGGATGGACCCTGAAAGCGGATACATCGATATGTCTTCTGACGATTCAGTATGGGCAGCAGACTTGTTTCTTCCTTTCAAAAAAATCGTGCCTGGCGAGCAACTGAAAAAATGGTTCGAAAAGCAAAATGTTGAAGGTCTTATTCTGGATGTGGAAGCCGACGGATCATATCGATTACACTCTTATACAGAAGAGATCGTCCTTCATGATAAGGAGAAGCTAGAATCTGCTGTAAAGATTATGGATATTCCCCAAATCTTCAGTGCTTTTGGACTTCCTGATCTTCTTAAGCCAGGAGAATGGCAAGAAGGATCGTATAGTGGAGAGAAAGACAATGGGCAATGGGAAGACAAGCGCAGAGATTCTATAAAAAGATGCAGCAGCCTTCCTGCGCCTGTAGCCATTTCTAGCGTTAAGGATCTCCTGGAGCTTCTTCCCAAACAGATTCGCTTCCGAACACAAAACAATAGCCAGGAGCAGATGGTCTTTCGCTTGCTGCTGCCCGCTCCTGACGATGCCTTTTTGCGGAGTCTGGCGAAAGATTTCAAGCTGCGAGGATTGACCGAAAATTATGGAGATGTCTGGGTCGAAGGCAACGCTCTTTGGGCTACTACATATTCCGAAATGATAACTTCTTTTATCGTGCGTATTATGGGCAGCGAACTTCCTTCACAATCGACCTTGTTCCTGGATGCTGGCAAGAATAAGATCTATCATTATGAAATAAGGACAGAGCCAGGGTCGAATGAAGGATTCTATCGATCTTCTTTGAACCCTAGTGGCGAAAGCCAGGAGGAAAGTTCGAAAAAAGTCTTTGGATCCTATAATGGCATTCCTGAATATTCGCCCTTACTCGTCGATGTTTTACTAGAAACGAAAAATAGGATTTATTTTAAAGTGGATCTGGCTGGGGAAAAGCCAAAGGATGAAAAGAAAATCGATATCTTAGACAAGGCGTTGCAAGATTTGGGGATGATTCCTCTCGGCGATTTCCTTTGCAATCAGCTCAACAACATTATCGTTCGTGGTTACGCGCATGAAGAATTCTATGCTGTCATCATGCTGCCCATCATTGAAGGCTGGACTCTGGAATTTGCAAACGAGTTCGAGGACGATACCTTTCTGACAACAACAACCAATCTGTCTGCAGGAATTTTGGCTGTCGATAAAATCACGTATCAAAAAGTGAATCCCAAAAATTATGAACAACGATTGAAAATTTTACCATGGGAAATGCGAAGGCTTCATAGAGAGCAGATGGAAATAAGAAAAAAGGAAGGTAAAAAATGCAAACCAATCCAGCCTACGCTCCTTGGTCTTGTAGAGACGATGGAATCTTGTGTGAAAAAACAACTTAGAGAATCTTGATGAAAAAAAACAGTGGGAATCGATTCCGAGCCCTTTAGCGATGAGAATTAATTAAGAGCCTATCCGAAAAATAATTTTAGGCGAAAATTTTGAGGCACTAATTGCAGCAAGTGTAGCCGTAGCTACTCTGAGGACAATTTTGTCACTTTCGACGAAGCTATCCGAGATGCATCGAAATTGGCAGCCAAAAGGATTTTTCGGATAGGCTCTTAATAGAAAAGCATTGTCCTCTATGACATCCTTGCTAAATCCGATTTTACAGCATATCATGGCAAGTTATATATTGCCTTTTTTAAAATGGCTTGCTATAATTTTTCTATGTACTGAACACAAAATCGGGGGATTTTTTCGGAGTTTAGGAATGAACAGGCTTTTTTTGAAAATCGTAAAAGAAATTTTACAAAAAGAGATAGATGAGCATGAAATGGATGCTGTCTCTACAAAACAGGAAATCTGGGATGATGTATTAAAATATATAAAAAAAGTAAAAAATTTAGAAAAAAAAATAGACTACTGCGAAAGCCTTCTTTCCTTTGCTAAAGAAAAAAAGCTGCAAAGGGTAAGAGGCTTATTTTTATGGGAGATAGGCAATAGCCTGGAAAAGCAAAACTATTCTGAAAAGGCTCTTTCCTATCTGGAAGAAGCTCTCAAGATAATGGAATCAGAAGGCAACAATCAGGAAAATAAGGAATTGCTCAACCAGATGAGTAGCTTGTACCAAAAGCAAGGGGAATTTATAAAGGCTTTAGGGTATAGTGAAAGAGCAAAAAAACTAGGAAGTTCCCCAGAGAAAAAAGCACCTGAAAAACAATCTACAGGGAAAGCAGCAATGCTGACAAGACAAATCTCAGAAGTAGTCCATTCCTGGGAAAAAAATCTCTTAGAGTTAATGAAAGAATGGGAATATGCCCATAAAGAGAAAAACCTCGAAGAAGAAAGAATGCTTCTTTTTAAAATAGGGAAGCTATATGAGCAGCTAAAGAAAGACGATGAAGCCATACGCTGCTGGAAAGACTCTTTGCTTTTATCACAAAAGGGGAATGATATAGAGCTTTGTTTCCAAAACGCTCTTTCCTTAGGAAAAATTTTGATAGAAAGAAAAGACTTTGGGCAGGCTAAAGAAGCTTTAGTTGATGCGATTTCATGCCTGGATCACAGCAAAGACTATTTGGGTGAACTTTCCTATCTTTTTGTGCAAGAGCATATAGAGCTTTTTTATCTGCTGATAGACTGTTGTTTGCAGCAAGGAAATTTCCTAGGTTCTTTGCATTTTTTAGAGCATTCCATACGCTGGTTCTATTTTTCCAGAATAGACGAAGAAATATTGCTAAAAAAAGCCAATGTTCCAGAGGAGATAAAGCAAGAGTATTGTACTGCCTTAAAAAAATGCCAGGAAAACTTCAAGGCAGGATTACCCATAGAAACAGAAAAAAAGAATGCCCAGGACATTCGGCTACAAATAGAACTATTAGATCCCGAATGGGCTAATTTTTGGGGACATCATTATTCTATAGACATTCCAGGCTTTCAGCAGAACCTTCCCAAAGGCACAGTCTTGCTCGAATTCTTGGCAACAGACAAAAAATGCCTTGTTTTCCTTTTGGATTCATCCCATTTAGAAACCTTGGTTTTCCCCGATTTCACATGCCATACATTAGAAGAGCTTTATGAGCCTTTTTTGCAAAACAAAAATATTTCTTCTTTTTTGGCTATGAAAGACCATAGCCACTATATGAAAAAAAGCCTGGAAAAAATTTCCGATGCTCTTGGGGCTAAAATTTTGGAAATTTTGGAAAATTGGGAAGCAGAACGCATCGTATTGATTCCTTGCCATGCTTTTCAGTTATTTCCTTTGCATCTTTTGCCTCTTTGCGATCAGCAAAAAAAAGATTGGGTATGGCAAGACAGATATGAAATCGTCTATGCTCCTTCCCTTACATGGGTGATAAAATCCATAAACAACAAAGAACAAAAGCCAGAAGGAAAAGCTATCTTCCTGCAACATTCAGGAAAAAAGTATAAATTTTTCCATGAAGAAATACAAATATTGCAAAGCCTTTGGGCAGGCAGAGTGATCTCAGAAGAAGAAAAGCCAACATGGGAAAATGTAAAAAAAAGCCTCTCTAAAGTTTCCTATTTGCATTTTGGAATATACGGCAATCTATCTTTTCCAGATTCTTTACTTTCCAGATTATACTTTGCAGAAGAAAGTAAGAATCCAGGGGAAGGCATATCTCATCTGCAAATTCTCTCTGAAGATTTTTCCAGCGTTTCTATGCTGAGTCTGAGTGCATCAGAATTGAATATCCAAGAGTGGAATGCTTTTGGTGATGCTATGGGAATATTCATGTCTTTTTTATATGCAGGGGCTAAAGGCGTTGTGGCAAACCTTTGGAGCGTACCAGATTGCATTTCTTATTTTATCATGGAAAAATTTCATCAAGGGCTTGTTCAAGGGCTTCCTCCCTCTATGGCTCTCCAGGAAAGCCAGAAAGAAATCCGCCAGATGACAGTCTTGGATTTAAGGCGCAAACTAAGCTCATTAAGAAGGCTTTTGCCTGAAAATGAAGCAAAATGGATTAAAGAGCTTTCGGATTTCCTGGAATACAAGAATAAAGATTTTCCTTTGGAAAAACGCCGCCAGATTTTGAAAAATCTATATAAACCAAGAAAGCTAGAATGGAGTGGGTTAGTCCAAAGCCAGGAAAAAGATTTTTCCCTACTGGAAGATGAGGAAAATAGTGTGTTGAAAGACCTGGAAGATTCCCAAAAAAAGATTTTTTCCGACCCCTTTTTCTGGGGAAGCTTTGTTTGCATGGGATTAGGATTTAGTAAAGCATCCAAAGAAAGCAGCGAAGACGAAGAAAACTTCGATTCTGTCCATATAGAAGAAGCAGCCTGCGATGAAGACGGAAAAAATACAGTTCAGGAAATCAAGGATATTCTTTCTTTGCTTTCGTCCAGCAATCTCCCCGCTTCGGGCGCAAATCAGGAAGCTAAGGAAAAAGAACCCCAGAAGATACGAGACAAGAGCCAGTATCGCATCAAAGGAAGGTGTTCCTATTGCGGCAAAAAAATTCGATGCCAGCTTTCTTCAGAAGGAAGCCGCGTTCGCTGCCCTCATTGTAAGAAAAAAATCTGGATACCTATTCAATCCAGCCCCTTTGATGATGTTAAAATCCCAGCAACTTGCCCTTATTGCACAAAAAAAATCCATTGTTTTTTAACGATGGCAGGCAGCCGAGGGAAATGCCCCAAATGCGATGGGCGCATTCGCATTCCCAAAAGAGATGTCCTGCTCTCTGAAATCGCCACAGGAAATGCCCAAAATCCTATTCTCTTGCTTAAGGAGAAAAGCTCTCATGCCTAGAATTGTCTTGGAAGGCAAAGAATATCCTTTTAATTCCTATGCAACCATTGGCCGTTCTTCGAAATGCACTGTTTGTATTCCAGACATAAAGCTATCTCGTGTTCATTGCGAAATCATACAGGAGGATAACGATTTTATCATGATCGACTTGCATAGCCAGAATGGCATGAAACTCCATGATCATTTCGTAACAGAAGCCATTTTAAAAGATAAAGATAAAGTTACACTAGGAAGAACGGAATTTACTTTTTTTATTTTATAATTTTTTGCCAGGTAGGCAAATGTTCAAAAGTTTATGTCCTAAAATTTTTAACACGAAGAACGCGAAGTAAAAAACACGAATATCACGAAAAGAAATATACAAAACCATTTTTATTCGTGTTCTTCGTGGTGAGTATTCTTTAACTATTATATTTATCAATAGTTTATATTTAGTATAAAAACTTTTGAACACTTACCTAATAGGAGTCTTTATGGAAGAACAGCGTATTATAAAGCATCCCATTTTAAATAAACGAGAAGGCACAAAAATTTTCTTTTTTTATCAGGATCAAAAGCTGGAAGCATATAAAGAAGAAGTCATAGCCAGTGCTCTTTTTGCTCATGGAATACATTGTTTTGGCAAACATGCCAAAGATGATTCATACCAGGGAATCTTTTGTGCCAATGGGCAATGCGCCCAATGTCTGGTTTTGGCAAATGGTATTCCCGTAAAATCTTGCGTAACACCCATACAAGAAGGCATGAAAGTAGAGCCTATGCTAGGCCATGCCGCTTTACCAGAAGACGATAAGCCTGTTTTGCAGGGAAAGATAGAAGAAAAAGAAGTGGATGTTTTAGTGGTTGGCGGCGGGCCTGCGGGACTTTCAGCAACCATAGAAATGGCTAAGTATGGTGTTTCTATTTTAATTGCAGACGATAAGCAAAGTCTTGGAGGGAAACTCTCTCTACAAACGCACAATTTCTTTGGATCAACAAGAGAATGCTATGCTGGCACAAGAGGCATTGATATTGGCAAACACCTTGCAGAAAGCGTTATGCAATATCCCAATGTATCTGTCTGGCTGGAATCGCCTGTTGTGGGAGTCTTTGTCGATGGCAAAGTAGGCATTTTGAGCAAAGGAAACTACTGCCTGGTCAAACCCAAGGTCATGCTTGTGGCATCAGGAGCGAGAGAACGCAACCTTTTCTTCCCTGGCGGCGATTTGCCTGGCGTTTATGGCGCAGGTGCTTTTCAAACTTTAGTCAACCGTGACCTCATTCTAGCAGCAAAGCGTCTTTTTATTGTAGGCGGCGGAAATGTTGGACTCATCGCGGCTTACCATGCTTTACAAGCAGGAATTGAAGTTGTTGGACTTGTAGAAGCCATGAAAGAGTGCGGAGGATATAAAGTCCATTTAGATAAAATAAAACGGCTAGGTGTCCCTATTTTCAATTCTCATACCATATTGAATGCAGAAGGCAAAGACAACCTCGAAAGAATTACCATTGCTGCAGTAAATGAGAAATTCCAGGCCATACCTGGAACAGAAAAAAGCTTTAATGTAGACACACTTCTTGTCGCTGTTGGGCTTGCCAGTGTAAATGAATTGCTTCTAAAAGCCTGGGAATATGGTTTAAAGGCTTATGGCGCAGGAGATGCAGACATCGTTGCAGAAGCATCAGCCGCTATGTTCAGTGGAAAGATCACAGCACGCCATATCCTGCAAGAAATGGGCATGAGTGTATTCATTCCAGAAGAATGGAAAAGCATGGTCGAAACCTTGAGAAATCGGCCTGGAAAGCTCCATAAAAAGCCGTCTCTGCCTCAGCAGAAGGTCTATCCTAATATTTTCTGTATACAAGAAATCCCTTGCAACCCATGCACAGACGTATGCCCCATGAATTCCATTTCAACACAAGACAAAACCTTGATGGGAATCCCTTTGTTCCACGAAAAGTGCATTGCCTGCGGACGTTGCGTAAGCATTTGTCCTGGTCTTGCGATTACCCTTGTCGATAAAGGCTACGACCCTGAATCTAAAACCGCCCTTGTTACTTTACCCTGGGAAATGGAAGATCATGTCGTAAAACCAGGAGATACTGTGACTACAAGCAAAATGGAAGGCGAAGAGCTTGGTAAAGGAAAAGTGATTGCAATTAAGGATTCTGCCTGGCAAGACAGGAGAAAATTTTTGCTTGTGGAAGTGCCTATAGAAGAAGCTGATCTTGTGGCTGGCATCCATATTCCTTTGCTGAAAAAAGAGATACAATCCCAGGAAGCTCCTCGTGTAGAGCTAAAAGAAGAAGATATCATCGTATGCCGTTGCCAGAGGATTAGCAAAAAAGACATTGTAAATTTGATCTCAGAAGGTGTGCGCGACATCAATGCAGTCAAGGCAACTCTAGGTTGCTGTATGGGGCCATGTGGCGGTAAAACCTGCGAAGAACTCAGCCTCAAGATATTCAGAGAAAAGGGTATAGATGCACGCAATGTTGCAAAGCATGTGGTTCGCCCCTTCACACAGGAAGTCCCCCTTAAAGCATTTTTAGGCAAGGAGTAATCAGTGGAAACGTATGATGTGATCGTGATAGGAGCTGGAAGCATAGGCGCGCCAAGTGCTTATTTTTTAGCCCAGCGCGGCCTTAAAGTTCTATGCCTGGAACAATTGCCATCATCTGGTCAGGGACAGAATAAAGCCGCCATTGGCGGAGTAAGAGCAACCCATTCTGACCCTGCCAAAATCAAAATCTGCCAGAAAAGTCTGGAAATTTTTTCTGGATGGAAGGAACTAACAGGGACAGACATTGGATGGAAAAAAGGAGGCTACTGCTTCCCTGTCTATGAAGATCGAGAAGAAAAGATCCTCAAAGGATTGCTTCCCATCCAAAAAAAATACAATCTTAATATCGACTGGATAGACGATTCCCGCATAAAAGAGGTTATCCCTGGTATCAACCCTGAAAAGCTTAGGGGCGGAACGCTCTCGCCAGAGGATGGGCAGGTTTCTCCTCTCAAGGCCATCAATTCTTTTGTGCATGAAGCGCAAAAAAAAGGCACAAAATTTTTATTCCAATCCAAAGTCACAGCCTTGAAAACCGATTCTCAAGGCTGTATTGTCTCTGTGGAAACACAGAAAGAAAAGTACTCGGCTGGAATAGTTCTCAATGCTGCTGGAGCAGATGCAAGCGAAATCTGCAAAATGGTTGGCCTGGATATTCCTGTTTTTCCTGATTGCCATGAAGCTGGAATCAGCGCACCAATCGCTCCTTTCCTTGATCCTTTAGTAGTAGATCTAAGACCAGGGGCTGAAGGAAAAACATCCAACTTTTATTTTGGGCAAAATAGCGAAGGGCAAATCATCTTTTGCTATACCCCAAATCCTCCTATCTTGGGCACTAACCGCCATTCTACTTCAGAATTTATGCCCATTATCGCACGCCGCCTCGTGGATCTGATACCACGCTTTAAGAATTTAACCATCAGAAGGGTTTGGCGAGGGCTTTATCCTATGACACCCGATGGCGTTGCGATTGTTGGCAAAGCTCCTGGATTAAGCAATCTATACCTCGGCATAGGGATGTGCGGCCAGGGCTTCATGATGGGGCCAGGCGTAGGCGCGAATCTTGCTTCTCTCATAAACCAAGGCAAATCGCTTATGGAAGACGAAGTATTTACCCTGCTAAGCCCTTCTCGAAATTTCTATGCCAAAAAAGAAGTTCTAAAATAGTTTGGGACTGGAGCAGGCGCTATTAGCATAGCACTGCTCATATTTACATTATAAAGCAGAATCAGTTAAGCTTGAGATATCCTAGCTCAAATTTATTGCCAACTTCATTGCAATTAGATATGCTATTCCCGATACTGAAGCTGCAAGTATCATTCCCCACATCATATCAACAATCGTTAGAATAACCGACCAATCCTTCATCATTGCAAAATTTGTAAGTCCTAGGTAGCATAGCAAACAAGCCCAAACAAAGCACCTGATACTCCCGCTTTTAAACACGAATTTTTCTCTATTGCTGGAATCACTACAAAGAAAACCAACCCAACCACAAAAAGCAGATAAAAAATACTTGCCGCTATCCAATTGATTTCACTCTTCATCAACGAACCAATCTGAGACCGATAAAAATTTTTTGCCACAAATCCCAACCACAATATATCGATGATT
>JABWCH010000548.1 GCA_013359215.1 Candidatus Brocadiia bacterium | reverse complement strand
TCTTGGTAAACGTAATAACCAAAACTTTGTGCAAATTCCCTTTTATAATTTCATTCGAATCATCGACTACAAAGCTCAATTGGCAGGAATTCAAGTAAGCATCCAGGCGATCGCTTCAGATAAAACCCGCAACCTAGACCTAACCCTAAACGTAAACCTGGGCTTAAACAAAAAATTGCTTTGAGTTCAAACTAAAAACCAGGCTTGCGTTTAGGTTTAGGCTTTGCATAGCGTTACGCTTAAATCGATAGCTATAGAGGAGTTAATTTGCTTTTTGCACTAATACTGAGGTCGAATAATTTTACATTGCATTTGCGTTTTCATTTATAGATTTCTATAACTTTAAGTCAACGGAGTTGCTCATGAAGCTTTTCATTTTTTTTAGATACTTCGGCATGGGTATATTGCTTTTATGCCTATTGAATATCCATGCTATTTCACAAAGCGAGGAGGAAGCTGTAAAACCGAAAGCAGATGATAAGAAAATAGAAGAAACAATAAAAGACTCAAAAGAAACGACAGAAACAACAGAAAAAAAAGTTGAAAAAACAGAAAACCCATCTGAGCCTAAAGCTTCTTCTGAAAGTACAGATAAAAAAAACATTGCTGAGGAAGAAATAAAAAAAATAAAAAAACACTATGAATCCATACCCATGGTTTTGAAATTGCTAGAAGAAAATTCCAATATGGAATTCGCAAAACTAGCGATTGCTTTTATCCTGGACTTAGATCCTGTAGAGCCAAAAGTAATCCATGCTATTATCAAACTTTCCTCTTATCCTGAGCCTGAAATCAGAAAATATTTTATAGAACAAATCAGCCAGGCCAATAAAACTGTGCTGACTTCCCTTCGCCATATTCTTAAAACAGGAACGCTGGAAGAAAAAGAAAAAGCCGCGGAATTGCTGGCAAAACACGGGCAAAGAGAAGTCGATACTTTTTTAGAACTTTTGCAATCTAGCAATTCTGTAGACCAGAATATTGCTAAAAAGCAGCTCATAGAAATGGGATCGCTGGTGATTGTGCTTTCACGTTTAGTCGAGCTTGTTGAGCTGAATCCTTTTAAAGAACTACAAAAAAATGTCCTTCATATTTTCAAGGAAATTGGCAAAAACAATATCCCTGCTTTATTTATTTCGGTCAAAGACGGGAAAGGCATTGGAAGGGAACTTGTCATAGAGGCTATGGCAGAGATAGGAAAAGAGTGTATCACACCTGCTATAGGTGTTTTAAGACTCAATCCTGACCCTATCTTAAAAGAAGCCCTTGGTCAGATCATCCAAAAAATTGGAACATCGACCATCCTGGAAATCCTTCCCTTTATTGATGCGCCTACACCTGAAGTAAGAGAAGTTGTTCGCAACAGCGTCAAAAACTTTGGCAATGAAGCAATTTCAATATTGACGGATAATATCCAAAATGCGAACAACAACACTCAAAAAGTATATGCCTTGAGGGCCGTTGCTTTTATTGGCCCAAACGCAGCGTCTATGATAGACGTTATTAGACCTTTCATCGTCCAGGAAAGTGAATTGCAATACCCTGCGACATTTGCCATTCAATCTATGGAAGCAGCATCAGCAAAAGTCATTCCTGAACTTCAACTGGCTTTTAAATCTAAAAATAGCTCAGTACGGACTGCTGCTGCCAATGCTTTAGCAAATGCGGGAATCAATGCACTCCCTGCTTTATCCCTTTTGCGTGGAAGGTTAAAAGTGACACAATTTGGAGATGCAATGGAAGGCAATGCTGAAGTGCGTGCAGCGGTTTGCAGAGCCATTGGAAATATAGGTACAGAAGCAGAGAGTGCTATTCCTGAGTTAATGGCATGCCTCAAAGACATCGATGAAAATGTTGTTTGCGCTTCGGCAGAAGCTTTGGGACAAATAGGCCCAAAGGCATCCAGAGCAGCAGATTCTTTAATCCAGGTATTCAGCATGTATGGAATACG
>JABWCH010000169.1 GCA_013359215.1 Candidatus Brocadiia bacterium | reverse complement strand
AAACTTTATTCAATAATAGAGATAAAAAAGGTATTTATTGATCGTTAGTTTGCTTATATTTTTGTATTAAAAGGATCTGTGAATATGGATATTCAGGAACTTGCTGAAAAACTACAACAAGAAGGAGTAGTGAAAGGCAAAGAGGCTTATGAGAAGCATGTGGCTGAAGCAGAAAAAAAAGCACAAGAGATTCTAGCCTCGGCTCATGCAGAAAAAAAAGAAATTTTGGAAAAAGCACAGAAAGAAGCGGAAAGTTTGCTGGAAAATGCCAGACAGAACATTCGCCTTTCTGCCCGCGATGTTGTGCTGAAATTAAAAGAAGAAATCTCTCGCATTCTCCGTAGTATTGTAAACCAGAAAGCCAAAAAAGCCTTGGACGACCAGCAAATCCTAAAAGATTGGATGCTTGCTGTCATACAGTCTCATGGCAAGAAACAAGGCTTTGGCTTAGAAATCGCAGAAAAGCTAGGAGAAGAATTTAAAAAACAATTGCAAGAAGAGCTTGGTATAGAGATTTTGCGTCAAAAGAATCTGCATGGTTTCCGTCTACAGGATGTTCAAGGCCAGCAAATCGAGATAACTCCTGAATCTATAGAGGAAGCTTTGCTGCCTTTTTTGAGTGGCCTGGTAAAAGAGATCATTCAGGAAAAGAAAAATTAGTGTTTGTACAAGCTGACAAAGTAATGCCGAATTGGCTGAAAAAGCCTTTTTTGTTGTACAAAACGTTAGAATCAGAAATGGAAATTATGTATGGCAATTTTTGGGAAATACTATCTTCTGAATTCCCTTCCTCCTTTAGAGGCGAATTTCCAATCCCCTCTTCCTTTATCTCTGCCTAATTTCTGGCGCAGAGTGCAGGAAGAAGAGAGTTCCCTTCAAGAGCTTATCCATGCCATTCTCCTGGAAAAAGATCTGAGCAATCTGGAACAAATTGCTTTTCAGAAAAAACCTCTTTCTCCTGCTAGTATTCCTTTAGATGCATTGTCCAAAATGCGGGAAGAAAAAGAACTCGCAGAGCAATTTTTCCCTGCTTGTATATCAGAATGGATAGAAGCGAAACAATGGCATAGAGAAATATGGGGTGCTTATTTTGACTATTGTCTTCGCATTGCCCAAAAGCATGGAAGCCGCTTGCAGGAATGGCTTTCCTGGAATTTAGGATTGAAGAATGCATTCTACGAGAAGCGCGCTGTAGAAGACTACAAAAAAAGAGAATTCAAAGCACTGACCCAAAGAGACGATGATCGAGAATACCAGGACATTATCCAGCTCTATTACAAAGCATCTCATCCTATGGAGGGAGAACTTACTCTCGATAGAGTACGCTGGGAAAAAATTTCTACCCTGGTTACTTCTTATTCCTTTGGTCAGGATGAAGTGGTCGTATATGCTTTGCATCTTTTGTTACTGGAACGGTGGTGGCAAATTTCACAAACTGAAGAAAAACATTTTACAAAAGGTGTCGAATGTCTGAAATAAGTGGAAAAATTATAGCTATCTATGGCAACATGGTAACAGCCGAGGTAGATTCCAAAGTAAAACAAAACGCTGTTGCTTACTGCTGCAAAAGCCGAGATGGCATCAAACTAAAATCAGAAATCATCAGACTCAGAGGCAATGAGGCTGATATGCAGGTTTTTGAGTCCACAAGAGGACTCATGGTTGGTGATACTGTAGAGATTACAGAGGATTTGGTATCCGTAGAAGTAGGGCCTGGCATTCTCATGCAAATCTACGATGGATTGCAGAACCCGCTTCCCCAGTTGGCTGAAGAATGTGGCTTTTTCCTGAAATCAGGAGTCTATTCTCCTCCTCTTTCCGAAAGCAAAAAGTGGCATTTTACTCCCCTTGTAAAACCAGGGGATAAAGTACAGGCAGCCCATCACCTCGGATGGGTACCAGAAGGAATCTTCCAGCATAAAATTTTAGTCCCTCCTTATCTTTCTGGCGAATGGAAAGTGCAAGAGATCGCTAAAGAAGGGAATTATACGATTCGAGAAAGAATGGCAATCCTTGTCAATGAAAAAGGCGACCAAAAGGAAATCACCATGTCTTTCAAATGGCCTGTCAAGATTCCTATGAAAGGCTACGCACAAAGATTGCTTCCTTCTGAGCCTTTGGTAACGCAGCAAAGAGTTATGGATACCATGTTCCCTATTTGCAAGGGCGGAACATACTGTATTCCAGGGCCTTTTGGCGCAGGGAAAACAGTCTTGCAGCAAATCACGAGCCGCTATGCAGAAATCGATGTTGTTGTTGTTGCAGCTTGCGGTGAAAGAGCAGGCGAAGTTGTGGAAACCCTGAGAGAATTCCCCCACCTGCAAGATCCCAAAACAGGCAAACCTCTCATGGAAAGAACCATCATTATATGCAATACAAGCTCCATGCCTGTAGCAGCAAGAGAAGCATCCGTATACACTGCTATAACCCTGGCAGAGTACTATCGACTCATGGGCTTGCATGTTCTTCTTCTAGCAGACTCTACTTCCCGATGGGCGCAAGCACTAAGAGAGATGAGTGGCCGCCTCGAAGAAATTCCTGGCGAAGAAGCATTCCCCGCCTATCTGGAATCCGTGATTGCCAACTTCTATGAAAGAGCTGCTCTCGTAAAACTGTACAATGGACAGACAAGTTCTGTCACCATTGGTGGAACAGTCAGCCCTGCTGGTGGAAACTTTGAAGAGCCTGTAACCCAGGCAACATTGAAGGTCGTTGGTGCTTTCCATGGACTTTCCAGAGCAAGAGCCGATGCCAGACGCTTCCCTTCGATTGACCCTCTGGATTCCTGGAGCAAATACACAGGGGCTGTTTTACCAGACAAAGTTCCTTCTGCAAGACAAATTTTGGTTCGTGGCAACGAAGTATCCCAGATGATGACAGTAGTAGGAGAAGAAGGAACGAGTATCCAGGATTTCGTTTTATATCTTAAGGCAGAATTCTTTGATCGCGTGTATTTACAGCAAAATGCCTACAATGAAGTAGACCAGGCATGTTCTTTGTCAAGACAGGAATATGTTTTTTCTGCTTTATTAGGAATTTTACAAAAAGAATTCTCTTTTGAATCCAAAGACCAGGCACGTAAATTTTTCTTCCAACTCCAAAGCCTTGTCCTTAACTGGAATGAGGCAGCATGGCAGTCTGATTCGTTTAAAGAAATCGAAGGCAAGATCAAGGAATTACTCAAATGAGAACAGTCTATAACAAAATAGACCAGATTACTGGAAATGTCGTTAGTCTTAAAGCCAAAGACGTAGCATACGAAGACCTCGCTGTAATCGAAGGCGAACGTGGCGTATCTCTGGCACAGGTTATTCGAATCAACCGAGACCAGGTATATTTACAGGTTTTTGCTGGAACAAAAGGAATTTCTAACCGTGATCAGGTCAGGTTCTTAGGCCATTCCATGGAAATTTCCTTTTCCGAAAACCTTATGGGACGTATTTTCAATGGCAGTGGAGTTCCACGCGATGATCGATCTCCTTTAAGCGAGAATATGATAGAAATCGGCGCACCCTCTGTCAATCCTGTTAAAAGAATCATGCCTTCTCGTATGATCCGAACAGGTATCCCCATGATTGATATCTTCAATAGCCTGGTAGAATCCCAGAAGCTTCCTATTTTCTCCATTCCAGGAGAGCCTTACAATACCCTTCTTGCACGCATTGCATTACAAGCAGAAGCAGATATCATTGTTTTCGGTGGAATGGGCTTAAAATATGATGATTACTTGTTCTTCCGTAACACTTTTGAAAAAGGCGGAGTGATGCATCGTTCCATCATGTTCGCTCATACTGCTGCTGATCCTGTTGTGGAATGTCTGCTTGTACCCGATATGGTTCTTGCAGTTGCAGAAAACTTTGCAGTACAGCATAGCAAGAAAGTCTTAGTTCTTCTGACAGACATGACTGCGTTTTCCGATGCACTAAAAGAAATTTCGATCATCATGGAACAGATCCCTAGCAACCGTGGTTATCCAGGAGACTTATATTCTCAGCTTGCCAGAAGATATGAAAAGGCAGTCGATTTTGAAGGAAGAGGTTCTGTTACGACCCTGGCTGTCACAACCATGCCTGGCGATGATGTTACCCATCCTGTTCCTGACAATACAGGCTATATCACAGAAGGACAATTCTATTTAAGACGTGGATGGATTGAGCCTTTTGGTTCACTAAGCCGACTAAAACAACTGGTCAATGGTAAAACCAGAGACGACCATCGTTCTATTATGACAGCATGTATCCAGCTTTATGCGAAATGCAAAGAAGCTAGAGAAAAACAAGCCATGGGCTTTGTGATGTCTTCCTGGGACAAAAAGCTTCTAGGCTATGGCAAACGATTCGAGCAAGAAATGATGGATCTCAAAGTCAACATTTCTTTGGAAAAGGCATTGGATCGTTGCTGGCAGATCATGGCCGAATTTTTTGAGCCTCAGGAAATAGGAATTACCGAAAAACTCATTAACCAGTATTGGCCGAAAAAGAATGTCTAAAAAGAAAATCAAATTTACCCGCAACGAACTCAAGGCACAGCGCGAGTCTTTAGCAAGATTCAACCGTTTTTTGCCTACCCTGGAGCTAAAGAAAATGCTTTTGCAACTGGAAAAAGAAAAGGTTGCAAAGCAGCTCGCTATTCTGGAAGAAAAAATTTCTCTTTTTTTCCAGGAAATTGAGCCTTGGGAAAAGCTTTTAGGCGAAGCCTGCCCTAGAAAGGTCACAGACCTTGTCCATCTGACAGAAGTAATCACGGATAAAATCAACATTGCTGGTATTTTTATTCCTGTTTTTAAAGAGGTCTTGGTGGAAGTAGAAAAATACGACCAGTTTTTGACTCCTCCCTGGTATGAAAAGGGCATTGAAGCAGCCCATAGAAAAATTTCACTCTGGGAAGAGAAAAAAATACTCCAGGAACAAGAGCAAATCATTCTAATGGAGCTTAGAAAAACCACCCAGAGAATCAACCTCTTTAGGGAACGATTGATCCCAGAATGCAAAGAAAACATCCGACAGATCCGAATCTATCTGGGCGATATGCAAGCAGCAGCCGTAGGACGGGCTAAAATTGCCAAGCAAAAAAACAAACAAAAAGAATAGTTGAGTTACCAGGGGCATTGCCTCTGGTACTTTTAGCCAGGGGTAATGCCCCTGGTACTTTTACATAAGGGAATTAAGCTTTGATCGTCACTATGCAAAAAGTGCTTATCTTTGGCACAAAGCAAAACAAGGATATGGTTTTACACAAGCTCCAAGAAGCAGGAGTTGTGCATGTCGAGCCAGTAGAAGAAAAACGATTCCCATGCTTGAAACCAGAGGAAAGCCTTACAGAGCTAAATCAGGCTTTAGAAATTCTCTCTTCCTATTGTCCTTCTGTAGAGAAAACAGCAATAGAAGTAGAAAAGATACCTTTTAATGTTATAGATGCTAATAAAAAGCTGCAAGAATTAGAAGAAAAGAAAAAATTGCAGCAACAAAAGCTCTCCGATTTAGAAGTATGGGGTGATTTTTCCAGCAAATTGATACAGTCTTTGCAAGAGCAAAAAATCTTTTTGCGCTTCTGGAAATGCAGCACAAAAGAAGTCGCTCTATTTAAAGCTTCCTGCATTCCCTGGCAGAAACAAGCAGCAGGAATGGCCTATCTGATGACAGTGTCTTACCAGGAAAGCCTGGAAGCACCAGCCAATGCCCAGGAGATCATTTTTCCTAAAGGCAGCAGAGAATGGAAAGAAGAAATCAGCCAGACAGAAAAAGAAATAGAGGAACAAAAAGAGATTATATCAAAATGCGCTACTTCCATTTCTTTGCTTAAAGACTATTCTCGAAGGCTCAAAGACCAGATTGTTTTTGAAGCAACAGAATATTCTTTGCTGGAAAAGGGAGAAATCTTTGGTTTAAAAGGCTGGATACCTAAAGAAGACGTTGCTTCTCTAAAAGCCAAAATGGAAAACCTTTCTATTGCTCTGGAAATTTGTGATGCAGAAGAGGGCGATGCTCCTCCTACTCTGATGCGCAATCCCAAATGGATACAATCTGTTTTGGACGTTATCCATCTATATGCTACGCCTGGCTATAAAGAATGGGATCCCAGCTTTATGGTATATTTTGCCTTTGCCGTCTTTTTTGCCATGATCCTAGGCGATGGCGGTTATGGCATTCTGATGCTTTCGCTTACAATTTATTTCCGCAATAAAATGAAAGAAAGCGATTCAGGGCAAAGGCTATACTATCTGCTGATTACCCTAAGCATTTCTACGATTCTGTGGGGAGCGATTAGCTGCACATGGTTTGCTTTAGATATGAATAAAATTTCCCACGACAGCCCTTTTGCCTTTTTAAAGAAACTCAAAAATTTGCAAATATGCGACACAAACGATACAAATCTCATGATGATGGTAGCGATATACATCGGCATTGTCCATATTTGTCTTGCCCATATAGTCCAGATCTTCAGGCAATGGGGTAGCACTGTGATTCTTGCAAACCTTGGTTGGATCATAGGTATGTGGGGCGCAGTATTGCATTTACACTTAGCTCATCCTGCTGGCAAATACCTTTTCTTTTCAGGGATTGGCCTGGTGTTTTTATTCAGCAGCACAAGCAAAAATATTCTTCTCCATATAGCAGAAGGTCTTTTGGGCGTTTTGGGTGTCAGCCAGACTTTTGCTGATATTATGAGCTATCTGCGGTTGTTTGCCCTGGGCCTTGCTGGAACAGTCATGGGCAGCATATTCAACCAGTTGGGGGCAGATGTTCAGGCTTTCCTTCCAGGAATCTTTGGCTATTTGCTCATGCTTATCATTGTTTTCTTTGGGCATACTCTAAATTTTGCCATGTCTGTCATGGGCGGTTTCATCCATGGCCTTCGTCTTAATTTTTTGGAATTCTATCGCTACTGTTTTGAAGGCTCAGGCCATATCTATCGGCCTATGTCTTTGCATAAAAAATAAAATCATTTTTCCTATATCTTTACCCTAAAAGGGTTTTATATACCAGATACTGGTATTATATAATATTTTTATCATGAGGAGTATAAATATGTTAGATGAATTGATCAAATGGGTAGGAATTGTCGCTCCCTTGGCTCTTGGTTCTCTCGGATCTTCCATTGGCTGCGTTATTGCTGGAATGGGTATGTGCGGTGCTATGCCAAGAATCAAAACAGGACACGGCGGGCTTGCAGCAATGTCGGCTGCTCCCTCTACCCAAATCATCTATGGCTTGGTTTTGATGATGTTCATGAAAGGCAAAATGGCTGGTGCTAATACTCTTTCTCCCGCAGCCTTTTTAGCCGTTGGTCTTTTATGTGGTACAGCAATCATGGTTTCTGCCATCGTACAAGGCAAATGCTGTGCTGCTGGTATGAGAGCAACTGTGGAAGAAAAAAGCGTTTTTGGTAAATGCTGGGTACCTATTGGTATTACAGAAAGCTTTGCCGTATTTTCTATGATTTTCGGCATGATCGTGCTTTCCTAACAAATGCCAATCGCCAACAACCAGCCAATCTGGTTGTTGGTTTGGATTATTTTTTTCTAGCAACAAAAATCATTTTGCGGCTTTTAGTATTATAAGCTGAAAAATCATACCATCCATAGATCTTTTCTACTTCAAACCCTCTGCTTTCTAAAAGCAATTCCATTTCAAACCGATATAGGTATCGAAGCAATTCTGTATAGGGATATTTTTTTGTATTTCCTTCTGAATCGCAGGTTTCTATAATATTATAGGTCTGTACAACCTGACTGGCTGGATCATATTTCCCACTTACCCAATGGTTTACAATAATTTTCTTTTTAGGATGAGAAATGCTGGAAACCAAAACCATTCTTTCTTCCAGAAATGCCTGATTTAAAAAATCATGAGGGTTAAAGAGATCTAATACCAAAAGCCCTTTTTTGGGAAGATTTTGGTGGATATTTTTAAGACACATTTTCTGAGCCAGGAATGTTTTCAAAAGCATGAAGGTATTGGCAGGAATCAAAACAGCGTTTGGCTTAGGGTCACTTTGATAGGAAATCATATCACCCTGGACTAAGGTAAGATTATCCTGGCAAGAAGGCGAAATTTCTTTTTTTTTGAACAATGCTTTTTCTATCATTGCACTGGATTTATCCAGAGCAATGACATGGTAGCCTGCTGATGCTAAGGGGATAGAGATTCTTCCTGTCCCTGCGCCCATCTCTAAAACAAGGGGATGGTCTTTGCCTAGCAGGTGCTTATAAAAAGGAATGTCCTCCTCGAAGGGAAGACATAAATCATAAAATCTTACCTGGTTATCGGTATATTCGTCCATCAATAGTTCCATTCTTCCTGATAGAGATAAAAATAGCTTTCTACCATAGCAAAGCAAAGCACTTCTTCAAAAAAAGGCGTAATCATAGGCTGAGTTTTCCCTAAAAGCTCTGCTGTGTTATTATAAAGAATGACCTTAAAGTGGACTTCATCTCCTTTTTGGTAGATCTTGTTCTCCAAGGCTATTTTCCATGTTCCATCCTGAAAAACTTCTTTGCCTTCAAAGAACATCTGTATGGAAGTTCCTTCTACAGGGTTGTAGCCTGTCCATCGAAATGTTCCTAATGTCCACCAGGAAGACCCAGGAATAGCAGGAGTAAAGCGTCCTACATAGACAGATTGGCTTGTATTGGATGGCTGAAAAATCGTTTTACCTGAAACAGTGGATTTGGTAGTATTTCCAACCCAGTAGTTCAGCGTTGCTCCCATCTTAGGTTCATCATTTTGCACTTCTAAGCTTGTTATCTTGATTTGTTTTTTGCCTTTAGGATTTTCGATGAATTCCATGCTTTCTACAGAGAGTTTTGGTTCAAATTCGCTGCTAGGGGAAACAGATAAAAATAGACAAGAGTAAGGTGGAAAAGGCCCAGGGACTTTTTTTTCCCAGCGACTTCTGTCAAAAGGATGGATAAAATTTAAATCTTTATTGATGTATTCCTGATATTCTTGTCCAGAAGCAATATGAATGTTGGGTCTTGTGATCTGGATATTGGCAGGCATATTTTCAAAAATTCCATCAAAAAGGCTCATATAAGGATAAGAAAAATTGGCGATTTTTAAATATTCTGTTGCATTGAATGACGTTGTTTCTGTAGAAACATATACCCACTCTGTACCATTCCATCTTTCTAAATCGTATTCGATTTTACCTGTGAGCGGCAGAGAAAAGCTTGCCTGGCTACCTGATGCAAAAGCATCATAGACTTGTCCTAAATAAATACCTGCGAATTCTTGCCCGAGTGCTTCATTGTATTTAATCACCATGCGTGTATCGCCGATTTTTGGGGTATCGGGTGTATTGTCAGGGAAAATATAACTGGCAGCATTCCAATGCAGTTGGGCCAATATGGTTTGCAAAGCAGACTGCCAGGCTTGTTTGAGCTTTGTTTTGTAGCAGATTTCATAACCTTCCTGGATGATTCCTTTTGATGGATCGCCTATCAGCAAAGAAGATAGGCAAATGCTATTGTCTGTTGCATTGTAGTGTAGATGATGGCAAATTCTATAAGTCTCTATTTGTTGTATCCATTGAAGTTCTATAGGATTTTCCAGGCGGCCATTTCCATCAATATAGCAAGTTGCAGAAAAAGGCTGATTTACAATATCTTGCATGACAATCTGCCCACCACCGCCCGTTGCAGTCATGACAGATCCAGGAATAGGGATAATCTGATACCCAGAGGGTTCAGAAAAAAAATCGATCATGACATTGCCAACAATGGAATGGTATGTTGTCTGAGACTCTCCAGAAAAAGGGCCTGTGATGATTGCGTTTGTCTGGTCTTGGATGCAAGAAAGATCGTATTCTCTTTCTGAAGAAAGGCGATAGCACTCAAAAAGCTTAACTACTGTTGTGACAATAAACTGGGAAATCACTTCATTGCTTTGGGTGATTTCTCCTGTGGACTTTAAGTAAAAGCAGCCTAATGGCCCCAGGCTAAATTCTGTGTTAGCAACAACAACATTCGCTTTACTATAGTGGCCTTCAGGGCTTATATAATTTACATAATAGCTTGGCTCATCATAGTTTCTTGTATGCGCGTTGGTTGTTGTTGCAATAAAAATCAATTCGGCTTCCTTGAAATTGATTCCAGGGCAAACCCTAAGCTCTTGTCTGAATTCATTCCATGTCAGGAATGGACGGTTGCTGACAAGGTACTCTGCGACTTCCAGGGCTTTTTCAAAGCTGATTTCTGTGCCATCATCGGCTTTAATACCACACAAAGCTGCTGCAATGACTTCCTTGCTGGCGGCATTTATATTGATAGGCGATCTCTTTGCCGTACTTAAATCATCCACGACAAGATTCCCTGCCCCTTTTTTATATACAACAGATTGGACATTTACCCATCCATGAGTTCCAAGATAAGGCTTGATTGTATCCAAGGTATCTTTATCGATCTTTGTCAATTCTCTAACCTGGTCTACTGTTTTATACCCTGATTTTATATAATGGGCTGCATCCATTTCCACCATGGGCCGATTCTGCACAATCTCTTTTCCCAGATTCTTTGCCTTGGTTTGGGATATTCCTAGATAAAGAGCTAGATTGGTAATCATTCTCTCTAAGGGATAGTCTTTTTTGGATGAGTCAGAAAGGTCTGTTTCTATGATAGCATCAGGATGGTTGATGTTCAGGAAGCTGCTTGTTTCGTATGCTTCTACTTTATATTGGTATGTTCGCTGCTGGAACTCTGCTTTTTTATAGGGATTTTGAAATGCTGCGTTATTCCAGCTAATGATCCCATGTTGGGCTATATGTTCCCGAACTTTAGAAACAGCAAAATGGAGTCCAGCGTTTGCAATAAACCTTGCATTTGTATTGAGTTCATAGGAAGCAACCGCACTTTGATCAAGTTGCGCTATCTTGGCAAAAGTTACAGCCAAAAGGCATAAAATGCCTAAAATGGCAACACCTGCAATCAGTGCGATTCCTTTTTTAGATGAAAAAGGCATGATTTCCTCCAACCTCTAATTGCCTAATGAAAGAACAAATTAGGAACGAGGATTCAATAATTAGGAGTTACGCAAAGAGATTTTTATTTGGGGGAAAATTTTTGTAAAAATTTTCCCCCAAACCCCCTTTAAAAACTTTTATATATTTATTTCCAATAGGTTATGCTAAAAATTAACATAAACATTGTTTTTCTTCCAAGATCAAAAAATAGATCCTTTTTCTCATGAAAAGAGCTTTCAAAACTAAA
>JABWCH010000547.1 GCA_013359215.1 Candidatus Brocadiia bacterium | reverse complement strand
TCCATTTGCCATCACGAAACCACGAGGCTAACCCAATAAATCCAAAAATCATCGTAAGTCATTTAAAATCAACAACCCTAATTTAACATTGTCAAAGTAAAGAGTCAGTACTATATATGCAACGCAAGTGAGAAGTGCTGTAAATGGCGTAACCAGCATTGCGCCACATTGTCAAGATAAAAATCAGCCTTTTGATTTTGATACTGAGAAAGATTGCATTCTTTGGATCAAAAGCAAAATTTGCCGTTTTTGTTTAGGGTTGGGGATAATGTCCAGGATTTGCTTCAAAATTTCTATACTTTTAGATACTTCTTTTGCATCAAAGTAATACAAAGCAAGGTCTTTAAGAAAAACAGGGTTATGGGGTGAGAGGTGTACTGCTTTTAGAAAATGGGCTTCTGCCTTATGCTTTTCTTTGGTATGGAAGAAATAAAGGTTACCTAGATGGTGGTGCAAAGAAGCGTCTTGCGGGAGCAAGGCAATGCATTGTTCCAGGTAAGAAATAGCCAAAAGAGGGCTTTGCTCCAGAGCGATCTTAGCCATACCCAACAAGGCAGGGGCAAAATTTTTCTGGTAAAAGAGGCATTCCGAGAAGTGTATCTTTGCCTGAAAGAAGTCTTTTTTTTGTAGATAGTACATTCCTAAGCCATAGTATCCCCAAATGCCTTCTGGATCTTTTTGCAATGCCTTTTGGAAAAAAGGCAAAGAGGAGTCAGCATCTTGTATTAAACCTAAAAAACGCCCATAGAGGAAGTACCAATCCGCATTTTCTGGGCTTTCTAAGATCTTTGTTTGATAGAAATCAATCATTCTTTGGGATTGCAAGGGATCGCGGAAGATTTCATCTTGCTTTTGGCACTCTTTCCATACATTGTCCCATGGATAGAAAGGAAAAAGCCTCTGCTTTTCCAGGGTAATATAGTTTGTTGTGGATTCACACCCTATTATAAAATGCAAAATAAAGCCCATCAATATCCAGCTATTCCATTGCAATATCTTTTTTTCTTTGTTCATCAGCAGTTATCCGTCTTAGCGATGATAAGGAGATTTTTATTTGGGGGAAAATTTTTGTAAAAATTTTCCCCCAAACCCCCTTTAAAAACTTTTATATATTTATTTCCAAAGAGGTGCTTCGTATTCCTGGAATGTTCTGATTTCTAAGCATAGGAATGCAAGCCTGTAAGTAGGTAGTTAACACCGAAGTAGGTAAAGAGAACACCTAGAAAGCCGATAACCGCACACCAGGCAAGGGCAATGCCTTTCCATCCTCTTACAAAGCGGGCATGCAGATAGAAAGCATAGATGAGCCAGGTTATTAAAGACCAGGTTTCTTTGGGATCCCATCCCCAATATCTCCCCCATGCCTTGTTAGCCCAGACAGAACCTGAAAGAATTCCCATAGCAAGAAAAGGAAATCCCAAGGCAATGGCTTTATAGATGAAAGTCTCTATTTTTTGCTCTGGCGTAGCCCATGTTCTGTTTTGTACAAAAACAAACAGAGGAAACCAAAAAAATGAGCTTAGAATTACCAAAGCAAAGCATATTTGGAGTAGTGTAATGAAATTCCATTGTAAAACAAGAATTTCTCTTTTATAAAGGTATGTTAATACAATCCCAGAAATCAGACATACAGAAAGCAAAGAAATTAGAAAAAGGGAAATCCATTGATGCCAGGACTGCTTTCTGACTAAATACAAAAGGGCAGCAATAAAAGACAAAGCAAAGCTGGCATAGCTGATAAAGCATAGAATTACGTGTACAGTAAGCCAAAAGTTATTTTGCAAAGCAGGCATCAGCGGCTTGACGGCTGATGGGAAAAGAGTGCTATATGCTAAAGCAATCAAGGCGAATAAAGAAGCACACGCTCCTAAAAAATGGAGCTTAAAAAAAATTTCGACAATGATATATTGGATAGCAATGACCCAGGAAAAAAATACCAAAGTCTCAAAAGAGTTGGATAAAGGA
>JABWCH010000546.1 GCA_013359215.1 Candidatus Brocadiia bacterium | reverse complement strand
CTAATAGGTCAAGCCAAACCCATATTCAAACAAAGGAGAATAATTTTTATCTCCCAGGTTCACAGGGATTTGATCCATGGTTTTGGGCCAGGAATGGGGTAGTTTTCCTGTGGGGCTGTAGTCTCCAAAAAGAACATCGGCAACGCCCTGGCCTTCTGTGCCAGGCAACCATGCCACGATAAAGGCATTGGATTTTTCGAGGATGTCCTGGATGAGCAGAGGTCTGCCGCAAACCAGAATAACCACAGTAGGTATGGAGGTTTCTTTGACTCGTTTCCATACTTTAATGTCTTCTTCGCTAAGGCTTAAATCCTTGCGGTCGCCAAACATTTCTGCATAAGGGGTTTCGCCTATTACAACAACAGCAACTTCTGCATCTCCAGGATTTTCTCCTTCTTTGCTATAGACAACCTGGGTTTCTTTTGAGACTGTATTTTGGATTGCCTGGAGAATCGTAGTTCCTGGCTGAATGACATTTCCGCTCGCGCCTTGCCAGCTAATCGTCCAGCCACCACATTGGTTGCCTAAATCATCCGCGCTTTTGCCTGCAACAAAGATTTTTTTTGCATTTTTTACAAGAGGCAAAGTTTTATTGTCGTTTTTGAGCAATACCAGGGATTTACGGACGCATTGCCTTGCGACTTCGCGGTGTTCTTGTGATCCTAACTGAGATAGAAGAGAAGGATCAGAGTAGGGTTTTTTCCAAAGACCCATTAAGGCTTTAATTCTTAAAATTCGTCTCACAGCATCGTCGATTCTTTGCATAGAGACTTTGCCTTCTTGTACAAGCTCTTTGAGTTTGTTGATGAATTCCACATAGTTGTTTTCTTTTCCAGGGCCATTGGGGATCATAATCATATCCAAACCAGCGTTGATGGAAACCTCTATGTCGCTTTTATAATCGCCTGGAAGTTGGTCAATAGCTGCCCAGTCAGATACAATAAAGCCTTCAAAACCAAGCTCTTTTTTTAGCACATCGTTGATAAGATAGCTATGTCCATGCATCTTTTGACCATTCCAGCTACTGTAGGAAATCATGACTGAGCCGACTTTAGCCTTGATGGCAGCTTCATAGCCAGGCAAATGGAGTTTTCGCAAGGTAGCTTCATCGCATTCTGTATTTCCCTGGTCAATGCCATGGGTAGTTCCGCCATCGCCCAAATAGTGTTTAGCGCAGGCAAGAACATCGATTTCTCTGTCAGCATCTTTTCCTTGCAATCCCTGGACAGAGGGAATTGCCATCATTTTAATCAGGTCTGGGTCTTCTCCAAAGCTTTCATAAGTTCTTCCCCATTTTTCGTTTCTTGCTACAGCAAAGCAAGGGGCAAAAGTCCAGGGGATTCCTGTAGCTTTTATTTCTTTTGCTATAGTGCGCATGGCAAGTTCGACAAGATTAGGGTCGCGGGTTGCCCCCAAGCCTATATTATGGGGGAAAATCACTGCTCCCTGGACATTGTTATGCCCATGAACAGCATCCACGCCAAAAACCAAAGGAATCGCCAGCCTGGATTTTAAGGCATAGGATTGATAGAGATCATGCACTGCTGCCCATCCTTTAGCAGAAATGTCTTTTGGCTCAGAATTTCCGCCAGCAAGCAAAGATCCTAAGGAGCATTCTGTAATGTCTTCGGGTTTTGCCAAAGCATCTATATCGACTTGTGTCATCTGCCCAATCTTTTCTTCTAATGTCATTTTTTTCAACATCTCAGAAATCTTTTTTTCCAGGGGGGAAATTTCTGTTTGGCCTAAAATGAAATTAAAAGTCAACAAAAACATAAAAACGCAGTAGGAAAAATTTTTTAAAGTATATTTCATATTAATCCTCTTTAGAGCCTATCCGAAAAATCCTTTTGGCTGCAAATTTCGAGGCATCTCGGATAGCTTCGTCGAAAGTGACAAAATTGTCCTCAGAGTAGCTACAGCTACGGCTACACTTGCGGCAATTTTGTCACTTTCTCCTCGCTCTCCGAGTGCCTCAAAATTTTCGCCTAAAATTATTTTTCGGATAGGCTCTTAAAAAAATAAAAACGATTCAATAGAAGACGTAAAGTGTTATGGCTAAAATTTTTTCAATGCCCAGGAAGCGTGTTCTGCGATGATAGGATAAGGATCTTGGGATTTTTTCTGTAGCAAAGGAATCAGATCTAAAGATTTTATATTGGCAGCTACAACACAGGCATTGCGAACAAGGCCATGCCATCGTGCTCTCTGAAGAGGAGAACCTGCATAAATTTTTATAAACTCTTCTTCGCTAGGAATTTGCAAAATTTTTTCCAGGCTTTGCCCTGGCCCTGCTTTATGGTGCAAGAAATCGGGTTCTTTGGTTGCAGGGACTTTTTTGTTATAGGGGCATACGATCTGGCATATATCACAGCCAAAAAGGCAATCTCCTATCTTCTCCCTGAGTTCTTCTGGGATTGGGCCTTTGTTTTCAATCGTTAAATAGGAAATACAACGAGCAGCGTTGATTTCCCATGGACGGACTAAAGCTTTTGTCGGGCAGGATGACAGGCAAAGTGTGCATTCTCCACACTCTTTATGTATGCTTTCTTGCGTTTCTTCTGCTAAATCTAGGGTTGTGATGATTTCTCCCAGAAAAAACCAAGATCCATACTCTTTATGGATTAAAAGATTGTTTTTTCCAATAAAGCCCAAACCAGATAAAACAGCATAGCTTCTTTCTGATAAAGGCGTTGCATCTACACTCCATCGAAATCTTTCGCCAGGAAATTTTTGCTCTAAGGCAATGCTTGCGGCCTTGAGCTTATTTCCCAGGGCTTTATGATAGTCTCTACCCCAGGCATATCGGGAAACTCTACCATGTCCTTTTTCCAGGCAACAAGACGGCTGATAGTAATTCAGACCAACCACGACCATAGACTTTGCTCCTGGCAAAAGGCTTTCTGGGCAAAGCCTTTTGTCTACATTCTTTTCGAGATACAGCATATCAGCATGATAGCCTTTGTTTATCCAATTTTGAACACGAGGGTTCTCTGGGAGTGTTTTGGCTTTGCTTATTCCTATAAAATCAAAAGAATAAGGATATAAAAAAGAAACCACATCTGCTTTATTCATGAGTTTTCTTTCACTTTTTTCAGCATTTCCAAAATTTGATGCCATTCTTCTTTTAGCTCTTGGAATATGGCTGGAATTTGGGACACATCTTGCACCAAGGCCGTTTCCAATTGTTTTGCCAGATCGGCAAGGCAATAGAATGACATATTTAAGGCATAGCCTTTGATTTTATGGGCGCATTTTTTTATTGTATCCAACGCTTTTTTCTGGATGGCATCTTCGAGATGCACAACATCATCTGAAGAAAAGGCTAGATCGATCAACTGATAAAAAACAGCTTCGTTGTGGTAGATTCTCTCCATAAGGTCTTGTTGATGGAATCTTGTTTTTTTCCCAGGATTTTCCTTCTGTAGCTCTTTTTTATCCAGACTCTTAGCTAGATCAGGAGGCAATACAAGGAATTTTTGTATAGAATGAAGTAAATTTTTGTACTGCAAAGGCTTTGTAAGAAAATCATCCATTCCTGCTGCCATGCATTTTTCTTTTTCTTCCTTGAGTGCGCCTGCTGTCAAGGCTACAATGGGGATGTGATTGCCCGATTTTTTTTCTTGTTCGCGGATTCTTTTTGTTGTTTCGATTCCATCCATCTCTGGCATTTGAATATCCATGAGGATGAGATCAATGGGAATTTGATGGA
>JABWCH010000168.1 GCA_013359215.1 Candidatus Brocadiia bacterium | reverse complement strand
TTAACACCAATGGCGCAAACCTAGACCGCATAGGTGTTAACTTTTCACGGAGCGGACTTTTTAATATCAAATATGGAGAAAAATAACGATTATGATAGACGATATATTTGTTGATGATAGCCTTACTATACCGAGAAGCGAATATGAAATTTCTTTTGCTAAATCGGGTGGGCCAGGTGGACAAAATGTAAATAAGCTCAACACAAAGGTATATTTGCGCTGGCATATTAGCGAAAGCAAACTGGATGAAAGTTTATTCCAAAGAATAGAAAAATCATGCTATTCTTATCTTACAGAAAAAGGGGATTTGCTTGTATCTTCAGAACGCTTCCGCACGCAAGAGAAAAATATCCAGGATTGTGTAGAAAAACTGCAAAAAATGCTAAAATCCGCCCTTGTTATTCCCAAAGAAAGAAAAAAGAAAAAAATAACAAGAGCAGAAAAAGAGAAAAGATTGCAAAGTAAAAAGCAGCAATCTCGCAAGAAAAAAAGCCGTGGAAAGATTACAGAAGAACATTGATTGCATTTTCTCGCATTTGGTGCTATATTTGCTCTTTTTTCTTTGCTCTCTGGTTTTGCAGAGGATCAAACTGGATGAGCTTTTCTTTTGTTTCCTGGGCTGTTTGCTTTACATTGGGATCAGGATCTTGCTGTAAGGAATCTAAAGCCTGGATTACAAGAGAATCTTTGTTTCCAATTTCACCTAAGCACCAGGCTACTGACTGCCGAATCAATGGTTTGGGGCTTTTAAGAAGAAAGAGAAGATCTGGTATAGCTTGATGGTAGTCTTGGTTAACCTTACGCAAGGATTGGACTGCTAGTTGGGACAGTTGTGGTTGCGGATCATCCAAAAGGCAAATCATACTAGGCAAAGATTTATGCTTCATTTTTTTCAGGACTTCAATAGCCATAACGCTTGCATTGAAATCTTCTTGCTCTCTTATGATGTCTATGAGAAAAGGAATTGCTGTTTTCCCATTTTTTTGCCATGCACGAAGAACGGCTTTTTTCACCCAGAAATCAGGTTCTTGCATGAGCTTTCGCAAAGCATTTAACGAACTTTCTCCTAAATAGCCTAGAGCATCCGAGGCAACTTCTCTGAACACAGGAGACTGGCTCTTGATTGCCTTTACAAGATAAGGAATAGCCGATGGGCCTATTTTGACAAATGCTTTGGTGATTTCTTTGAGTTGGTTGTTGCTTGCCTTATCAATTTTAGAGAAAAGAACAGGTATAGAAGCAACCCCTATTGCCCCTAATGCTCTGGTAGATTTAGCGCAGAGAGTATCATCTTGGGACAGAACCCATTTTTCTAATAGAGGAATCGCATCCTTTGCTTTTTCCCCTATTTGGGCAAGCGTTTCCATGCAATGCAAAAGCAAAGATTTTTCCTTGCTGCTTTCTAAAAGCACTAAAATATCAGGTAAGGCAATGTATGCTTTTTCTTGAAAAAGGGCTAAACCGCGTAAGGATGCTCTTTTTACAGATTTTTCTCCATCCTTTAGAGCAAGGAGAAAGGCATCTTGGGTTTTCTTTTCTTTTCCCCCTATCTGAAATAAAGCATTGGCCGCAGCTTTGCGAAGAACAGGACTTCCTTTTTCTAAAATTCCAACAACAGGGTCAATGGCTTCAGGGATAAAAGTAGATAGGCTTTCCAAAGCATTCAAGGCTTCTTTTTGCAATTCCTCTTCTTTTTCTAATGCTTTTATTAATAGTGAATAAGAATGAACTACTTTGTTTTTTCCTAACAAATAGATCGCTTTTTGTGCCAATCTTTTATCATCATGGTTTGACAGGTTCATGATAAATGCGTGGGATTCTGGGGAATCCAAAGAAAATTTTTCCAAAAGGTCACAACCTGATATAAGAAGAGATAGTTTGGGATGGTTCTGGAGTTTTGCTATCAAAACAGGACAAATTTCTGGCCCTATTCGTTCCAAAGCCCACAGTGCTGCATTTCTGACTCTTTTATCCTTATCCTCTATAGCATCTATAAGATCCTCTGCTGCATTTTTAGCTTTTTTCCCCATCTTTCCCAAAGCCCAGGCAGAGGATGTTCTTAACCTTGTTTGCTTAGATTTCAAGGTTTTCTGAAGATATGGAACGCTGCTTTCTCCCACCATGCTCAAAGCAATTGCTGCTGCTTTGCAAACGCTGGCATCAGGAGCATCCAAAGCATCCATCAAAATAGGAAGAATTTCTTCTTTTTTTTCTTCCAGACCAGCCAGGGCAAGGAGAGTAGATTGTGCAATTTCTGGTTTGCTACTTTGGACAAGTTTTCGGAAAACAGGTATTAAGGGCAGCCCCAAGGCACCTTTCATCAAAGTTATATAGGAAGGCGTTTCTGGCTCTATCCCTGCTATCACCTCTAATAGGGTTTGGGCAGTCTTTGTTCCCAAAATGGCATGAATTTTTTTTTGGATGGTTTTTTCTATTTTTTTTTCACAAGGAAACAATAGCAAGGAAATCAAAAAAATCCAGGCTCTGTCTTTTTTATCTTTAGGCTGGAAATTTTCTAAGAAGAATTCGAATTTCTTATTGTTTTTTATTTTGCAAAAAAAATGAGCTACTTTGACAATAAAATCAAAATCCCATGATTCCATTCTTTTGTGCAAAAGGCTTGCCAAGGCTCTGGGAAATTTTTTCAGCAAAATATCTAAAGTCGCAAAGGACTCTTTTCTGTCCTGATCTAAAAAAGGCAAGATTTCTTTTTCTAATTTTTCTAATACCAAACTCTCTTCTTTTTCTTTAGGCAAAGAAGAAAAAAAAATATTCCAAAATCCCATGAAAACATTCCTTTTATTCTTTATCCTGCTCTTTGAGCAAAGATAGCTTTGCTTTTTTACGTCTTCTTTGCATCAATGCCTGGTAAGGATCATCGCCTAGCATACTCTCAATGCTTTCTTTTACCTTGGCTTTTTCTTTTGCTTCATCCAAAATTTCTTCTCCATTGATTGGCTCTTGGGAATATTTGGGAAAAATAATGGCTATTTCTGGGCATATACGCGCACAAGCAGGGCAGTTGTTTTTACAATTTTGAGGCTTTACCACCTCTACCTTACCATCCTGGTTTGTTTCATATACTCCAAAGAGGCAAAAATTCAAGCATTGTTTGCAATTGCAGCATCGTTTATAGTCTATAGCAGGAAACCACGGTATCCATTCTCCGTCATTCTGGATAGGATGAAAGGATGCTCTTCCAGGGATAAGATCCATTTTTTCCAAAATTTCGTTAGCATTTTGTTTGCGAGCATTGAAAATTTTTGTTTTGGGATGAAGGCGGATATTGGCTTGGGCCAGAAGAGCAAGAACTGCTCTAGGATGGCAGGCTAAAATGGCAAATTCCTCTTTTTCCAGGCTAGAAAGAAGAGAATTTCTTTGTGCTGCAATCTTACAAAGATCTGGTACTAAAAAAATCTCGGAATCTGTACTGCTCAGAATATGGAGCAGATCTTTCTCTGTTTCTTCGGGTATGAGCTTGCTATAGCAGCAATGACAAAAGAGAATTTTTTTTTCCATGTTACAATCTATAAAAAAATTAAGCCCCCAACGGGGGGCCAATAAGCTTATGATTTGAAAAATCTTAAGACTAGAAGCATCCTTTGATGCAAGAAATTACGCCAGGGCCAGCACAAGTTGCCCAGCATACCCAATTGGTTCCACAATAGAGGCAGCTAAGAGCAGAAGAACCTGCGCATTTCACGATGCACCATGTATCAACTCTTTCATCGGTGCTGTCTGCGCTGACGGCTAAATCTTTTTCACCAAATTTGATGATGATGGTTTTTTCAAAAACTTTACCAAGTACATTGACTTTGATATAAATTTTTACACCACCTTCGATTGGGGTTACTTCCCAATAGAATTTTTTGTTATTGTCTGTTTCCATGTATCCTGTTACTAATTCGCTTGCAATAAACAAAGAAGCAACATCTTTATTGGATTGAACAACAACCATCTTGGCATCTCTCTGGGTCAGCAATTCTGCACGACCGTAGAATTTCATTGCATTTTTGTGAGCAGCCTGAAGTTTTTCAAAGTTGTCAGCAAACACAACTGTACAAACCATGACCAAAACCATCAAAAGAGCTAGTTTCTTCATTCTATTATCCCCTAATGATAAGCCCTGTAAAAACAGGGCTTGAGTTTAATTATTTACCACAAAGTTATGTGGTATTATTTTTAAGATGCTTTGTTAAGATGTGCAAAGGACTAGAAGCAGCCCATGACGCAACCAACAACGTCTGCTCCAGCGCATTTTGCCCAGCATTTCCAATCGGTCATGCAATCGATGCATTTGAAAGCAGAGCTGCCGACGCATTTGAGGATGCACATCCAATCATATCTGTCATCAGTTCCTTCGCCTTTGATGGCAATTTCTTTGTCTGCGAATTTGATGATGAAGGTTTTTTCATAGGTTTTGCCAAGAATATTTACTTTGATGTAAACTTTGACTCCACCTTCGATTGGGGTTACTTCCCAATAGAACTTTTTGTCATCTCTTACAACATAACCAGTGGAAAGTTCTTCACCAAAATATACAGATGCCATTTCTTTTCCAATAGCAACGAAAACCATTTGACCATCGGCAACATCAGCGCGGCCATAATATTTCATGGCATTGATGTGGGCAGATCTAAGAGCGTCAAAATTGACATCAGCATACATAAAACTGGTAACCATCAAGCATACTACTAATAATGCTAATTTCTTCATGATAAATCACTCCTTATTTTGGATAAAATAGTATTTTGCCATCACAGCAAAAACATAACTCTAAACATGATAAAAAATTATCATCTGACTTCCCTATTTTTTTTAAGATTTAAAATCTTATGAAATGAATATATGCAAACAGTGTGCCTAATCGAAAAATATTTTTTTATTCAAGAAAACTAAGGCCCAGAGCCAAAAAAACAAAGATGGGACTGGCTTTTCATGTTACACTTCGTAACACCATGTCACTTTTATTCTCAAGCTTTCCGCAAAGCATAGTCTAAATCTCTCAAAATATCGTCGATTTTCTCTATACCAACGGAAATCCTAAGCATAGAATCGCTAATTCCCATCTGGTTTTTCCTGGAGGAAGAAACGCCTAAATAGCTCATGCTGGAAAGGTGTTCCAGGATTGTCATCGAATCGCCAAAAGAGAACCCAATATAGCATAGCCTTATACTATTGAGAAAACGAAAGCAGGACTGCAAATCGCTGTGCAAACTAAAAAAAATCATCCCTCCGAATCGCTTCATTTGCTTTTTGGCTAAAGAAATTTCTGGGTTCTCAGGCAGCCCTGGATAGAAAACGCGGGATACTTTGGAATGAGAAGACAAAAAGGAAGCCACTTCCATGGCATTTTGTGTATGCCTTTCCATTCGGATATCCAAAGTTCTGCTTCCTTTTAATATAGAAGCAGCATCCATAGGCCCAAGAACATTCCCAAGCATCAAAGACTGGTTTGCTATCTGAGTAAGCAAAGTTTTGTTGCCAGCAATATAGCCGCCTATGCAGTCGCTGTGTCCGCTCATGTATTTGCTTGCACTGGCAACCACAAGATCAGCGTGGAAATCCAGAGGCTTTATGCAGGAAGGAGAAGCGGTAGTGCTATCCACAACAAACAAAACTTGCTTTTCATGTACGATTTGGGCAATGGCTTCTAAATCTACTGTCTGAGAAAAAGGAACACTGGGGAATTCGACAAAAACAAGCCGAGTGTCTGGTCTTATGGCACATCGCAAAGAATCTAAATTCTGAAAATCTACTCTATCCACACGAATAGAAAATTTTTGGATATATTCCTCTAAAAAAATTTCTTTATCAGCACTCAGATTTATGGGGGCAACAATATGCTTACCATGGTTACAGAAGGCAAAAATCGTGGAAGAAAAAGCGGCCATTCCACTGGAAACAACAAGCGCATCCTGTGCATTTTCTAAAGCCGCGATTTTTTCTTCTAGCATTCTGTTTGTAGGGTTGCCCATCCGAGCATAGTAGAATTTTTTTTCTCCAGAGAAAGAAAGAGTGCAAGACTGGATGTAGTCTTCTATATTTTTATAGATTTGGGCATTGCCAAAATGTACGGGCTCAGAAGCAGACTGGGCATCCAGGTAAACATTCTCTTGTACATGGCTTGCCCGTGTCTCCAAAGAAATAGCTGCCATATTTTTCCCTTCTTATTTTGATGAAACAAAGTGAATCAAAACAATATTGTGGCCTAATAAACAAACCTTTTCTTTGGCATACAATTGCCAATAGCTTTTGGAATTGGTAGCCAGTTTCATGCGCTTTTTTAGATCCTCTTGTAAATCCTGAGATTTAGATACTGTTGTCTTCCCCTCTCGGATCATTTTTTCCAGGTTAGCCATTTCTTTTTCCAGTTGAGCAACAGGTTTCATCTCTTCTTGCAGCTTAGCCTGGATTTTTTTGTGAATCGCATTCCAATCTTCTTTTGGATAGTTGATAAATGTATATAAAGTAATCTCTACAATCTCTTTTTCTTTGGTAGCTGGTTTTAAAATCAACCCAGGTGTTTTCAAAATATCATCTACAAAGCGTATAATGGAAATCCCTGGATATAGATTGCGGTAATGATCTTCCATCTGCTCGACAGTAGCCTGGGATTTATAAATAAATTTTTGTATTTGTCTATTTCTGGTTGTATGGTAAAAGCCTTCATCCATGGTCTGCTTTTCTAATAAAATATCATTAGGATAAGCAAATTCCTCGGATTTTTTGCCAGCTTGTTCTAGTTGTTTTTTTACATCTATGGGTTTGAGCTTAGAATCAGGAACAGAAGGCGTATAGTTTTCTTCTGGTATTTCCTGGTATACCAGAGTTCCTTTCACTCCACAATGAGAACAAAAAGGCACTCTTCTTTCTCCGCAACCAGGACAATAGTGGTCTGGTTTATTCAATGCTTTATTGCACTTAGGACAAAGGAATACTTCCATTGCCTGAGAAGCCAGGAGCTTTACACCACAATGCATACAATATTGAGCGTCTTTATTTTTTTCCAGATAAGAGCATTTAGGACATTTTTGGATTGCCACTTCCTGCGCTTCTAAAAATAAGAAGGAAAAGAAGGCAAGAATAAAAAAAATTTTTGCGTTCATGAGTGTTTCCTTAAAAAAAATTACCTTGACAACTCCATATTAAAACAACCGATCTGTATTCATCCATTTCTATTCTGGGTTCAACTATCACGGATGCTTTCTTTTTTATGGCAAAGTTAGCGTTTTAGCAACAGTGGCAACATAGACTTTTTTAGCTCCATTTTGCAGTAAAACCTTACTGCACTCGCTTGCTGTATTCCCTGTAGTAAGAATATCGTCCACAAGAAGGACAATTTTTCCTTGCAACTTTTTTACATAATAGTTTTTTTTCACTTCAAAGCAGGAAACCAAATTTTTTTCCCTTTCAGATCTTTGCAGATCTGCCTGGGGTTTGGTTTTTTTATTTTTTAATAACAAATGGGAAAAACAGGGAATTTTCATTCTTTGAGAGAGATTTTCGCAAAGCAAGGCAGCCTGGTTGTATCCTCTTTGCACTTGAGAAGAATAGTTCATGGGGACAGGAACAAGAATATCTGGATTTTGTGGAAAGGGAACACGGCGTATTTGCCAGAATATCAAAGCACTCAAAGGAAAACGCAAAGGTGTAACGCCATGAAATTTAAAGGAAAGAAGCATATCTCGTAAGGAATCGGTATATTCTCCACCACATCTTGCCTGGGCAAAAGCAAACTTTTCTTTACGACATCCAGGACATATTGTACAAGAGTCTATCCCTGCTCCCATAGGCATTCCACATCGATGGCAAATAGAATGCCGTATTAAAGGCATTTTTTTCCAACAAGAAAAGCAAAGGTATTGGTTTTGGCTAGACTGGAGCGATTTTTTGCATACAAAGCAAAACCGAGGGTATAGTATGTCTAAAAATTTCCGAATCATAATTTACGACCTGCGGCTATCCACGTTGATCCCCTTTCGAGGAAAAAATTTAGAGCCTATCCGAAAAATAATTTTAGGCGAAAATTTTGAGGCACTTGGAGAGCGAGGAGAAAGTGACAAAATTGCCGCAAGTGCCGTAGCTACTCTGAGGACAATTTTGTCACTTTCGACGAAGCTATCCGAGATGCATCGAAATTTGCAGCCAAAAGGATTTTTCGGATAGGCTCTTAGTCTATTTTATGCCCATTCGCAGAATAACTTCCCCATTTTGGAAAAAAAATTTACCGCAGAGGCGTAGAGAGCGCAGAGAAGAGAAAATTTAAAATCATACTACGAAGAACATGAAGAACACGCGCCTCTATTGTAAAAAAAATATATAAAAGTTTTTAAAGGGGGTTTGGGGGAAAATTTTTACAAAAATTTTCCCCCAAATAAAAATTTCTTCAAGTAACTCCTATTATTTAATTCTCATCGCCTAGCTATAGAATCTTGCATTGACATCTTCTACAACCAAATCGCTTTTTCTTTGCTGGAGCTTTTGTATTAAATCCTGGCTTAGTGCTTTTTGCATAGAAGCCGACATAGAGGGATTCCTGCGAAGTAAGGCTTTTAGATTATTTGTGTTCCACTCCAAATATTTTGTTGGAGTAACCACTTTGACCGTAGCACAATTTGGGCGGTCCAGAGTGTATTCTATCTCTCCAATAAATGTACCATCCTTCGCTTTAGCAATGGCATTGCCTTCTTTTTCTATAATGGCTTCTCCATTATAAATCAGCAGCAATTTCCCAGATTTTTCCACTGCATTCATCAAAACTTCTCCTGCTCTGGCTTTTTTCCACTCAGCGATCCGCAGGAGTTTCATAAATTCTACAGGAGAAAAGCAGGCAAAAACAGTATGGTAAAGTTCTTTCTCTTCTTCGCTGAATTTTATCCCCCTACGTTCTCTCATTAAAAGGATGATTTGAGTAATGTTTATCCCTATAAACACCACACTCCAAAAAATAACAATCCACAGTGGCTCTTTAGGCACAAGATAGTTGTAGGCTGCAATGGTTGAATTCGCTACGATAGCAACGATTCTGAGCCAAAGAATGTCTTCTAATAAATACGATATGGCGATTAGACCAAAGCCCAGATGTGCTAAAAAATTATAGAAATTCATTCGTATTGTCTTTCTTCTATTACTAGCTGTTTTTCTTCCAGCTTGCAATATACTCCATATCCATTGGTTTGGTTACATCAGGAGTCTCTTGTATCCATTTCCCTTCTGTCTTAAATTCTCTCAATGCCCAGTCAAAATGCAAAAAGGCGATGCCCATGTCTACACGCTGCAAGTCTGCTTTTTTGTGCTGGTCATACCCTGCTGATCTCTTGAGATAAAAATGGAATGTGTCTTTCTGTTTCAATATACGCCAGGGCTGTCTGTTGGCAGCAGAGGGAGCAAGGCGGATCATATTCAAGGCAGTGGAGTATTCTTCTGTTGTCTGGATCAAGGGTGTGCTGAAATCATTCTCAAAAAAGAGTGTTGCCCAAAGCTTTCGTGTATGGGAAGCGGCTATGGTTCTGATGACCTGATCGCGGAAGCTACGTTGTTGTTTTCCACATCCAATGGCAACAACAGCAGGAATGGTTTCGTCTTTTTTTAACTCCAGCTTTTTAGAAAAGCAAGTCCGCCTGAAGGTTCCCCCTAGCCAGCAAGTATCGATTTCTAATCCTGTTGCAACAAGGATAAGATGTTCCATAGCCCATCCATAGTCTTCCCAGTTCATGGGGGAAGAAGTGGAAACTTTACCAGCAATAAAGGTGTTAGCTCCTTTGATAAAACCATACGTCAGGAATGGCTTGATGTCGCCTTTGAAATTCACTATTTCTAGCCCGATTTGGTTTCCAAAAGGGGGTTTGATTTCCTGGAAAGTCTTTTGCAAAAATTCTAGTTTTTTCGGGGCAATCAGCTCTGAAGTGTAGTCTCTCCAGGATTTTCTTCGTTCCATCCATTGTAATGGCCCTTGGTTTAGCATAATTTTTTCTCCAGGTAGCTAGTGTTTTTTTCTTTTAAAAACAAAATCGTTGTAGACAATAAAGTTCATGGTTACGGCGATAGCTATGCCAAAAAGCATGTTCATTTTATAAGGCACATACATCGTATTGAGTATATAAAACAATATGATTCTTGTTAAAAAAGAAAGCCCTGTAGCTAAATGAAAGGAAAGGCATTTAGAAAGGACTTCAGATATAGAATGGTATGTGTATCTCCAGGTATTGATAGAATGGAGCACAAAGCCTGTCATGACAGACACTTCAATGCTTATGGCATTGGCTATGTTTTTCCATTCTTCTCCCTTGAAATGGCACACTTCCACCAAAAAAATCATTGTCAGAATTTGGGATAATGCCACAAATGTACCGTCTACTGCATATTTAAAAAGACGGGCAAATTTTGTTGTGTTGTATTTCCATATACACCATAAGGCTCGGAAAGCATCCTTAAGGCCAATTTTTTTTCCTTCCTGGTAAGTTCTTCCATAATAGGAAATCCCAACCTCATAGATGCTGATGCTATCATGCCTTGCCTGGTCAGCGACTTTGGCGGTTATTTCTGGCTCGAATCCAAATCGGTTTTCTTCAATCGTAATTTGATCCAAAACTTTTTTTCTGAACACTTTATAGCAGGTTTCCATATCTGTCAGGTTAAGGTCGGAAAACATATTGGAGGCAATGGTAAGCATTCGGTTGGCAATCATGTGCCAGAAATAGAGAATCCTATGTGGTTCACCGCCCATAAACCTTGATCCATAAACAACATCCGCTTTATTGTCTAAAATGGGTTTCAGAAGTTTTGGATATTCGTTTGGATCGTATTCCAGATCTGCATCCTGGATTAGAACAATATCGCCTGTAGCATGCTTGAACCCTGTTCTTAAAGCAGCACCCTTTCCCTGGTTTACTTCATGGTGGATCACTTTAATTGGTTTTCCTTGAGCAACAAGGGCTTCTAATACTTCTTTTGTGCCATCTTTAGAGCAATCGTTTACAGCCAGGATTTCTTTTTCTGTGATTTGGGGAGGCACAGGGGCTTTTTCCACAACATCCAGTATTTTTTCAATGGTATGGATTTCATTGTATACAGGCATCACTATAGTCAATTTCATAGAGAAATCTCCTCAGTTCATTATTATTTTTCCTAAAACTCGGTAAAGGAGTTGCTTTAATTCTATATTTTCTAAAGAACATAAACTTTGGTAGGCTTTTTCAATATATTCTTCTTTTAAATTTTTTGCCATTTTTTCTATTTCTTTATTTCCTAGAATTTCCTGAATTTTTTCTTCATTTTCCGACCAGGACTCAGGAGATAGCAAAAGGCTTTTGCTTTCTTCGCTTGCTTTTTCCCATGCTATGGATAAAAACAAAGATGGCCTGTATAAGGAAAGATGCTTTTTCTCCTGGACAAAATCGTGAATATCGTCTTGTATCTGGTAGGCAATCCCCAGGGATTCGCTGTATTTTTCTAAAACCTGGCAGATATTTTCTCCAGCATTGGCTGCTAATGCCCCTAAAATAAGCGCAACAGAAAAAGCTGGTGCTGTTTTTTCCTGGAATATAGAAATCACTTCCAATACAGGCAAAGGCAAATTTTTTTTTCTCCACGATAGCTCTTCTCCTTGGCCTAGGCAAAGGGCAAGATGGCTTTGGGATGCAACCTGAAACATCCTTAAAATTTTTTCAGGTTCTAGCCCACAAGAAGAGAGAAGCTTATAGCCAAGACCTATCAGGTAATCGCCGACATTCAAGGCAATGGGAATGCCATATTGTTTATGGAGAGCGATCTCTTCATAGCGATACTCTTCCTCATCCTCTATATCATCATGGATGAGAGATGCCTTATGAAAGCATTCTACTGCAATGGCAATTTTTTTCAAAAAAGTCGGGTATTCTTTTTTATAGCTTAAAGTGTGAAAAACAGCGATACTTAAAAGTGGTCGCCAACGCTTCCCTGATTTAGAAAGCCACGCTAAGGCAATTTTTTCCGCTTCCCTGGATGGGCGGCCTAAGAGGTTGATAAGGCCGTCCAACAGAAACCAGGAGTTCAGTTCCTTTTGGATTTTGTCCAGGGAGATCGCTTCTTTTTCCTGGGATTTTTTTAAATAGAGAGCATCCCAAACCCAATCTATATCAGCCTTTGTGTCTTTACAACCATCTTTATACAGGGGAATGGCTATGCCTGGTGTTGCCTGGGACACCATATAAGGAAAGGCTCTTTGCAAAGTTTCCAGGCAGCTTACGCCTATGACAGCATCGCATTTCCCTTTTGTCAGAAAAGAAGTAACAAAGGTTGTTCCCTCTGCAATCAAGACTGCATATCCAAGCTCTTCTGCCTTAGCCTGAATTTCCCCCATAACACAATGACCGCATTCAGCACAAAGAAGCCCCATTTCGTCAAATTCCCCCTTGCATTGATTTGCCCGCATACACTGTGGCAAAAAGAAAATGCGGCGACGGTAAGGGATGGAGGAAATGGTATCTCGCCACAACTCATTGTTGATGAGAACGATAATCCAGTTTTTATAAGCTTCTGGTAAAGACGTTTGCGATAGAAAAATGTTGGTTTGGCTTTCCAGCTCTTTTAAAGATAAGGGAGGAAAAAGCTTTTTCTCGGAAAGATACTGCCGAACTTTCTGTAGAATCTGGTCTCGCTCTTCTTTATTCTCTGGTATAAACCATAGTTGGTGTATTTTTTTATCCATAAGCTCCAAAACCGAAAAAATAGTATTTCTTGGCAAAACGGTAAGCCCAGCTTTTTTCTGGTATTTCTTTTCCAGGGATATGATGGCTGCAAGCGCAGGATTGAGAAAGCTGCCCCTCTGCATCTCTTCCCCTTGTATCCTTTGCCTTTTGTTCTGATAAAAATTTTTGTAGCTGATCAGGGCAGTCTAAGATCACGCAGCCTCTTGTTGCATTAGTGGCAAAGCTTCGGAATTCTTTTAAAAACTCGCTTTGTTCCAGAAGGCTTTCAACATCGCTTTTTTGATCTATATTGTCTTTGGAGAACAGAATAGGTGGACAAAACTCTATATCGCCATGAGGATTAACATGATGGCTAATCCCTGTTGCCGCGGGGCATAAAGCATTTCCAAGATGATCCCAGTAGGCATCAACAAGGATCAGGGGAACGCGGCATCTCATCTCTACAAGGAATTTCCTCAAGCACAGAATTTGTTCCTGAGACAGAGCCAACTCAGGGCAAGGGTTTGCTCCTACAGGGCGATAGATATAGTACCAAAGATAGTGTACCCCTCTATCAATCAGATCTTTTAGCCATCGTTCATTTACCAATTCCTCAAAGTTTGTTTTGCATATACTGCAAGCAACGCCCGTGATTAGCCTGTTTTTCCTGCAATATTCTATTCCTTCCAGGGCTTTTGCGTATACATTTTGCCCACCTCTGCGCAAATCGCTTTCTGTTTCTTTTCCTTCAATGCTAATCAAAGGAGTAATATTCCCTAATTGCTTCATTTGCTTTGCTATATCATCATTGAAAAGAGTGCCATTGGTAAAAATTTGAAAATAGCAATCAGGATAATGCTTGATTGCCGAAAAAAGCCCAGGATATAAAAGAGGCTCGCCACCCAACAAGCCAAAGAAGTAAGATTCTTTTTGGCGAGCGGCTTCTACAATTTTACAAAAAATATCCAAAGGCATATACGCTGGAGGTTTTGAAGGTGTGATCCAGCACCCTTTGCAGTGAAGGTTGCATTGGTTTGTGACAGAAAGCATCAAAAATGCTGGAAAATTTTTTCCTTGCTGTTTGCGCTGGTAAAATTTTTTTACTGCTATTCTGCCTTTCCATGCGAAATTATAGATAAATTTCCAAAGAATTCTTTTATCTGGCTCTCGCAAAAAACGATACAGTAGTTTTAACATTATTTACGCTCCCCCTTTTTAATCACAAACTATCCTGAACCCGATTTGATAGTCGCGGCTGGAAGGAAGCTCCTTAGAACGATTAGCAGAGCGGCATCCCCTTGCGTATTCTCTCCAAGATCCTCCCCTAAAGACTTTGCATATACCACTCTCTGCACCTTTTGGATCTCTTTGTTCTTCATTGGGATATTCCTGCGCCCAATCCAGACACCATTCAAAGACATTGCCATGGAAATCGTAGCAACCCCATGCATTGGAAGATTTTAGAGTACCAGGCTTTATGGTTGTCTTTCTGTAAGATCCTTTGTTTCCAAGATAAGGATAGTTTCCATCATAGTTTGCTTCCTCTGTGGTTATGTTTTCTCCTAAGTTGAAAGGGCCTGTAACGCCTGCTCTACAGGCATATTCCCATTGGGCTTCCGTTGGTAAAGCGACTTTTGCCTGGTCGCAGAAACGGCTGGCTTCTTCCCAGGAAATCTGTTCTACAGGTAAATCTGGACCATCTTCTTTAAAGTGGGAAGGATTACCCATCATGATGGTTTGCCACTGACGCTGTGTTATTTCATATTTGCCAATATAATAAGGTCTGCTCAAAACAACCTTGTAGCGTCTTTCATCGCTTTCTCTTTCTTTTTCTTTTTCAGGAGAACCCATCCAAAAACGTCCTGGAGGAATAAGCCGAACAATGACTCTCCCTGCTCCTATTTTTTGGCTTTTCTGGATAGGCAGATTTTTATATTCAGAATACCATTTTTGGTAGCTTTGAGAATATTTGATCTGCTGCTCATGGGATAGTTTTTCCCAGGAAGCTGTGCTAAAATCGATAAGTTCTGTCTGGAGATTCCAGCAATCTCTCCACAAAGACACAGGCCATTCTTCAGGGCGAATCTTCAAAAGTTCTTCTGATATGTCTTTATAGCCAATTCGCTGTGCTTCCCAATACCAGCGCAAAGCATCTGCCCATTTTCCTTTTTTACTCTCTTCCTGGGCTTTGTCCACAGCCTGTTTGAAGCTATTTTGCTGTTCTGTATAGTATCTTTTCATTTCTTCGATCTTGGACTTTATTTCGAATTTTTTGCCGTCTGGACTTAGCTCTTCTGCTTTATTGTATAGTTTCCAGGCATCTATCCATTTTTTTGCTTCGCGGAATTTTTCTGCTTCCTGGTAAGCTTCTTCAAAACGTTTTTCCTTTAAATAAAGCTTGAACCATTTCCAGCCTTCCCAGGATACAGGGATCATGATCAAAATAAAAATCCCCAAGAAAATCCATCTTTGTATGCTTTTGCTACGGGTTCTGCTGGCAAGCTGCCTGTATACAATCTGGTGTTGGGAAACCTGAAGCTCCCATTGTCTGGTTCTTGTAAACTCAGGCACTAAGCTTTTCATCTGGCGGCATAGCGCAAGCATTTTTTCAGAATATACGGATGGATCAACATCCGAGCGTATGCTTCCCATATTCCTTAAGTTTTCGATTTCCATAAACACTTCTTTTGCCTTGGACAACCGAAGGATCATCTCTTTCATAGGATCGGATGTGCCATATTGCTGTTGCAAGACTTGCAAGCTATGTAGTGCCTGATCGAATTTCCCTTGCGTAATCCATTGGTTGACCTGGTTGAGTATTTTAGAAAACTGTTCCTGGGATTTTTGTTTGGCAGTCGCGGAAATGTCTTCATGCCATTTTTTTAGATTTTGGTAATCAGGATTGTTGCTATATTCGCCAGCATAAGTATTTAAAATTTGCTCTAAATGCTCCAAATCTGAAGAGCTTGCCTGTCCCATTTCTTTTACCTGAGTCATTTGCTCTTTGATTTGCGTCCACTGGCTTGCCTTTTCTCTGGAAGAGGCAATTCTTTGTTTTATTTGTTCTTCATGTTCAGGAGAATCGACAAATTCCAAAGCTTTTTGCCATTTGTCCATAGCCTCCTGGTGTTTTTTTTCCACATAGGCTAACCTGTCGCCTTCTTGCAAATATTGCTGGTGCTGTTTGCGTCTGGAATCTTGCTTTTGTTTGATTGCGTTGAGCAGTTCTGCCAGTTGTGGGTCGTTTGGCTTCAACTGAGAGGCTTTTTGTAGCTTTACAAGAGCCTGAGATGCCTTATCTTCTTCGATAAGGCGGCGGCCTTCTTCCAGATAGTCTGTAAATTCTTTCACAATGCTATGGATTCTTTGCTCTTGCTGCTCGAAGTATTCATCCCAATAGCCTTCTTGCCTGACTTCTGCCAAAAAGTCCATAGCATCTTCATATTGGTGTACCTTTTCCAAAGACTGGAGCATCTGCCTATGCTTTGTGGCTTTATCTTTTGCATGCAAATACCTGTGGCGGCATTGATGGAGCATATATCGAAGAGTGTCCTCTTCTAAAGGATAGAAACCATCATTTTCCAGCTTTCTGAGCAGTTGCTTCCATTCTCTTTCTCCCCACTTGGCTTTGTATTTTTGAACAAAATCAACCAGAATTCCAGACTCTTCTACTCTTTTAAGATTAGCACTGAACTGCTCTTTTACTCTCGACCTGCGTGCCGTGTTTCCAAAATCCAGAAATTTCCGTTTTTCCTGATCCAGAAGCTCCATAAACAAAGCGCCATCGAAGTTAGCTACAAACTTCTGTGCTTCTTCTTCTAAAGCATAATAATCCTCATATTCCCATGTCCCCTTGTGATGTTTTATGAAATCCATCAAAAAATCGGGAGGCAACTGCGATTTCAATGCTTCCATATCTTCCTGAGAGCTTTGTTCCATGAAACTTTTTCTAGGAAATTTTTCCAAGGCGCGGGGTGCTGCAACAGCTTCGTTTTTTTCTTCGTATTGGTCTTGCGTTTCCTGGTATCTTCCAGAGCGGTTTTCTTTATCTTCTTTTATATCTTCTGTTTTGGGAAGCATTTCTTGGGATGACCATACTCCGCTTTTGGGAACACGACTCCATACGCTGCTTTTGGGAGCATTGGATTCAGGGCGATTCCATACGCCACTTTTATTGCCTGCTAATTCCTCTCTATTTTCTGGTCTGTTAGGCTTGGAAGTATTGGGTTCAGGGCGATTCCATACTCCACTTTTGTTTCCTGCCAATTCCTCTCTATTTTCTGGTCTGTTAGGCTTGGGAGCATTGGTTTCAGAGCGATTCCATACTCCACTTTTGTTTCCTGCCAATTCCTCTCTATTTTCTGGCCTGTTAGGTGCTGTTTGTATAGGAGCTTCAGGGCGACTCCATACGCCACTTTTAGGAGAATGGATAGGTTTATGCAAGGGTGTTTCCATGGAAGCGTTCTGGGCTGGCTTAGGAAAAGGGCGATCCATTCGATTCCACGCTCCACTTTTCGGCTCTTGCTGCTGTGTAAAGGAAAACATAGGCTTGGGTGGAGTTACAGGTTCTTTTTTTTCTATATTGGGCTTTGGATAAACCCCTGTTTCTCGGTTGATTTTAGAGGGAGGAACGTCTTCCCCTTCAGAGGAAGATTTTTCCCGAAACATTTTAGCAACCACACGAGGTGTTTTTTCTTTCAAACTAGGAGTCACAGATGGCTTGACCTTGGTCAAAAGCCCTGTAGATGCCTTTGTTCTTATATCGGAAGCAGGCATGCCTATTAAATCCATAAGAGCCAGTTTCATTTCTCTGGCATCGTTGAATCGATCTTCTACATCAGGAGACAAAGACTTCTCGATAAATAAATCTATATCTTCTGGCAAATCAGCGCGAAGTTGCGTAGGCAATTTAAATCGGCCAATGGGAAATTTTCCTGTCAAAGCTTCATAAAATAAAACTCCCACAGAATACAAATCTGCCCTTCTGTCTACCTTGTTGCTGTCTGTATGCTGCTCTGGGGCCATATAATTATAAGTTCCCATAACTTGATTGCTGCTAAAGAACAAAGCAGGATTTTGAAGTTGGGCAAGCCCAAAATCGCAAATTTTAATTCTACTATCCACTGGATCTTTGGGGATCAAGATATTTTCGGGTTTAATATCTCTATGCACAGTAAACTTGTGGGCCGACTCTAAAGCATCCAAAAGTTCTACTACAAGAATTCCAATTTCCTCTAAGGATATATCGCCTTGCGTCTGTTTTTCTTTAATCCATTCTCTCATATTGTTCCCATCAATGTATTCCATGGTGAAAAACATGAGGCTACCTTCCTGGTCATAGTCATATACACGTAAAATATTACGGTGTGTCATCTTTTGGGAAACCAGAATTTCATTGAGGAATCGCTCTTTAGCGTTAGGATCGTTGATCAATTTGGGAAGCATGATTTTCAGTGCTTTAAGATCGTCTTGCAATTTTCGATCTTTCACCAGATAGACAGCACCCATTCCCCCTGCTCCAATCAATTTTATGATTTCATAGCGTTGGGCAATGATTTCCCCTTGAGGGAAACTCATTTCTTTGATTTCCTGATCGCTAAGCGAATGGATAGTTCCAAGAATCGAAAGGTCATTGTCTTTCATCGGCCTTACCTCTCTTGTAGTATTTAAGCACAAAAGTCTGTGCTATTACTCGTGCAGATCCCCTTGGAAAATGTTGAAAATATCCTATCAATTTTAAACCGCAGAGGAATAAAAATTTAAAAAAACAACATTGAGAACACACAAAGCAGCAATTTGCAAATATTTTACCATAATGGAGTGAATTTTTATGATAAGCGATAAGAATTCCTTTTCTTCATTTGTGTAATCTGCGTAATCTGTGGATAGTTTTCTTTTTTGTTTGCAGTTTTGATGCTCTCTCTGTTACTCTGCGGTTATGGGAAAGTTATTGAATTCCTATCGCTAAATTAGTCTCCTCTTAATCCTTATCGTAATCTTAATCGTAATCGTTATCTTCATCTTAATCATTCTCTTTATCCCTATCCTCTATGATCATTGATAAAGATTAAGATTAAGCTTAAGATTAAGATTAAGATTAAGACAAAACTATAATTTCCTATACAGTAAACTATTTGTTTTCTTTGTGATTTATAGGGAAGCTATTCTGTCCATTCGCAGATTGTAGTTACAGCAGTAACATCGACAATATCATCTACAGAACATCCGCGAGAAACATCGTTAAAGGGTCTTCTTAATCCTTGAGTAATAGGGCCAATAGCCGTTGCGCCAGCCAATCTTTCCGTTGCTTTATACATAGAGTTCCCGCAGTTGAGATCAGGGAAAACCAGGACATTGCAATGGCCTGCGACTTTAGAATTGGGAGCTTTCTTTTCTGCAATCCAGGGAATGACAGCAGAATCGAATTGTAACTCACCATCAATCAACAGTTCAGGTGCCATATTCTGAGCCAGTTTTGTAGCCTCCACGACTTTGTCGATGATGGGATCTTTTGCAGAGCCTTTGGTAGAGCAAGAAATCATTCCTACTTTTGCTTCTTCGCCTGTAAAGTTTTTAAAGCTCCTGGCAGTGCAGACAGCGATTTCTGCTAATTGTTCGGCTGTGGGATTAATAACAAGAGCGCAATCTGCATAAAAAAGTGTACCCTGGAAACCCCATTTAGGATCGGGGAGTTGCATCATGAAGAAAGTAGATGCAGTCTTGATTCCTTTTGCTGTTTTAAACAATTGCAAGGCAGGTTTAATCTTTTGGCCTGTATTATGGTTATACCCTTTAGGGTTTCCACCACCAGAAACATATCCATGAGCATCTTTTCTGACTACCATAGTGGCAGAAAAAAAGCAGCTATCCTTGAGTGTTTCTCTTGCTGTTTTTTCATCCATTCCCTTGTCTTTTCTTAATTCCACCAAAAATTGGACATATTCATCCATTTTAGGGAAAGTAGGGATGTCTACGATTTCGATGCCAGAAAGCTTTACATTGTTTTCTTTGGCAATTTTTTCTATGGTTGCAATTTCGCCGACCAGGACAGGAATTGCATATTCCATGTCAGCAATTTTTCTTGCTGCCTGTATATTTCTGAGATCATCGCTTTCTGTAAGACAAACACGACGCTTGAGGGTTTTAGCTTTTGCTCTGATTCTATCCATGATAGTTTCTTGCATTTTCAATCCTTTCTAAAAATTAAACCATCGTGATGCAAAAGTAGTCCTATTCTAATGTTTTATATGGTCATAAAAAATAGGAAGCAAATTTTAGCAGACGGTAGAATGAAAAGAAATCATAAAGTATTTTTTTTGATTTTCCCATAAACCTAAAAAAAAATCAAGTTATTTTTACACTGCAATGCTAAGATTCTCATAGAATTTAACAAGTAAAATGTTTGTCAAAAAAGCGAAGATTTTTATCACGAATAAGACGAATGATCGAATGGCACGAATAGTTTTTATAAAAATTTCATTCGCGTAATTTGTATATTCATGTCATTCGTGATGAATATCATCGTGATGAATGACTGCTTGGTTTCAGCTTGTCCTGGATAGTATTTATGCAATAGCCAGATTATAGCAACAAGATTGTCTTGATCCAATAAAAAATGCCAGACCAAAATATTCTTTTGGCCTGGCATTCACGATTGAATCAAAGAAAGATTGTTATTTATTGACAGATTCTTTGAAAGATTTGCCTGGACGGAAAACAACTGTTTTGGAGGGTTTAATTTTTAAGGGTTCGCCAGTTTTGGGATTGCGTCCTTTGCGGGCTTTTCTTTTCTTTACATTGAAAGAACCAAAACCAATAAGTTGGACGATGGAATCTTTTTTAATACCTTTTTTCAAAGCTTCAACTACACCATTGACTGCTTTTTCTGCTTCGGCTTTTGTGCTTTGCATTTCGGCTGCAACTTGCTCTACGAGTTGTTTTTTATTCATTCTTTCTACCTTTCAAATACAAGAAACAAAATGGTTACATAAAACTTTAGAATAATAGTTGAATTTTTACACAGGAGCTTTGCTCGTGCGACATTTCGCCCGCAATGAGCTTATGTGTCGTTTTTTTGTCCTGTGTAAAACAGAAGGTACATAATTTTAATGAAACTAAGTATAAATGAAAAACAGGCACTCTGTCAAGTCCTTTTTTCCAAATAGAAAGAAAAATCGAGATTTTAACTCCTGAAACAGGTTAGTTTTCAGAGAAATTCCCTTTGTTAATTAAAAAAATGTATTGCAATATCTCTCGGCAGGAGATATAATTAAAGAAAAAATAGATTTTCAATAATCGCTATCCCCTTTCTGGAAAAGGGACAAAAAAAATTTTTTAAAAATTCTTTTCTATTTTAACAAGAGGAATTCGCTTGATAATCCAGCAAGAAGCAATTGTACTAAGATACATAGACTATGGCGACAGCAGTCAGATATTTACTCTATTTACGCAAGATTATGGTAAAATTGGAGTAATGGCAAAAGGACTAAAGCGAAATAAAAATCCCTATCAGGGCGCAATGCAAGTTTTAAACCATCTCAATGTCATTTATTATCCTAAAAAAGAAGGCCAGCTCGCTCTATTTAAAGAATGCGACATAAAAAGCCATTTTCCTGCCATAAGGAAAGATTTGCCTAGACTTTTTACTGCATTGTATTTTGTTGAGTTTGTAAGGGAATTTACGGCAGAGGGTGATCCGAACATCAGAGTCTTTCGCTTGCTACGGTATGCCTTAGAGCAGCTTTCTCTAGGAAGCATTCCCCAAAATATGCTACTCTATCTACAATGGCATACCATGTGTTTGCTAGGCATCAACCCGAATCTGGAGCAGTGCAATTTTTGCCAAAATTACATAGCATTAAAATGCATGAATGCTTTTTTCTCTCCTGCATCAGGGCTGTCTTACTGCCAGGAGTGCCAGAAACATGCCAGGGGCAATCTCATTGTTATTCCTGCTATCACATTGCAAAAAATTCACGTTTTGGTAAATACGCATAATTCTCGGATCAACCAGATTTCTCTTACTTCTGAAGAATATCAGATGGTGTTTCAGGCTTTTCGGCTTTATCTTCGCTTTTCTTTTGACAAAGATCTTCGGCTAAGCCGCTATCTTCTTTTTTCTTAGAGCTTAGGCTTGTTTCTGCTTTTCTTACAGGGCTTTCCAGTATGTAAATAATGCTTAAAATACCCAATGTTTGGATAAGGATAACAATAGAGCCAAAAAGGTCTGTCTGGTATAAAAGCAAAGCACCTAAGCCAGTCGCCAGGGTAACAAGATATATGGTAAACACTGCCTGGTAAGGAGTCATTCCTAATTTCACGAGCCGATGCGAAAAATGCCGCTTGTCTCCCTTGAAAATGGAGCTTCCTACCTGAATTCGCAAAACAACAACAGTAAATGTATCGAAAAGGGGTACGGACAGAAGCACAATGGGCAATGCCACTGGATAGATGGAGGTGCTTTGATAAAAGGTAGCGTGGATTGTTAAAACAGACATCATATAGCCTAAAAAAAGGCTACCACAATCTCCCATAAAGATGCTGGCAGGCGGAAAATTATAGCAGAAAAATCCTAAAATCGCCCCTAAAAGCCCCACCAGAAGAAAGGCAATCATCCATTGCCCTGTCTGGACAGCCACAACCAAAAAGAGGATGCCGACAATCATGGCAACGCCAGAAGAAAGCCCATCCATATTGTCCAAAAGGTTAAAGGAATTAGTAATAAGAATAATCCAAAAGCAGCTTACGATCAAAGAAAAGGCATAGCTTTCTACAAAAATGGTAGCTCGGATGTCACAAAAAACCAGTCCAAGTGCGACTAGAATCTCTACTGCAAGTTTTGTTCTTGGCCTAAGGTCATATAGATCATCCATAAGACCCGTGGCAAAGATGACCATACCGCCAGCAACAATGGAAAAAATATCTTTCCACGCATGGTCTGGTATTTGGGCAAATTTGGCCCAGGCAGGAAAAGCCTCAGAACAAAACTGGATCAAAAAATAGCCTAGAATATAAGAAACCAGAACACCGAAGAATATAGCAATCCCCCCTCCTCTTGGGATGACTTTGGTATGTACTTTTCTTTCTCCTGGCATATCCATAAGCCCCAAACGAGGTGCATACTTCCTTACCATCCAAACCAGCGCAAGCGAAAACAAAAAAGCGCAGAAAAAAAGCACAAAACCAATCGCAAAGCTTAGATTATGCTCTGGATTCAAAAATGAACAGGCCAACATATATTGTTCCTTAAAAAAGTAGGATTTTACGGCATCCCTAAACCTAAATCTACCTAAACCTAAACCTCATTGGTGTTAACCTAAGAAAATAATTCACCGCAGAGAGAGAAAAAGATGGATCAAGTTTTTGTCCACGAAAAACACGAAAGACACGAACATTCCCTTTCGGGCCTTTCGTGTTTTTCGTGGACAATTCTTTACAATCTTCTCTTAGATTTTTATCACGAATAAGACGAATGGTCGAATGGCACGAATAATTTTTATAGAAATTTCATTCCTGTTCGTATCTTTCGTAGACAGTCTCTGCGACCTCTTCGTCTGTGCAGCGAAAAGGACGACATTCCCTAGATAAAATCTTAGTGGGATTCGTAGCCTTTGAGTTTGCCTTTGGGAGCGATAAGGGTGAAATTTTTAGGCAAAATCTCATAGCTTTTCCCATCTACTTCAAAGGTGTAAACAGCGTCTTGTTTTTTCAGGGAAACACCAGCGAGTTCCAGGGTTTCTGTGACCATAGTTTGCCAGTAAGGCCATTCTTCTGGCGTGATTTCTTTTGCCTGTGCCTGGCTATACTGATGTGGATCAAGGCGGTGGTTAGGATCAAAGAAAAGCATTCTGCCGCGAGACGCGCCTCCGAGCATTTTTGTGCCTCGGTAGGGACGGGATTGTGTGCAAAGCTTTCCTGTATGATCAAAGTGCATGCCACCAAAAAAGAAATCGCCGCCCATAAGAGATTCGCCTGCGTATTTGCTGGCACTGCCCAAAATATGGATCTGGAGACTCTGGCCTCGTGTGTCGTTGACAGAGTTTGTCCAGGCGCGGTCATTGATGTCTCCCAGGATGAATATCTTTCCGCCTTTGGATGCATAGCCGCAAACTTTGCCTGCATTGCCGAAGATATGAAGATGAGCATAGCGAGTGCACATGGCCGTGAAGTTCTGGCTGTTGCCATGAACTCGGATTGTGCCTCCTTGCATAAAAGCCCCTAGATATTCGCCAGGCGTTCCATAGATGTCGATCTGCACATCGTGGGTATCGCTTTTGCCCATGACTGCTGTGGAAATAAGCCTCTGTCCTGCTACTCTGTAAAGAAGAAATTTGCGCCATCCTTTGTCGTAAGCAAGAGATAAAAGGCAGGCGAGTGTGTGGCGAGGGTCTGTGCCTTGCGGCTCAAAGCCTGTTGCGTCCACCAAGAGCGTATTTTCTGGATGCAAAGGTGATGCCATTTCTCTTGTGCCTTTAGCTTTGTGGACAAAGCTTGTATCTTGCTGTGACAGATTGTCCAGGAAGCTATAGAATATAGTACGAGTTATGTCTAAAAGAGAGCTTTTGGCTTTTTTGCCTGTATCGAATGTCCTGAGATAGTCTATCAAGTATTGGAATGTGCTGATTTTAAGGACAGCATTGCCTTTCTGCTTTGTCCAGGCTTCCAAACAGTAGCGATAGGTATTGAAATCCCAATCAGCAAGATGGCTGCGAAGGAAGAAAGGAATGTCCTGGCCTGCCTTTGCCATATCTTGCTCTAACAAGTCGCTATTTTGAGGAATTACGAAAGGCGTTCGGGAAATGCTATAATGCTCGCCAAAGTCTGCCAGCGGCATGGGCGTACCATAGCGGTCGCAGAATTCTGCTTTTGTTATCTCGCCTTCTTCATTATAATGGTATCTGCTTATCATACCACTGCTTACCAGCGTTGTATCTGCGGCTGCTCCATCCACAAGCCCTTCTTTATCCAAAAGTTGCATCATTTGGGCTAAAGCCTGTTCTTCTGAAGCAATCATGCTGAAAACGCGCTTTGTCTTGCCCTGTGTATCGCTCCAAAAAGCGGTCGTGCTTGGGCGCAAATCCGCAGGATCTTTGAGATCCACTCGTTCGGTTGCTCCACGGCGAGGAAGATGCCGTAAGCATAGATATTGGTAAGGGCCATCAGGGCTGCTTGTAAACTCGACCCTTTGCACTTCTTCGAGATATTTTCTCTTTTCTGGATCAACCAAGGCCAGATCATCGCCTGTTGTGGGAGAGAAGCTTTCAAACAAAGCCCAGTCAGGGTATTCCAGATCTTCAGCCACGAGCTGGAATTTGAGAGCCGCGACTTCTGTGTCTGTTGTGGCAAGAGGAATAAGCCCAAACTGTTCCACCCTTTGTTTGAGGGTTTCGTAGTTGGTTGTTTCGCCATTGTGAGTCAAAGCAGTATTGAGCTTTCCAAAAGGATGGGCATTCATTTGCTCCACAACGCTTCCTGTTGCAAGACGAACATGAATGATGTTGTTGGGGGCAAAAGGTGTTTCCCAGGGAATTTCTCTTCCTGCTGTTTTCCATACAGCCATATTTTTACCACAAGACATAACCGCTGCGATTCTTTTGGATCGGCTTATATACCTTGCCTTGTTGTATAGAGGAGGATATGACTCAAAGAACTCCTTGGTATCCAGCAGAGCATTTTCTGCATGCTGTTCCAGATTTTTTTTGGATAAAGGCTCTTCTTTGACCAGAATATCGAATGTATGGCTGCTATAGTTTCTTTTGGCGATAAACTCTTTCCAAGCTTTCGGTTCTGGCTGCCAGATATACAAAGATTGCGTGAGTACAGAAGAATGCTCTCGGACAAAGAGGTCTTCTGCTTTTTCCAAAAATTCCTGATGATCTTTGTAGTTGTCCTGGTTTACCTGGGGATAGAACTCCCTGGTATAGGCATAGCGTGTGCTTGTGAGTAGCTCGCTTTCAATGAATTGATTCAGGGCATCTTTCTTGACCCTCACAAACCATCGAAAAATATCGCCAGGGTCAGTATTGGGATTGCCGAATTCTCTGTAGTCTTTTTCTTGACCATACTCATTTCGCTTATAGGAATCTCGGATCTTTTCGACCTTTGTCTCTCCTGTTGTATCAAAATAAGGAGCAAAATAGGTCTGGAAAATCTTTTCTGCCAGGCGATAGCGATAGGAAAGCAAAACTTCTCTTGCTTTTTCTCTAAGGGACTCCTGTGTAAGGCTTTTGTCTTCTTCTAATAGCATTCTTTCGCATTCAGGCTGTAGCATGCCTTTGACCATAAGGCTGTAAGCATAGTGATGAGGGTAGTTTCTAAAACACAAGGTTTTTCCTACGCCTACGCCATCCATGCCGCGGTTTCTCATGGAATACAATGTGTGATCCAGGATATAGCTAGGGATAGGCTGTGTTCCAATGATGGCTGCCACGCCGCAGTTGCTTTGTCCTTGGGGATGCTTTCTGTCTTCGATTTCCTTGCTGCTTTCATGGAACTGGCTTCTCTGGCGAATGCGGAAATCCACTCTTTCCTTGAGGCCAATCCACTGGATTTTGTCGTATCTGCCACGCAGCTCACGAATGTCCTTAAAACCCAATGCTGCCAAAGCTCTCATAACCTGAAGCTGCATCATGGTAAAGACATTGACCATTTGCCTTGTGTTGGTTTCCACATCTCTCAGCTTTTGCATAATCAAATTGCTTGTGGCAATGCCTCGCGAACAGCCATCATGGCAGTTGCGGTTGCGGTCGCATCCAATGGCAACAAGAGGTGCTGTACCCCATATTACGCCATCTGCGCCTAGTGCAATGGCCTTGATTACGTCTTCATAGGTGCGGATACCGCCACTGACAAAGAATTTGACATGGTTGCGAAGCCCATCACGCACAAGGCGGTTATGGATCAGAGGGATGGCGTATTCAATATGCATACCCATCTGGCCTTTGATGATGTTGGGAGAAGCTCCTGTTCCGCCTCTTGGGCCATCCAGCCATACTTCGATTGTCATGGCATATTTTTTAGCATATTCGGCTATTTCTTGGGCCATGTTCTTTGTATTTTCAGCCAATTCCTCCCTTGCATGGACGAGGGCTTCTTCTGTATTGTCTTTGGCAATGCGCCCTAAACCTGCTGCGATGAATTCAATATCCACAGAGGGAGATACCTTTACCGATATTACGGCCTTGGGATTAATCATCCGAACAATATCAATGAATGCCTTCACATCTTCAATAGAATAGCAATTATGGAATGGGAAAGGAGAAATGATGCTACTATAAGAATAGCGAATGACTTCTTCGCAAAGGTATAGGATCTGTTCGCCTTCGATAGGGTCGACTTTTTTCTGGCAAATCAATTCATACACCTTTTGCTGTATTTGAACAAGGTGGCTCTGGAGCTGCGGGAATACCTTTTGTTCGTCTTGCGCTCTCTGGATTTCAGGATAGGATTCCTGGGCTTCTTTATGCAAACCATGGTCTTTGTCTTTTTCGATCTTTTCGATTCTTTCGCATAGCTTTTGGGCTTTTTCCACATCAATATAGGCAACGCCTTCCACTCCGCGCAGATAGGAAACCAGCTTGTTGACCTTTTGGGAGAGGATGTGGCCGCCAATGCCCATCTTAGCCCCCTGGCTATAGGCAATGATGACTCTGCGTGCTTTTTTGATGCTTTCTTTGCTTACTCCAAAAAGTCCTGTTTTTAGCTCTGTGGAAACAAAAGGTTCGTCCAGGGTATCTACAACGATATAGAAAAGGAAAGGCTGGAGATCAGGGTATTTCTGCAATTCTTCATAAATCGAAGGATGGCTTTCCCTGCTAATAGCATTCTTTTGCAGAATATCGCGGATATCTTGGATTGTATAGTATTTTTCATGGCAGAATAAAGGCTTCATGGCCTGTATATCATTTTCCTGGAAGAAAATAGGTTCGCCTTTGCGGTTCAGGAAGAAGCAAGTAGGATAGCCACCTTCTCCTGTATCGCATTGGATTCCCAATATATGGGATGCCACGATATGCGCTTTCCAGGTATCCAGACCAACAGAACCGACTGATTTGCCTCCAAACATCCAGGGTGCTAAGATCATCAGCCCTTTGTCTAAAGCTACGCTGGTTTTGATGTCATTTAGATCTTCTTCTGGAATCAAGTCAGGATCACATTTATAGAGGATTTTCATGAGATCAAACCCATCGCCTAGCAATCCTGTGCCTTTTACATTTTTGAGAGATAAAAGAGACAAATCTCCGCTAGCCATTTTGCCTACGGTTTCAATAATCCAGCCTGGCCAGACATGATCTCTCTGGTATACGGTCTGGTTGGTTTCACTGAGATGGTAAAAATCATGAGGCTTTTTTACTGGAACAATGCGCTCTTTGATGTCCTGGTAGCGTGGTGCATAGTCTGCCAGATCTTTTTCTTTAGCAACCAATTCCTGGTTTACCTGACGATAGTCGTCCAGATAGCTTTCTGCTTCGAAGATATTTTTCTGGATGCGCTCTTCAAGTTCGTAGAATCCAATAAGTCGCCCTTCTTCCCCTACGGTTTTCTTTATATCTTTAAAGCCCGCCGCGCCAAGAACCTCTAATATCTGCACTTTCCTGGATTCCATCTGGTTGTTAAGTCTCTGGATAGCCCAGTTTGTATCTAAATTCATGAGCTTATCGGTTGTGGTCTGCTTATCGAGAATAGCTCTGTAGGCTGCGGGATCTAGTGCCAAAAGGGCTGCAATGTCTAACAAGGTTGCTTCTGCGCCACGCTGGATTGTTTTCTGGCTATCGGATGCGAGACGGATGCCGCCAGAGGCCATAATCGCAACTTTGTGCCTTGTTCCTGATTCCAAAAGATAATGGTGTACGCACCTAACTGCCTGGGATGTGACAAAATATTGGTCTTTGTTGCGAAGCCCATGGATATGAAGCATATCCACGCCACAAGCCAGGAATTCTTCTATGATGGCTTCGACATGAGGAAGCAGCCTTATGCCGCCAATCATATCAGACTCCGCCATTTCTATATAACCGCATAGCAAAGGCTGCTTGAGACTTAAAGACCGCACAGAATCTTGAATATAGGTAATAGTTTGCTTCATTTCGCTATGGTATGCGATCTCAAAGGCAGGCATTTGCCATAAATCCATCACAAGATCACGCTGTGTGTTGGGGTTCACCAGAAGATGATGCAAAATTTCCTTATCCACTCTGGGTATGATTACAGGAGGCAGGTTTTTATAGGATCCTTCTTTGCGCAGAAATTCATAGTACATCAAAAGCTTATGGAGCTTAATCACAACAAGGGTATTTTGTTTTTCCGCTACTTTGATAAGAGAAAGTTCCATTCTGCCATTGCTTTCCAAAGGAATATTGTTGTAAAGCATGGGAGATCGCAGCTTGATTTTGGGATAAGGAGGATTGTCCATGTCTCCCTGAGCATCGAATTTGCAATATCGATGGCGTTTGCCAAGAATCACGGAAAGCTCTTCATCAGGGTCACCTTCGTGCAAACGGTTTTGTGCTGGCCCAACAATATGGAAATGGGAGAATCTTTCTGCATCAAAGCCAATTCCCATGTGCCTGTCGCCTTGTCCCATGCCCGAAACAGGAATATTTCCCTGGGATGCTTCTCGGTCGATTTCCATGAGAATGTCTTCTGTGATATACAAATCTGCCATCTCTGTGAGCTTAGGCGATCTTTGGATGATGGTAGTGTCTCGCAGGAAGTGCATTTGTGTCTGCCAGTATTTTTTTTCTTCTCTGTCTACTGCATTGCTGATAAGCTTTTCTACATATTCGCGTTCTTTTTGGATGAGTTTGTTCTGGGGGCAGAAATTAATACAGGCATTGCACAGGGCGCAGTTTTGATCGAGCAGAGCAGGAATCTCTCTGGGCTTGCCTTCTCTTGCAAAATAGGTACAGGCATTGCCATGAGAACACATGCCGCAGCGTATGCATGTCTCTGGATCTATGAACAAATCAGCGTAAGCAAATCCTCGATTGTAGAGGATCTTAAGGCCATGGTCTAGGTGAGAATTCTGGCCTTTATGGTCTGCCAGCGTGTGTTCTCGATAGAGGGGGCTTTCTTTTGTGATTTGCCAGAAACGGTCAATAAAGGCTTTCTTTTCTTCTTCAGAAAAGCCCAGAACCTTCTGGAATTCTTCTTTGCTTTCCACAAGATCGAAAAGTTTTGTCAAAGGTATATGAGTAGGGCATATTCT
>JABWCH010000167.1 GCA_013359215.1 Candidatus Brocadiia bacterium | reverse complement strand
ATTGGAAAATAAAAATATAAAAGTTTTTAAAGGGGGTTTGGGGGAAAATTTTTACAAAAATTTTCCCCCAAATAAAAATCTCTTTGCGTAACTCCTAATTTAATTCTGATTCCTTATTGTTTATGATATAGATAGATTATTATTTTTCCGAATCTTCCTGTTTTTCTGGAGATTCTTCTGGCGTATTTTCAGCGGAGATATTATCGGCTTTTATAAAAGCGTCTTGGGTTGTAAATTTGTTTAGATCAAACAGCACTTCTGCCATGCTCTGGTATCTTTCACTAGGGCTTTTTTTGAGCATGCGAAGGATCATATTGTCCAATTGGTAGGGGACTTGCTTATTGATTTGCCTCATTTTAGGGATAATGCCTTTAAGCTGCTGCTGCAAAACTGCCTTATCCGAATTTGCTTTAATATGGCTTCTTCCGCTAAATACTTCATAGAAAGTAGCTCCCAAGGCGAAAATATCGGTACGATAGTCTGGCCGCTTTCTCTGAATTTGCTCTGGTGCCATGTATAAAGGTGTGCCTTCTCGCGTTCTTTTGCGGAAATAAGATAAAAAGCTTACCTTTTCTGCAATAGAAAGATCGATCAACCTCACATCTCCTTGGGAATTGACTAAAATATTTTCAGGCTTCAGATCTTTATGGATGATTTTTTTGCTATGCAGGTACTTCATAGCTTCTAAAACTTTGCGGAAAATCCCTATTCCTTTTTCCATGATCAAAGGAGATTTTTGCAAAATTAAAGTTTTTAAGGTTTCGCTTTCAAAATACTCCATTTCCATAGCAGGTTTAGGAGATTGAGAAATTTTGCCATAAACTTTGACAATATAAGGATGGTTTAATTTTGATAGCAGGCTAACTTCATAAGAAAATTGCATTTGCGCTTTCAAAGTAGACGCTGCTTCTGTGTTAAGGATTTTAATGGCTACCACCTGCCGATCTACTGCTTTTTTGGCAAGATAAACAGCACCAAAACCACCTTGTTTGATTAGCTTTTCAATAATATAACCTTGTATAAATAGACTGCTCATATTTTCATTCCCAAATGCTTGCTTTGTATTATTCACCTATGTAGTTTGTAATCTATAGGGAACTTCTTTCACTGTGAATTCCGAAAAAATTGTAATAGTCAAAATAGTCCAGTTAAATTCTAACATTGAACCTTAAACACATAAAGCACAAAATATCATAAAATATATAAAAATTTAACTATATATCAAAGAATAAGTTATATATTTTTTATGCTTTTTATACACTTTTTTTGTATTTTCTATGCTTTCCATTTTGATATAATCTGCATCATATCAGTTCGAGAAACATGAAAAATCGTACCAATTTTACAAGAGTCATGACGAAACTTTAGTCACTTACAAGTAAAATCTCGCACAAAAGTGTAAAGATTTTTCACCGCAGAGACGCGGAGAACGCAGAGAAAAGAATAAAAAATATAAAAATTTTTCTCTGCGACCTCTGTGTCTCTGCGGTAAATTTTTTTCTTTTTGGTTACGGTTTATCCGTGTTAGGGATAAGAAGAGCGTAGTGTAAGCCTTCTGTAAGGAAGCAAAAATAGTACCACATGGCAAATCAAAAAATTTTATTCGACTCTTGAGCCTGGCACAAAAAAAATGGGGATACCTATTTTTTGGATTCCTGAAAGAAGGCTTACACGAAGCGATCTATTCAAGTAGAACCCGCTTTCTGCTTAAAATTTCATACCAGAGATTTACGCCTAAGGAATTGGAAACTAAAACTATGATAAAGCATTCTTTGGATCATCTTTGTGTTGTATACCAGGATGAAGCGATTCTTGCTATTAATAAGCCAGCAGGCTTATTGTGCCATCCTGTGGGACACTATCAAGGTGATACACTTTTGGCGAGGGTACAATATTATTTTGGGAAAGATGCTCGCCTGGTACATCGTTTGGATCAGGGAACATCAGGGATTATGATTATCGCCCGCAATATGCTGGTCGCCCAGATATTGTACGAGCAATTTTCTAGCCGTAAAATCCAAAAAGAATACATTGCTCTTGTTTATGGACGTTTCCCTTACGAAGAAGGGATGGTAAATTTACCGCTGGCCTCAGAAAAAAGCCAGGAGTCTATGATTAAAATCAAAATGAAAGGCGACCCACACGGTTTGCCTTCGCTTACAACATATAAACTGATCAAAAGGTCGGATTCTTATAGTTTACTAAAGTTGCATCCAGAAACAGGCAGAAAGCACCAAATCAGAATACATCTGGCATCCTTGGGGTATCCTGTTTTGAACGAGCCACTTTACCAGCATGAAGGGCTGCCTTTTCTATGGGAGTACTATTTTTCCAGGAAATCTCCCTGGCAAACACCCATCAAAGGACTTGGTCTGCATGCCTGCCAAATTGATCTGCAACATCCTTTTAGCAAAGATGGTTTGTCCTTTCGTGCCAAACCACCAGAAGACTGGGCGAATTTTTTAGACCAGGCATGGGATTAACCGTTCTTTTTATGCCATTCCCAGGCAGTCCGAATGATCTCTTCTAATTTATACTGGATTTCCCATTTAAGTATTTGCTTTGCTTTTGAAGAGCTGCTAACTAAAGAAGCGGGATCTCCTTTTCTTCTGCCAACGCTCACACTCTTGATGTCCTTTTGGGTAATTTTTTTGATGGTGTCCACTACTTCCTGCACAGAATAGCCTGATTCACTGCCCAGGTTGAAGCTATCGCTCATGCCCCCTTGGAAAAGATATTCCAGTGCAAGAATATGGGCATTTGCTAAATCGTTCACGTGGATATAATCCCGAATGCACGTGCCATCTTTTGTGCTATAGTCCATACCAAAAATATTAAGATGGGGACGATGCCCTAAAGCAACATCTAGCGCAATGGGAATCAAATGCGTTTCAGGGTTGTGCTTTTCTCCAATTTCGCATTCTGGGTCAGCACCAGCAGCATTGAAATACCTCAAATTCACATATTGTAATCCGTATGCTCGGCTATAATCGCTTAGAGCCTTTTCGATAAAGAGCTTGCAAGTGCCATAAGGGTTAATGGGATTTTGAGGGTGGCTTTCCATCAAGGGCAATTGGATTGGCTCTCCGTATGTTGCACAGGTAGAAGAAAAAATGATTTTTTGAACACCAAATTCTCTCATAACTCTGAGCAAGTTAAGCGTGTTGGCAAAATTGTTGATATAGTATTTTTCTGGATTTTCGTAAGATTCTCCAACATAAGCATATCCTGCAAAATGGATTACAGAAGAAATAGAATATTTTTGAAAAATAAGACGGAGTTGCTGGAGATCAGCCAAATCCCCTAAAACAAAATCCCCCCATTTTACAAAAGAGCGATGTCCATAAACCAGGTTGTCAATAGTGACTGTTTTATAGCCTTTTTTACAAAGCTGTTTATTCGTATGGCTTCCGATGTACCCAGCTCCTCCTGTGATAAGAATCGTATCTGCATCACTCATGGCGTTATCCCTTGTTAAAAATTTTTATCCGTTTTATTTACAATGGGGACTTTTTTTCTTCATGGTATTCTTGTTCTGTATTCACTTGCCAGATATTTTCTTTATCCTCGATATTTTGAAGAATATTTTCTACAGCAACCATAGCAGTAAGCATAGAATGGTCTTGATTATTGTAGCGATGCATTCCATTTCTGCCAATCAGAAAAAGATTGTGAAAGGAATCCAAATTTTTTCTAATAGAGGGAAATTCGCTATAGGTTCCAAAATAGGCAGGGTATGTTTTAGGCATTCGGATTATAGTAGCATCAATTACCTTATCTTCCTCTATAATATCTATTTTGCAAAGTTCTTTTATGGCAAACTGCACAAATTCTTCATTGGATTGATTCCAAAGATCATCGCCTTCATTGCAAAAATATTCGAGTCCAATCCATACAGTATCAGGATTTTGTACCATATAAGGACTCCAGTTGTTAAAGATCTGGAGTCTGCCTATTTTTACATCTTTTTCTTGGATGTATATCCAGTTGTCTGGAATCAGGTTATTTCTAGTAGAGGCAGATGCTTTATTTTTGATTTTCAGTTCTTTTAAAAGCAAGCCTACAGTAATAAAATCTCTATAAACAAGCCCCTGGGCTATTCTGTGTGTTTCAGGATGCATTGCCTTACCTAAAGCCTTGACCAGGTCTTTCACGGGCATGGTAGAAAAAACATAGTCTGCCTGTTGGGTGATGGTGTTGCCATTTTTCTTATTTTCTAGCGTAACAGATAAAACTTTTTTCCCTTGTGTTTCCAAGGCAATAGCCTGATAATTCTTATGGATTTCGCCTCCTCTTTCCTGAATTTGCCTTGCTACCTCTTCCCATAGCTGCCCTGGCCCTAGTTTTGGATACATAAATCGTTCAATAAGACTGGTTTCTATATTTTTTTGTTGGATGCTGCCAGGATTAGAAAAGATTTTTTTTATGGCATGGAGGATGGCTTTTGTTACAGAGAGTCCCTTTACTCTTTGCGCTCCCCATTCTGGATCAATTTTATTGCATTCAATACCCCACACTTTTTGCGTATAGTCTTTAAAAAAGGTTAGATAGAGTTCTTTCCCAAAACGGTTGATAAAAAAATCCTCTAAAGACTTTTCTGGTTTTATAGGAAAAAGCCTGCTTTGGATATATCCTGTCCCTATTTTTATGATTCTCCAAAGCCCCAAATTGCGGAGTGTATTGAAGTTCAAAGAAATAGGATAATCAAAAAATTTGCGCAAATAAAAAATTCGGGAAAGCCTTCGTCTAATCAACATGACTAAGCTTGTTTTCTGCGGGTCAGGGCCATCTTGCGTGAGCTGGATCAGCCTGCTTTGTTTCTGATAGTGTATTCTTTCCTGTGTATCGAAATCGCCTTGAGTTCCTTGAAGTGGCATGATGTTGAGCCACCAGGACATAACTCTGTCTGATTTGGAAAAAAATCTGTGGCCTCCAATGTCTATGCGATTGCCTTTATAGCTGACAGTTTTGCAAAGCCCACCTATATCCTCTGTCATTTCATAAATGATAGGCTGAATATCGCTTTTTTCCAAAAGTTCGTAGGCTGCTGTTAAACCAGCAGGCCCTGCTCCAATAATGATGGCAGTTTTTTTTGCCACAACAACCCCCTTCGCTAAACAAAACAAAGCAATGTTTGAGACTTGAGTCCACACTATTCACGGCTTTTTTAAAGAATCAAAATTTTCCGTCTTAAAAGGTGCGTAATGTAGAACAAAAATACAATAAAAACATTATAGTTAACAGAAAAATCAAGTCAAATGAATTTTACATGAGGATTTTGCTATGGATTTTCTGTACAGTATTTTTTGAGATGTTCTAATATTTCTTTTGGATGCAAGACCTGATGGAAAAAATAGATATGTTTGTCTTCCCATAAAGAGAGTTTTTCTTCGACATTCAGGTTTTTAGAAACTGCCAGAAGTAAATTGTGTTTGCTTTCTTTTAAATGGAGCATTCTTCTTTCCAGAGCGGCTTTATGCCAAAAACCAAAGATTTCTATATAGACTACACAATTTGTAGAAAAATGGACAAAGCGGTAATCAGGAATGCAGATTTCTTGGCCTATATCTAATAAAAAGCATTCATCGCTGATTTCCCATCCAGACTTCAAAGTGCGGAAACGATCTTCAAATTGGGCAAGTTCTGGTGGCTGATACATTCCTGTATCGGGATAATGAGAGTAAAGTCGGGTTTTGTAGTCCAGAGACAATGTATAGTTTTTTTTAGCTTTCCAGACCAATTCCGCCTTTAAACTCCATCCTTCACAAAGAAGCAAAGCAGGAAGGAAAAGGGCCATTTGTAGTCCATATTTATGGCATGCCTGGAATAGGCTCATTGGGCCGTCTAACAGGATCATAAAACCGTCTTCCATTGTTCCCTTTATTTGGTAAAGAAGGCGATAAAATTTAATTGCCCGAAAAAGTTGCCTGTATCTTTTGGAATTTTTTTCTTGGATTTCGATTTGTAAGGAGGTTGCTTTGAGAAGAATGCTTTGGGCAAGGGATGTATTGTATCTTTTAAGCAAATTTTCGGAGCTTATGGGCTTCATCTCCTGGAGAATATGGTTTTGTTTTAGATCGGCATACATACCGCTTTCAATATTTTTGGCTGTGCTTTGGAGAATCGCGGCTGCTTCTTCCAAAATTTTTTCTCTGTCGAAGCTTCCTTCTATGTGGTGTCTGGATGCTATTGCAAAAAGTGCTTTTCTTGTTTCTATAGGATCGGCCAGGCATTCTGTTTCAAAGGAGCAAAGATCTTCCAGGAGTTTACAAAAGCCGCGATATACAATAATATCCTTACCCTCATTGAGGATGGGCTTTAAAGCATCCTGAAGCTCTTCTCTTGTTTTGCCTTTGTATTCTTCATACAGAATAATAAGGTTTTGTGCCATAGAAAGCAGTTGGGGATCTTCTGTATCAATGTACAAAGGTATGATTTTTCCACTTCTGTATCTTATGCGAACCAGCTCTAAGCCAAGCATTTTTTTAAAGCATCTCCTGTACTAAAATTACCAAAAGAATCTTCTCAAAGGGCGATTATCAAAGCGTTGGATTCCTGAATCCAGGCATTGCTGATAAGCATATTCGAATTCTTCTCGCGTAATGACTCGTCTCAGTTCTGGGAAGCTCCAGGCTGCGCCCGATGGATGATATTGCGACATTAAATTAACATAAATATTAGGAGATACTTCTTTTACAAGAAATTCCATAATTTCTTTTGTATTGCATATATTTCCAGGCATCACAAGATGGCGGGCAAGCAGCCCTCTTTGCGCAAGGCCGTCTTCTTGTATAACCAAATCGCCAACCTGCCGTTGCATTTCTTTGACAGATGCTCTCACAATTTCTCCATAGTTTTTTGCCACAGTGAATTTTCCAGAAATTGCAGAATCTAAAAATTTTATATCAGGCATATATATGTCGATAATTCCTTCTAATAGCTTCAATGTGTCTATACTGTCATAACCATTGCTATTGTAAATAATGGGAATGGAAAGCCCTCCTTCTACTGCTAATTCGAGGGATTCCAGAATTTGAGGAACTACGTGAGTTGGTGTAACAAGGTTAAGATTATGGCATCCATGTTTTTGGATTTCTAGCATAATTGCAGCAAGGCTTTCTGCGGTAACCTCATATCCTTCTCCATAATGAGAAACATCGCAATTTTGGCAAAAAACACAAAGCAAATTGCAGCGGCTAAAGAAGATTGTGCCTGATCCTTTTTTTCCTCTAAGGCAATCTTCTTCTCCCATGTGAGGCCCAAAGCTTGCTACATAAGCCATTCTGCCTGTTTTGCATATTCCTTGCTGGTTTTCTATTCTGCAAACCTGGCAGCCATGAGGGCATAGCTTGCATTTGTCTAATGCTTTGACTGCATGATAGACTTTTTCTTTCCATTGTTCTTTAGATAAATTGAGGTAGCATGGTCTGTACATAATTTTTTTGTGATAACAGAAGATTAGAGATAAAATAGACTCCAAAAATATAAAAAATCCACAGATTACGCAGATTACGCAGATTAAAAAAAATCAATGAAGGATAATAGAATATGATAGAAATCTGTGGAATCTGCAGAATCTGTGGACAAATTTACAAGCCTGAACTCAGCGGACACAAGCCATAATATTTACCTAGCCAGGATAAACAGGAAAAGTATTTTATCGCGAATTTCACGAATGGCCGAATAGCACGAATGGATCATTTTATCTTTATTTGTTTTATTCGTCTTATTCGTATCATTCGTGATTTCAATATTTTTCTTTTCCGTCCGTGGAAAATCTTTACACTTTTATACGAGATTTCATTCGTAGTAAGATAAGCGACTATTGTAAGACTTCGGTGATCTCTTTGATTGCCCAGTCTACATGCTCTTTGGTCAATACCAAAGGAGGTGCAAAGCGGATAATATTATAATGTGTCTCTTTGCAAAGAATGCCACGATGTTGTAAAGCTTCGCAGAATCTTCTTGCGCCATTGGCTTCTTTGTTCAAAACAACGCCAATCAACAATCCTTTGCCTCTGACTTGCTCTATATATCTGCTTTTAATGGCTTTTAGCTTGTCCAAGAAATAGCCGCCTATTTTTGCGGAATTTTCAATCAGCTTTTCTTCCTGGAGTATTTTCAAGGCTTGTCTTGCAAGTGCCATTCCTAATGGATTGCCGCCAAAGGTAGATCCATGCTGTCCTGGCTGGAAAACACCTAGAATCTCTTTAGATGCAATCACAGCAGAAACAGGATAAAAACCACCTGCCAGGGCTTTGCCTAAAATTACCATGTCTGCTTTTACATTTTCATGATGGCAGGCAAACAGCTTTCCTGTGCGGCCTAAGCCTGTCTGGATTTCATCTGCGACAAAAAGAACACGGTTCTTTTTGCACAGTTCATAGGCTTTCTTAAGATAGCCTTCAGGAGGAACAACGATTCCGCCTTCGCCCTGTATTGGCTCAATGATAATCGCAGCAGTGTTAGGATTGATTGCTTTTTCTAAAGCATCTATATCGCCATAAGGAACAATGACAAAACCAGGAGTGAATGGGCCAAATCCTTTACGATAGTCTTCTTCTGTGGAATAGCTTACTATAGAAATCGTTCGTCCGTGGAAGTTTCCTGTAAAAGCAATGATTTCGGCTTTGTTTTCGGGTATGCCTTTGTGGGTATAGCCCCATTTTCTTGCAGCCTTCATGGCAGTTTCTACAGCTTCTGCTCCGCTGTTCATAGGCAAAACCATTTCATAGCCTGTCATTTCGCAAAGCTCTTTGCAGAAAAAACCCAGGTGGTTGTTGCGGAAAGCTCTGGAAGTTAATGTGAGCTTGCCACATTGATCTTTCATGGTTTCAACCAACTTAGGATGGCAATGACCATGGTTCAAAGCAGAATAGCAACTCAGGCAATCCAGGTATTTTTTTCCATCTACGTCATAAACCCAAACGCCTTCGCCTTTTGTCAATACAACGTCTAATGGATGATAGTTATGTGCTCCGTATTTTTCTTCAATTTCGATAAATTCTTTAGAATCCATGACAAGCATAGCATTGTTGTAAGCAATGCCATTCTCCTTTCCGATAAACTATGTTTTTTTCATAGAATGAACTGATAAACGCCTTGCTGACTCTAACAAAAGTGCTTCAATAGGGCGGTTCATTGTCACTTCGTCAGAAATTTCGTTGGAGTTGAAAGAAAACTGCCCGTGCTTCAATCCCATTAGGTTGAAGAACACATCTTCACCGTGTTCGTTGATGGATTCGCAATGAATGACAGTTCCTTCCGAGATATATACTTTGGAAACTTCGTCTGTGATGACCCACAAACAGCCCGATTTTTGCTCAATAGACAGCATGTGCAAAACCTTCCACAAGGTGTTGCGCTTGATTGTTCCTTTAAAATTTTGAATCTTTTTTTGTACGTTTCCATCTGATGTTGTTACATCTGTAGTGCTTTCTATGATAATGTCAGATGACATAGCATTGTTACCCTGGTCATAGTGGCATTCGCAGGAATCATTCTTTGAAAGCACGTGTTTGCGGCAATGCTGAAAAATCCTGTTCAAGGGGCAACTTTTTCTTCCATGCTTTAAATAAAATCCAAAAGCATCTATAATCTGTAGCAAGGAAATAGCCAGCTTTTGCTTCTGATCTCGATCTACCACAGTCTTTAAAGAATAGAGCAAAAAAGATAGAAAGCGAAAAAAGAAAAACAAGATCTTGTAAGGCTGAGCAGAGAGTATGATTCTTTCATCCTGGCTGACAGCAAGAGACCCCCAAGATCCACAAAAATTTGTAGCAACGCTTTCCCAGACAATCTTTTCATTCAACAGTTTGTATAAAGTTCTATAGACTTTTTCTCCCTGTTTCTCCATGAAAAGGATTTCTGTCCTCATTTTCTGCAAGGAATCTTCAATAAAATCAATCATGTTTACGCCAGAACAAATTTGCTGGAATTCATAAAGTACCTTTTGAAGCATGTTCTGGCAAAGATCCAAAAGCATATTATAAGGATGGGTGCATGCGTGCAAACGTTTGCTGTGTCTCTTTGAGCTGGATGTTCTATTGCGCTTGGAAGTTCTGGATCGCTTGGCGGCTTTTTCGTCTTCTTTGCTTTTTTCAGGATCAGGACTCTGCTCAGCAGGATCATTCTCTTCGAAAATTTTTTCAGGAGATTCTTTTTCAGGAGAATTTTCTACATTTTCTTCTCCTGTCATTTCGGTAATGATCTGGTTTTCTATTTGCTCTACTTGTTCAAAAATATTTTCATAGCTTTGTGTTTCCATGCCTGCAAGTTGATTCACAACAGGAGCATAGATTGGCTGCCCATTTTGGTCATAGCCATAAAAAGCCTGAGTGTATCCAGGATACATTGCCTGTGGGTTATACATATTCTCATACATAGGATTATTGTAGACAGGCGTATAAACAAGCTGCCCTGCTGCATTATACATGGGGACATAAGAAGTTTGCTGAGGCATAGGATTATAGTATATGGGCTGACCATTTTGGTCGTAGCCATAAAAAGCTTGTCCTGCCTGATCGTACATTGGCATATATGGATTGTACGCGCCCTGCTGGTTATACATACCATAGCCTTGGTTGGGCTGTTGATAGCCTTGATTAGGCTGCATATAGCCTTGGTTAGGTTGCATATAGCCTTGGTTGGGCTGTTGATAAGCTTGATTAGGCTGCATATAGCCTTGGCTAGGCTGCTGATATCCTTGAGGTTGTGTATGGCCTTGGGTAGGCTGTGCATACATTGTTCCATAATTAGGCTGACCAGGAAGAGAAGCATTGCTAGAAGCCTTGGGATTTGCAGCCTCATTTTCTAAAGGCTTTTGTACATATTTTTGCGTTTCTTGCTGGACATTTTTGGCAACTGGGCTTTGTTTTTTATGGCCTTCTATAGCAATTTCCAGAGTTTTTTGATTTGGAGGCAAAGTTTTTTGGGATAAGATATTTTCTGAATTTTTAGGAGAGATAGCATCTCCATAAAGCATTTGTTCTATATCTTGATCGTATAAAGATCGTACTGGCTCTGCTTCTTTCATTACCTCTTCAATGCTTTCTTCTTTTGCACCAGAAGATGGATTATCATTGCCATCCAAAACGTCTTCATATATATTCTGTATATTTTCTTTTGCCTCGGAATCCTGGTCTTCCTGGTATTGGTAGATCTGGTCAAGAGAGATATTCTGGTCTGCCAGCGTTGTCTCTGGTGCTTCTTCGTATATATTATTCGCCTGCTCTTGGGCAGAGGCT
>JABWCH010000166.1 GCA_013359215.1 Candidatus Brocadiia bacterium | reverse complement strand
TGTGCCTCTGCGGTGAAATCTTATCTCTTGAGAAGTTCAAGATTAAAGATTAATACAAAGACTTTTGAGCAGTTACCTAGTAGCTAAATCCATAAACATTTATTTTGAAATAGTTGCCTGGTTTGAGAACGTCTGTTGCCTGGCTTTTATATGCAAAGACCTCGGCTAACTTAGGAAAGCTAGCCGAGGTCTTCGTAAAAACAGCGTGCTTTTGCATAGCCCATGGCTAATAGAAAAGCCTAGCATGGTTTTTAAACACTATATAGTTGTAGTGCCATTCATATAGGGGACTAGTGCTTCGGGAATTCTGATATGGCCATCGGCTTGCTGGTAGTTTTCTAATATGGCTACCATGAGTCTTGGTGTGGCAACGCCTGAACCATTCAGTGTATGGGCAAATTGAGGCTTACCACCTTTCATTTTATAGCGGATGTTTGCTCTTCTTGCCTGGAAATCAGTGCAGTTGCTACAACTGGAAACCTCTAACCATCGGTCAACACCAGGTGCCCAGAGTTCAATATCGTATGTCTTTGCAGAAGAAAAAGACATATCTCCGCTTGCCAGGAGAACAACTCTGTAAGTCAGGCCGAGCTTTTGCAAAATGGTTTCTGCATGGCCTAGCAATTTTTCCAAAGAAGCATCGGAATCCTCTTCTTTTACAATATGAACCAACTCTACTTTATTGAATTGATGGATGCGGATGATTCCACGATTTTCTTTGCCATGCGCACCTGCTTCTCTTCTAAAGCAAGGAGTGGCACTGGTAATGTAAATAGGCAGATTTTCGCCTGGAATAACTTCTTCTTGATAAATGTTTGTAAGCGGCACTTCGCTTGTGGGAATCAAAAATAGATTGTCTTTAGGTACAGAATACATATCCTCTTCTAGTTTGGGCAATTGCCCAGTTCCTGTCAGAGTTCTTCTGTTGACCATATAAGGTACCATCATTTCTTTGTAACCATGCTGTGTTGTATGGGTATCGATCATAAAATTGATCAAGGCTCTTTCTAGTTTTGCTCCCATACCTCCATACATGACGAAGCCGCTGCCGCTGAGTTTGGTTGCTCTTTCTAGTTCGAAAATCTCTAAATCTTTGCCAATTTCCCAATGGGGCTTGACTGGGAAATCTAGTTTTTTAGCTTCACCCCATTGACGGACGACTGTATTTTTTTCTTCTCCGCCTTTGGGAACGTCTTCTCTTGGGATATTAGGCAAGAATAGAAGCAAGGATTCTAGCTCTGCTTCCAGCTTTGTGACTTCTTGATCGCAGGTTTTAATTTTTTCTGCCAATTCTCCCATTTTTTCCATAAGAGAAGAAGCGTCTTTTCCTGATTGTTTCAAATGCCCAATTTCTTTACTGGCTTTATTGCTCTGGTTTTTAAGCTCTTCGACCTCTACGATTTTTTCTCGTTTGATTTTGTCTAGCTCCAGGATGTTGTCTAAATTGCATTTTTCTCTTTTGTCGAGAATGGCTTGTTTTACGAGCTCTGGATTCTTGCGAATCAATTTCATATCCAACATATCATATTCCTTAGAAAAAACAGAAAATGTTAGAATCGGTAACTACTTAGGGCTTTTTGTTTTTAAAAATTGTATCTTTTCTAAAAGAAAAGGCTCTTTTGTTTTGTCTTGGAGATTTTCTAAAATATCTTCATAGACAAAATACGCCAGATGCTTTTTATCTAAGCTATGGAAATTTTCTGCAAGATGAAGAAAATATAAATAGCTTTTTTCGATTTTAGATTTTCGGATAGCTTCTTTTTGCGATTGTGCCTGCAATAGTAGCTTTTCTAATTCTACAGCAGCAGACAAACCTTCCCATTTTTTTATTCCCTCTTTGCATTTTTGTATAAAATCATCATAGGCTATTTCATTATGAAAAAATAAAGAATGTTGTAAAAGACTTGTGAGATCATACAGATCTTTTTGGAACAATTCCTTTAAGGATTCCCATCTTTGTTTGGCAATCATGGCAAAAGGATGAAATACAAGGTGTTCCACAATGGATTCATAAACGATGGAAGCTTTCCCCCATTGCTTTTCCTGGTAGTGCTTTTGGGCTACTTTTTTCCATTCTTCTAGCTGGCCTATGTCTTCTTTAAAATTGGTTTTGACTTTCATGCTAAACGTATATTCATTGTTTTCATCAGGAGCAACAGGATAGCAAAAACGAATATATTGGGAATCTTTATTAATACGATATTCCATAGGATTTTGATAAAAGAATCCTATTTTATTTTTTGTGCCAGGAGTTGTTAGAATAATTCTATGAGAAGCGGCACTTTCATTTTCTTTATCAACAAAATCGTATGGTAAAGAAAAGATATACTCCACAAGAGAGTTGCTGTTTTTCTGAATGCCTTTTAATGTATAGGTAAAAGAAAAATTTTCTTTGCTTTCTTTGCAAACAATCTTTATCAAAAAAATGCTTTCTCCACGCAGATTTTGCATTGTTCCCTGGGCAATCCAATCTTGTTCCTGCTTTCGAACCTTAAAATAGGAAAATTCTTGAGAAGAAATCCATTTTTTTTCTTCTTGCTGCTGCTCCCAAATGTAAAATTTTCCGAAACTTAGCAGATGTTTGATCTGGCTATATATATGGAAAATGCCTTTTGTATCCATAACAAGATTTATACCAAGATTTTGCAATGATAAACGCGGGTCATCCATAGAAGAATCATTTTCTTTGACATAGATATCGTCAAAATATAAATTTTCCGCCTTGCCTACAGCAAAAAGAACGAGCTGAAATGCTGTAGCATAAGGAGGAGGAGAAAGTAGAAACTCTATCTTTGACCATTTTTCATTGTTGCCTGTAAGCAGGGGGGAATATTCTTCAAAAAGTTTTTCCTGCTTGTAAAACCATACTATTCTGATCCCTGCAACGCCTATAAGCTTTTGGTATTTTATCCAGGCAGAAACAGAATATGTTTTTCCATAGCTCAATTCTATAGGATCTACATATTGGCTTTCATGCGATTCATGATAGGAAGATTCGCTTTGCGATGTATAGAAAAGCGAAAATTTTCCAGATCGTGCTGTGCTTTCTGTGATTTGCATTCCTCCGCGGCATTCCCAGCTCAAGCCACCTTCAAAGGAAAAATCTTCCAACAGATTTCCAGGTAAAAAAGCAAGATGGGTTTGTTTGTATTTAAAAAATGATTGCCCTAGAAAAATCAAAACAACAACAGATAAAACAAAAGAAATAGGAACGCAAAGTCGTTTTTTCAGAAAAGTATTTTTTTTCTGGAGATTGTATTGAAAAAGGCATATAGTATCGCCTACTCGAATGCTATCTCCATCCTTTAGCATGCAGCTTTCAGTAGCTTGCTGGTTGACAAAAACTCCATTTTTACTTTTCAGATCAAATATCCACCATTCGTTGTCTTTTTTTATGATTTGGGCGTGTTGAGAAGAAATTTGAGAATCTTTTATACAAATATCATTTGAAATTTCTTTACGCCCAATAGAATATTTTTCTTCATGAAGAAGCACGGATCGAGTTTTTTGTTTGGGTGCTTTTATGATTAAAGCAGGAGAAGGCTGTATAGGAGAGATTTCCTGGGCTTGCGGAGTAGGAATTTCTTCCTTGCTTTCAGCAAAAATGAATGTTGTTTTCCCAATTTTGATTCTATCTCCCCATTTTAGAGAAGCAGAGGTGATCCTTTTTTCATTTACGTATGTACCATTAAAAGAATTTAAATCTTTTACATAGTATTCTGTGTTTTCTTTTCCTATCTCGCAGTGTCTTTTAGAAGCCAGATTATCATGAATTACTATGTCGCAGTCTTGAAATCGACCAATAGTAATACATTTGTTTTCAACAGAATAGACACTATCTTTTCCTTCTTGGACTAGTTTTGGCATTGCCGTTTTCCCAAATTTTTAGCGATATTGTAGCTATTTGCCCAAAGCGAGTCTTTCTGCTAAACGAGAAGAAAGCCCTGCTTTTAAAATTTTTTCCTGCGTAGTTGCAATATCATAAGGACGACGATAGAACTGGAAACTCAATTTGTCTTCATCATAAATGCCAAAGGATGTCAATGGGCATTGATCTCTTGGCTGACCGACACTGCCTGGGTTGATGAGATATTGGCGGTCAGGATGCAATTCCACAAGCGTATCTTGTGTGAAATCTTGAGCGATATGGCCTTTTGCCATAATAGACGGGAGATGAGTGTGTCCGTGAAAGCAGATACGAATATCAGGATATTTTTCTTCCATTAACTTCAGATTGGTGACAAAGGAATGAAGTTTGAGAAGATATTCATCTTTATTTCTGGGAGAACCATGGGTGATGAGAAAACCAGATTCGTGCAACATTTTATTGGGCATATCATTTACAATAAAATCGTATTGTTCTTTTTTTAACTGGTTTTTAGTCCATGCTAAAACTTTATCTGTGTCTTCTTTCAGTGTTTCGCTTTTTTCGCCCAGAATATGGCGTTCGTGGTTTCCTTTAATGCATGGGATGTGTCTTTCCATTATGATAGAAAGGCATTCAATCGGATTTGCATTGTAGCCAACTACGTCTCCTAAACATATAATCTGGTCAACACCCTCTTCGCCTAACACCTTGAGAGCTACGCTCAATGCTTCAAGATTAGCATGAACATCTGCGATTATTCCAAAACGCATTTTGGCCTTTCCTAGAAAGGTTTTATATGGGAAAACGCAATATTCGCTTCCCATACAAACTGTAATTAAGAAGATCGGAATGAATTGCCCATAATGCTGTCAACTTAGCGATGAGAATTAAATAACTTCACGGCAGAGAAGAATATGAAGAATATTATCTCTGCTTCTTCATATTCTTCGCAGTATAATTTTAAATTTTCTCTGCGCTCTCTGCGCCTCTGCGGTAAATTTTTTTTCCGAAATACGGAAATTATTTAATTCTGATTCCTTAAGAAAAAGAATGTTATTGCGCAGCTTATTTTGCAATAGTCTGCAAGTGTAGACTTAGCAATGAGTTAACAGCGTTATGGAATAGTATATAAGACTCTATCAGGGGAAAGAGCTATTCATCACCCCATTTGTCTTCTTCTGGATTTTCTTCTAAATCTTTAGGCTTTTCTTCGGCCTTTTTTTCTTCTACTTTTGTCTCTGTCTCTTTTTGGGTTTCTGTTTCTTGTTTATCAGGAACATTTTCATCCCAAATGTCCTTTTCTACTTTTTCTTCTTTGACTTCTTTGGGCTGTTTGGGTTCTTCTTTAACGGTTTTGACAGATTCTTGATCTTGTTTTTTCTCTTCAACGACAATTCGTTTTTGGAGTTGTTGTGTTGTAAAAATCTGTCTTCTAACATCAGAAACCAGGTTGGCACGACCGAGCAGAGAATATATTTTTTCCTGGAACTGGCTGTTTTCTTCTTTTGCATCCAGAAGTTCCATAATCCTCATGGCATTTTCTTTTTCCAGAGTAGTCTGTGTTTTTGATAGAATTTGCCCTAAAGCTTCGGCTGCTTGCATTCTGACGGCAAGAGAACCCTTTTGGTTCATGAGCAACTCTAAAAGAGCAGGAATGGCCTTGGTTTCTGCCAAATTTCCTAAAGCCTGGATGGCTGCGAGGCGGATTTCATCATTGTTGTTGGCAAGTACTTTTCCTAAAGCTTCCCCTGATTCTTTTAAATAGGGATAAAGGACACTGCCAGGCTGTATAGACGCGGCTACCTGTGCAGCTCTTGTGGCAACTTGGGTTGCTCTGGCTTTATAATTGCTTGGAGATTTTTCTAAAGTTTTTTGGATCAAAGATTTTACTTCTACTTCAGCGAAAGGTCGGGAAAAGACACCTTTGACCTGAGGAACTTTTTGATAGAGTTCTATCATGGGATTCTTTTTGCTTTCAGGAGTCACCACCAAAACAGGAATGTCTCTGCTTTGGAAGTCTTCTCTTAAAGCATTGACCAGATATGTAGTGGATATGTCCTGTAGTTCGGTGGAAACAACAACCAAATCTTCAGGAGGAAAGCTTTGTGCTCTTCTCAAGCCTTCGATTCCATTAGGAACGGCAAAAACAACTACGTTCATCTGGGTAATCCACTCTACTAATTTATTGCGGCTTTCATCATCGTCTTCAATGACTAGAACAACGCGAGAATCCCATTCTCCCATGGCTTCCTGCAATGTTTCAATAACACGGCGGCATTCGCTGAATGCTTTTACAGGATTGATCTTAACAATGGTTTCTGCTGCGCTGTATCGTACTCTTTTGTCTTTGTGCAATAAAGCGTTTAGCAGTACAGGCGGGACATCTCCTTTATTTTTGTATACTTCCCCAATCGCTTCTAAAATACTGACTGTAACCTCTGGTCTATTTTCTTTTGTTGTCAGAGATTCTCTGAGTGCCAGAAATAGGATTTCTGGGCCTGCGGCTGCTGCAATTTTTTTTGCTCTGCCAGCCAGGGGTTTTTCTTTAGAAAAGCTCTGCAATTCTTCTTCTGCCAATTGTAAGCCTTTTTCTTTGGTTGCTTCTTCTACTGCGAGAATTTCGTTATACTGGGCATAGTATATCCTAACTAAAAGAGCCCAGGCATTTTTAAAAGCAGCGTCCAATTCTAAGGCATTGTAGCATGCTTGTTCTGCTAAAATTTCATTATACAGGAAAGAAGGCACTTCTTTATAGAGAAGTTGGTTGTCCTGCCATTCCCAATATAACCAGTTGAAATTCATAGCAGGCTTATAGGCAGGGTCATCTCTGTAATAAGCAAGTGCTTTTTCATAATAAAGATTTTTGGCTGGAGGAAGTATAATTGTAGATTGTTTTACAATTTGAGAAAGAGAAGTTTTTGCATATTTTTTGACTTCTGGGTTTTCTCTGGGGTCTTCCAGTAACTTTTTCAAATCGGGCATAGCTTTTCTATCGCCTATATGGCCTAGCAAAATAGCGACTTGCTGTTTTAGAAAGAAATTAGGAGTTTTCAATGCTTCAATCAAAGGATTGACAACAGTTCTTCCCATTCTCTGGATAGCTAGAATGATGTTGATTCTTTCTGTATCTTTTGTAGAGCTGGAAAGATAAGGAAGCATAGCTGGGATTGCCAGCTCTCCTACCTGAGACGATAGCAGAGCAATGGCATCATTTTTCTGGTATAAATTTCCAGTAGCTGCTACTTCCACTAATTTTTGAATTCTTGCAAAGTCTGTTTCTCTTCGGATAGGTGCTTTCTCTGCGTAAAGTAGAAGAGATCTGGCAACGCGGGAAAATTCGCCGCCTTGCATAAGCATCTGCATCATCAGTTCATTGCCTACTATTTTTCTAAGTTCAAGTGCTTCTTTGTCAGAAGGTTGAGAAACTAAAACTTGATTTAATAGAAAAAGAGCTGTTTCTAGTTCACCGCTTTGATAATGAGCTACAGCATCCTGTCCCAATTTCAAAATTTGATCTCTTGAGCCTGTTTCCTGGCTTAATACCTCTAGGGGGTAAAAAAAGATACATACAATTAAAAATAAACCAAGAATACCCCTCATACTATCCTCCCTTTCAAGATTAAACATCATGACTTTTATGTCCTTGTACAGAAAACTATTTATAGTTTGAATGCAAAATTACATAAGAATCGAGAATCAACACAAATAAACATAGTTTGACAATGTTACATTAAATCGGCTGCTCTATGTAAGCAGTCTTTCAGGAATTAAAAAAACGGGGGCGTTGCATATAAATCCTTGATTTTTCAAGGAAATTAAAAAAAATAATGGATGGGTAATTTTATCTGCCTTTTTAGCTCCAGCGAAAGTTCTGGAAAACCCAATTGCTACCATCTTTGTTGTCCCAGTTTTTTTCATCGTCTGTAAAAGCGAGTTCTAGCTGATTTCCTATTTGTAAATCAGATGGAATCTCGATGATTGCTACCCAGCATTTCCCCATACGTTTCATCTTCACAAGGGGATTGAATTTCCAACTATTTAAAGTCCAAATCATGTAAAGCTGTTTGGAATCTGTCAGTTCCCCAGAATAGTAGACACCAATTTCGTTGGAAGAAAGAGGAAAAATTTCTACATCATGGTAAAAAGAAGCTGTTTCGCTTTGTTCTGGTTTTATGTAAACAGCAATATCTACTTCGCCTACAATTTGGCTTCCCTTTTTTATATCGCATGTCAAGGGTTTGCCAATGGGGAAGCTCATATCTCTTCTAAGCTGGTATATTACAGATCCGATCAAATCATCTTGGTCTTTAATCAAAGAGGCAATCCCTGAAAATACAAGGGTTGCAATGCCTAAGAAGGGGAATATTTTCCCAGGGATCGATCCACCTGATTTTAAAACTTCTGCAACTTTTTCTGCACTATCAGAGAAAATATTGATAAAAGACTCTTTGTCGCTTTCTAAAACCGTAACAGCCACCTGAAGTAAATTTTCCACATAGCCAGAAAAAAGTATCTTGTCAAAGCCATTTTTTGGGCGAATGATCCAGTGCCCGTTTTCCATTGTGCTTTGGTCGAGATCGGAAATGAGTTTTTCATTGATGTTTTTAGCAACATAGGTAGTGGGATAATCGCTGGCAATGTTGAGATAGAATTTTGTTTCCCCGCAATCTTTAAAAGGATTTAACCTGATCTCCTGCCATTCGATTTCTACATATTTTTTTATGGACATAAGAGCCTGCCTTTCTTTGCCATCATTCTTTTTCTAAAGGAACTGCGCTTAATATCATCGTTATATTCGTTCCTTTAGGAGGTAATGTCTTTTCATTTGCATAGTATACAGAATCATCTGTTCTTTCTGGCAATGGATTGTTGAGAATAGCATCTGGGTCATGATATGTCGCAGCAATAACCCCTTGTAGATTTGCTTTGAATATACTTTTTCCTTTAGGAGTCTTTTCGAATCGACTTCCTGTAAAGATCCAGGCCGTGGGAGGCATAGGACGTTCATATTTTTTATCCCATACCAGCTCTTCAGCACGCAAGCGTTTGATGCTATCTTTTTCTTTCCATGAAATATATAGAAATACCTTATCACCATAAGGTTCAATTGTGTCACCCTGGAATTTTCCACCGCCGCCAGGGTTTAAACCTATCAGCAAAAGAGAAGTCTGTAATAAAGCAGGGTTGCATTCCAATACAAGAATGCTTTCATGTTCTTTACCACCAGGGCTCGTTGCCAAAAGTTCAACCAAACCCGATGTCATATTCACGATGCCCTTGACCTCTATTTTTCGTTCTTGGGTCAAAACAGTGATGCCTCTAAGTTCTATTTTTGTCTCTTTTTTTATTTCCTCTGCCATAGGCGAGAAAAAGTAAGGCATCAAAAATAAGGTTGCGAATATACTAGAAACCAATATATTTTTTTTTGATATTAGAATCACAATTTTTCCTATCCCCAGACTTTATTACTCAGTTGCATCAATTTTTCATAACTTCAGCAGCAATCTTACGCCAGAGAGCTGTATCCTGGTCGTCAGGGACTAGAGACAAAATTTTTCGACAGGTTAGCAAAACTTCTCCTAAATCCCCTCTCATCAGGCTGCGTCTGGCATATTTTTTATAAAAATTGATAGCAAGTTCACTTTTGTTTTGCCGCTCACAAAGTTTAGCTAACTCCAAAAAAGCAGAAGGTTCATAGTCTGGTGCTAATTCAATGATATGGAATAAAGCGGTTAAGGCATCATGGTAGTTGTTGATAGCCTTAGTCATATTCACTACGAGTTTATATTCTTCTACAGCAGATTGAACATGACCCAAATGGTCTAAAATTTCTGCTCTTTTTTGGCGAATTTCAAGATTAAAAGGTTCATTGATAAGCACAATGTTCAGGACTTCCAGACTTTCGGAAAAAGCATCTGCCGCAGCCTTTTCGTCTCCTTCTTCCATAGACAGGCATGCCTGTTGGATAGCAAGGCTGGCAACACAAATATACTCTTCTGTTGCCTCTTCATAGTATTGCATCTTGGCGTAAGCTTCAGCAAGATTGCGATGGAAAAAGCGATTCTCTGGCTCTAGCTGGACTAATTTTCTAAGGACAGATACAAGATTTTCGGGTTTATTGGTATTTTGCAAATGGTCTAATAAATTCAAGAGAAGAATTTTGGCTCTTTCTTCATCTCTTTGAAGAAGATATACATCTGCAAGCCATTCGCGTGCAGCCAGGTTTTCTGGCTCAAATTCTATAATTTTTTCGCAAACGCTAATCAAATATCGGCATCCAAAAGAGTCTTCCAGCAAGCCTGAACTTCGCAAAATATCCCCTAGCTTTTTATATTCCATTAAGCCTTCATCTTTTTGGCCTATTTGCAAATATGTGTTGGCTAGCTCAATTCTTGCTTCGATATTTTTTTCATTCAAAAGCAAAATTTTTTGATAAGACTGTATAGTTTCTTCAAATCTTCCCTGGCTTTTATAAAGATTTGCAAGGGTTGTGTATGTGAACCCTGCATCGTCTTTTTGTCCAAGCTCATAGTATAAAGTTGCCATATATTCCAACACTTCTGGGCTAAGAGGATTGTGCTGGTAGGCATCTTCCAGGATACCTATGGCTTTTACTTTATCTTCTACAGAAAGCTTACGTGCATATATGATACAGGCTTTCGCGCCTTCCTGAAATTGTCCATTTTGAAAAAGTACCTTTGTGTAGCTATCGTGGGCATCCAAATCTTCAGGAGAATAGGCAATAACATGGGAATAAGCTTTGATGCTTCCTTCAAAATCTTCCTGTTCCAGACAAGCCTCGCCAAGCTCTTTATACTTTATAACTGCCTTATTGATAAGACCGCAGGACTTGTATGCTTCTGCTAACCATGTTATGCTTTGTATATCCGAAGAATCGAGTTCTTCTGCTCTTTCATAGAGTTTAATACATTTGAAAACATTTTCTTTGTATTCCTCAAAATGGGCCATTTGCCTTAGCTCTTGGGCATTGCGTAATGCTATGTATCCGTGGTCTTTATACATGCTATGTAAAAAACGCATTGCATAAAATTGAGGCAGGCGGCAAACAGTCATAATTTCTTCAAAATCTCTTCCGCCATCGCAAAGGCTAAGGAGATGGAATTCTTCAGGGACCAATTGGTTTTCATAAATATCTTTGCATATATAAGGAATATCCTTCCAGGAAGAAAAAACCTCACTAATGCTTTTCCACTCATCCAGCCGCCTTGCGGCTTCCATTAAAATCATGCCTGAATGGATTTTGATATTCAATTCCAACAAGTCTTTGGGATATTGCCAATTCTTCTGAAAATTCAAATTGAATGTCTGGCCATATAAAAATTTCGAAAATTTCTTCTCCCATTTGAAATCTGCATAGACCTTCGATAAATTCTTTATCCGCATTCATTTCAAACAAGATGCTAGAGAGAGCTTTTCCTGTCTCTCTTTGAGCTTGGAAGACAGCTTCCACTGTTTCGTCGTCAATCTGTCCAAATGCCCTGCGGATTGCCTCAGCAAGAATACTTGGTCTATTGGGAGAAGCCACCAAGTTGATCTCTCCGTTTAAGAAAGAGATATACTTTTCTTGGTTTCCGGATTGAACATAAAGAAAACCCGATCTCTTGTTGTCTCCAATCCCTTGGAATATACCGGAGAGACCAAGTATTTCAAGATCCTTTTTTTTATCTCTCTTTCCAATCATCTGCTTTCCTATGAGAAATCCCCTGGTTAGGGAGCCTTAAAAATTTAGGAAATTGCTGTTTCAAATTGTTTTATTATAGGTATTTCTTAATACAAGTCAAGCTACTTAGAAAAAATTTCTAAACCTTAGTTTGGCAATGCTACATTAAAGCAGCAGCTCCTGAAATGTGATAATGTGTAGAAACTCAACTAAAGTATTATAGCTTGCCCTTTTGATTCCATCAACTATAAAAAAAGGGATTTCTTACGACTTGTGCCAGGTCGGACGACAAAAGTTTTTTGAGAATATTGTTTCCAGCATCATAAAAAAATTTCGAAAAGACTTGCTTTGTTATTCTCTTTCGATTGTGTTTCATTTCCCCCAGAGAAAACCTTTTTGTGTGTATCTATTTTGCCTATCATAGGCTCTCAGAACAACCCAGGTTCCTTTTTTGATAGTATAATTCGCCAAGACCCAATCGCCATCCTCATTTTTTTGCAAATCCTTCCAATCGTTATAAATCTTTATTCTAACTTTATTTACAGATTCACCAGGGGAGACAATAGCTACCATATTCGATAGCTTACCATTTTCATGGAGAGAAATGCTAAAGTCACTTGTATCTAATTCGCCGCACTGTTCCATAGAAGATGCATAATAAGAACATTCCAAAACAAGATTGCCTGAGAGACATTCAAAGACTATTTTGTTATTCTGTAAGCTATCTTTTATCAATCCCACGCCATAAGTCGCATGATGATTGTAGTCCCATATCTTGTGGTTATCAGTGCCAACTTTTAATTTTTGGTTTTGATAAATATTGATAGGCGATGTGTAAGTCCCCAAATTTTTTGTGTTCATCTCTCCTGGATGATAGTAGGTAGTGCAACTGGCAGAAACCGTAATTCCCGCAGCACAATAAAATATAGCATAGCCATCTATATATTTATACCCAACTTGCTAGTTGTAAATTTTGTTGAAAACAAAAAATAAAGAATTATACTCCTATCAAAAACAAATATGATTAGGAGCAATAAAAATGAAAA
>JABWCH010000165.1 GCA_013359215.1 Candidatus Brocadiia bacterium | reverse complement strand
ATATTCAGGCAAAGTGACTGCTTTTTTGTATAAGCTAAGATTTTCAGGCTCGATTTTCCATGTCCTACGAACCCATTCCAAGAGCTTTGTATTCATAGTCTATTTGTCTTGCGGTTGGGATAAAAATAAGAAAATCATGCAAAGAAAAATAAAAAAATATCCTATCATGCCCAAAATGCTAATCTTTTCGTCGAATGCGAGATAGGCCACAATTCCTGCGAACACAGGTTCTAAAAGTGTCGAAGCCGAGGTCGCTCCTGCCTTAAAGAATTTGGTTACATACATGAATAAAAAATGCCCCAGTATCGTAGGAACAACAGCCATACCCAAGAGGGCTATCCATGTTTTAATCGAAAAAGAAACCAGCGGTGCATCCTGCGAAACGCAAAAACAAAGGCATGTCATGGCAGAAACAAAATAAACCATATTCATCATGGTAAGACTATCTGTTGTTTGCCTGAGTTTTTTACCAAGCAGAAAATAAAAAGCAAACAGGAGTCCAGAAAGCAAAGCTAGGATGTCCCCCCATAAAAATTCCATAGAAAGAGAAAAATCATCATAAGCAATGCATAGAATGCCCATCATGCCCCAAAATAGGGCAATGATGAAATTTTTATGGATTTTTTCGCGAAAGAAGAAAAAGGCACCTATGGATATAAAGATAGGATTGATACAAAAGCAGATGGCTGCATTGGCAACTTTGGTCTGCTGCACTCCTTTAATCCAGAATATGAGATGAAATGCAAAAATAAACCCCATGAAAAAAATTCTCCATGCATTTTTTTTCTCCATGCTCTTTATGCTACTGAGAAGATTTTTCCATGCAAAAGGAAGCATGATGAAAAAAGCCAGAAAAAGGCGATAAAAAGCGATACTAAGTGCATTAGTATCACAAAATCGAATTATATTTCCTGACTGGGATAGACAAAACAAAGAAACCAAAAGCGTGAATAAAATTTTATAATTCATTGTCGGTTGGCGAAAAGGTAAAGTTTTTCAGAATATTTTTGTTTTTGAACATGAAAGAGTCCCCCTGGAGAGGGTACGCTCGCCAGCAGGCGATAGATGATTTCATCTGGAGTGATTCCATCTGCCTGAGAGCGGTAGTTAAGTATGATCCTGTGTCGCATGACAGGATAGGCAACAGACACTATATCTTCTGTCGTGACTTCTTGTCTGCCATGAAGTAACGCCCTTGCTTTGCTTCCCAGAATCATCCCTTGTGCTGCTCTTGGGCTTGCTCCCCAGGCTAAGAAATCCTTTATGAAAGCAGGGCTTTTAGCATCTCCTGGCCTTGACATGCGGCAAAGCTCAATGCAGTATCGCATCATTTCTACAGGCATATCCATATTCCGAACCAATTCCATGAACTCCAGGATTTCTTCTTTTGATAAAACAGGCTCTATCTTTTCAGGTTCAGAAGAGACTGTAAGCCTCATGATGCTTCGTTCCTGCTCTTTGTTGGGATAGTCCAGCAAAATATTGAACATGAACCGATCCAGTTGCGCAGCAGGCAAAGGGTATGTGCCTTCTTGTTCAATAGGATTTTGCGTTGCAAAGACCAGAAAAGGCCGAGATAAAGAAAATCTCTGCCCTAAAGAGCTTACCGTATTTTCCTCCATAGCTTCTAAAAGAGCTGATTGTGTTTTGGGAGGAGTTCGGTTGATTTCATCCGCCAGAACAAGATTAGCAAAGATCGGCCCAGGCAAAAACTGGAAGCTGCGGTTCGGAGAATTTTCTTCCTGCATCAAAATTTCTGTCCCTGTGATGTCTGAAGGCATCAAGTCGGGGGTAAACTGGATACGCGAAAATTTTAGATCCATCAAATCAGCCAGAGATCGAATCAAAAGCGTTTTTGCCAATCCTGGAACACCCACAAGCAAAGCATGGCTTGAGCTCAAAAGGCAAACCATAACCTGCTCCACAACATCTTCCATTCCTACAATCCTTTTTTTTAAAGATGCGAGGATATTCTGGTAAGCATTTGCTATTTTCTTGACTTTCTCTTCTGCAACAGGCATTGTTGTTTTGTATACAGTATAATCCATTTCTACAAGCTTGACTTCCTGAGCCACCATTTTGCTTTTCCTTATGAAATAAAATTTCCAGCGATACCAGGAGCGTTGCCCCTGGCTATTATGTTTCGCACCTTGCTTAAGACTAAAACTATAGTTTCCTATCTCGAACAAGCCGAAACCAAAAAGGTATTAATCGCGAATGAGACAAATATACAAACAAATAAATATATGATTCGTGCCATTCGATCATTCGTCTTATTCGTGATAAATCTTCGCTTTTTTGGCAAACATCTAACTTCTTAGTTTCCTATCCATCGAATTACAATATATATCGGGATAAATCTTCGTCTTTGATTATATCAGCCAGCTTTTCTCTTACCATGAAATCCGTTACAACAATATTTTTAGGAGAAATATCAGGCGCATCAAACAAGATCTCTTCGAGAAGCTTTTCTACAATAGTATGTAGCCTCCTTGCTCCGATGTTTTGCATCCGTTGGTTTACATCCTCGCAAATTTTAGCAATTTCCTGAATCGCTCCTAAATCAAAGGAAAGAAAAATGCCTTCTGTTTCCAAAAGTGCCTGGTATTGCTTTAGCAAAGCATTTTTTGGCTCTTGTAAAATTCGCATGAATTCTTTGCTTGTCAAAGGCTTTAGCTCTACGCGGATAGGAAATCTTCCCTGCAATTCTGGAATCAAATCAGACGGTTTGGAATGGCTGAAAGCACCTGCTGAAATAAACAAGATATGGTCGGTCTTTACCATTCCATAACGTGTCATAACAGTAGCACCTTCTACTAGCGGCAATAAATCACGTTGTACACCTTCTCTACTAACATCTGGCCCATATTTTTCTTCACTGCCTACAATTTTGTCAATCTCGTCGATAAATATGATGCCCATATTTTCGGCTCTTTTTAATGCTTCCTTAATCATAGTTTCTTTGTCGATCAGATTCTCTGATTCTTGTTGCAGCAAAATATTCCTGGCTTCTATGGTAGAAACTTTTTTAGAATAGTGCCTGTTAGGAAGAACCTTTTCAAACATTGTCTGAATATCCATCCCGATCTGTTCCACACTGGCATTGGAAAAAACTTCCACCATAGGTGCATTGCGTTCTTCTACATTGATCTCTACCATGCAATTGTCTAATTTTCCTTCTTGAAGTTCTTTCCTGATTTTTTCCCGATTTTCCTTTTGAAATTCTTCTTCTTTTTGATTTTTTTCTAAAATTTCTAATTCTTCTTGCCCCTGGCTCAATACGATTTTGCTTATCGGATCTCCAGAAGAAGCTAAGAGAAGATCCAGAAGTTTTTCTTCCACAATATTTTTAACTTTATCAGATACAATCTGGGTTTGTTCCTGGCGTACTATTCTGATAGAAATTTCCACAAGATCCCTTACCATGGATTCAACATCTCTTCCATGATAGCCAATTTCAGTATATCGCGATGCTTCTACTTTAAGAAACGGTGCTCTTGCAAGATTGGCAAGCCTCCTGGCAATTTCTGTTTTGCCAACGCCTGTGGGGCCAATCATGATAATATTTTTAGGAGCAACCTCATCTCGTAACTCCAGTGGCAATTGCTGCCTTCGCCATCGGTTTCGCAAGGCTATTCCTACGCAACGCTTGGCATTTTCCTGGCCTACGATATATTTATCTAATTCTTGTACAATAGCTTTTGGTGTCAAATCCTTCAAAACTTCAGCTCCTCAATATTGATTTGATCATTTGTATAAATGCAAATGGAGGCAGCAATGAGCAAAGATTCTTTTACGATTTCTGCTGCGCCCAAAGATGTATGCGTCAACAACGCCTGCGCTGCTGCCTGCGCATACATTCCTCCAGAGCCAATCGCAATGATCCCATGAGATGGCTCAATGACATCGCCATTGCCTGATACGATCAAAGAACATTCTTTGTCAGCAACGCCTAACATAGCATCCAGATGCCTGAGCATTTTGTCTGTACGCCATTTTTTAGCAAGTTCAATCGCAGCTTTCTTTAGATTTTTATGGTAATTTTTTAAAATTCCTTCAAATTGTTCTAACAGCGTCAAGGCATCTGCTGTAGCACCAGCAAAACCAACAAGAACATTGTGTTCTTCAAATTTTCGTATTTTTTTTGCATTGTGCTTAAAGATGACACCTTGCCCCAGAGTAATCTGACCATCCGAGCCAATCGCGACTGTATTTCCACGACGGATGCAAAGTACAGTCGTCCCTTCTATATTTAGCATACGTTTATTTTCCCTTATAGCTTTGACTATCGATGGGTCATAACCTCGAAGTTGCAAAAAACCAGGGGAATAACCCCATAGCTATGGGGAATCCCCACTGGCATTTTTCGTTTTTTTTAAATCAATCTATTTTGTAGGAACTTGCCCTGCATATTCTGCCAGCAATAAATTCGATTCCAGATTTTCTTGAGCAAGAGGGAAAATACGAGAAGAGGAAGGCCAGAAGCCATCCGAGCTTTTCCCTACTTCAGGAGTCATGGCAAAGGTTTTTGCTTCTTTATAGAACCAGCTATCAGAATCTCCACGAACAGCATAAAGAAGTCCCTGGGCTGTTCCATATCTGTAGCCATTGATCTTTGTCATTTCTTTTGCCATGGTGACAAACATAGGATGGGCAATTTCATTCTTATAGCCCCAAGGATAGATTAAAAGATTGCTATAAGTATGATAGTTCAAAGCTGTTTTGATATTTTTACTCAAAACAAAATCTCGCACGACCTGGGTTTCTTTTTCAGAAAATGCAGCAGAACCTCTGTAAGTATCACTGGAAGGCGATGTGCTAGAACCACTGTTAGGATAGTTCCAAAGTTCATGAGGTCCGAAATTGCGGTTTAAATCAACGCCGCTGCCATTTCTGTTTTTTCTCCACATACCACCACCAGAACCATTGTTGTGATTATACAAATAACCATCAGGATTTACAACAGGTATAAAATAGATTTCTCTATTGTCTACGATGCTGCGAACTCTGCTGTCTTTTTCATAGTTTTCCAGCAAATGATACACAAAGTAAAAAATAGCCATCATTCCCGCTGGCTCACGGGCATGAGTCAAAGATGTATAAAGCACTTGAGGTTCTTTGTCGGATTCTTCCAGATCTGCATTGTCTGAAATTTTGAACATATAAATGTCACGTCCCTGGAAACTTTTACCAATGCTCTTTTTGGCAGTGATCAGTTTTTTGCTGCCATATTTTTGGTAAAGAGAATCCATGATTTTAGCCGTTTCATCTAAAGTATAGTAGCCTTTCATACTTCCCAGTTGCATTTCTGTCTGCAATAAAGAAAGCTGGTCTTTTGCTTTTTTCAATTCTTCTTCATTGAAGCGAGAAACATAATGTTCTTGCAAATTGTCGATGGAAATGATAAAAGGGAAACGGCTATTTTTAAGCAAATCAATATCATGCTGATTCAAGGCAACCGAAAAACGACAATAATCAGCAAAGAATTCTCTTTCACATTCGTCAATGGGCAGACATAGCTGATGGAAGGCTTCTAAATCTTGATAAGGGACTTTGATGTCCACCATGCTGTATTTTTCTTCAGCTTGTACAACAAACAAAAGTCCAAAGCAAAACACGAAAAAGAATAATGTTATCAACCTTTGAGGCATTCGATACTCCTTAAAATTTTTACGAAAGAACACAGGGAAAAAAACAAGCATCCAAAGACAAACTTTTGGCTTGAGGAAAACAATTATAGCAATTCTCTAAAAAAAGAAAAAGGTTTTTTTGTTAGTTTTTTGATCTGGAATTTAGAGCGTTTTTAAGGTAAACTCAACATCACTGTTTCGCAAATCCTGTTTGCATTGAAAAAATCCTTCGATATAATGTTAAAAAGGATATAAAAAAGCATGTCGTATTTCCTTATCTCTTTGATTTCCTTAGTATTATTTTTATTTTGCGCTTGTGATTTTCAGCAAAGCTATCCCAAAAAAGAGGCTAAAAATCCAGGAAACAGCCCTTTCCATGAGCAATTAGAAAAAGAAATTTCTTTTGCACGAGGAGAATCCCAACCAGGAAACTGGCCGAGAACAATCGTTTTAGATCATACAACAAGAAAATGGAATACAGGTGAAAGCATTCTGGAAAAACGCAAGTTCACTATACCTGCCAAGCCCATGAGAGTGGTTTCTCATGCTGTGGGAATTACAGAAATCCTTTGGGCTATCCTCCCAAGAGAAAGAATACTGGGCTTTCATGAATCTTGCGCTTCTTCTGAAAACAGTGCTTTGAGCAAAGAATTCAAAGAAAGAGGGCCTTTTTTCTCAGGGGCTCAGACAGAGCAAGTGATTGCATGGAAACCCGATGTTGTCTTTGTGGTAAGCTATTCAGACCAGACTTTTCAAAAAGCACTTTGGAATGCTGGAATTTTTACATTGGATTTAGGCTACACAGGGGATTGGTCAGGCTTAAAAAAACAAATCCTTTTTTTAGGGGAATGCTTGGGCGAAGAAGGGAATGCCAAGAAGCTAATCCAAACCATAGAAAAATACACTTCCGAACTATCTCATAAATTTTCCCATCTGAAAGGCATAAGGGTTTTAGACTATTCGTCTTTTGATACAGTTTCAGGACAAGACAGTACATTCCAGATTCTTTGCGATATTCTTGGCTTAGCCAATATTGGCAAAGAACAAGAAATACAAGGTTTTAAAACAGTAGAAGCAGAATGGATTTTAAAACAAAACCCCCAGGCGATTGTTTTTTGCGCCTATCCAGTAAAGCAAAAATTGGAAAAAAACCCTTTGCTCAGAGAATTGCAATGTGTCAAAATGGGTCATCTCGTATATATGGAATCCCAATACCTGAGTTCTATTTCTCAATATATGATTGCAGCCGCAAACCAGCTTGCAGAGAGGCTCAATGCGCTTTATTTCAAAAAACCCTAAAGGAAAGTTTATGGAAAACCCAAAAAATAAGAAATGGTTAGACTTTGTATTAAAACAAAACAACATACAAAAAAACAAAAATTGGATCAATGTATTGCTATTGCCAGCTAGGAATACATACAATCGTATAATAGCATTGTGCAAAGACGAAAACAGAAATTTTCTGACTTTTTTGCTCTCGCCAATTACAACCATATACAAACAAGAACAAATCCATGCCTTGATTGCCTTCTTCGCATACTTTCTTTTAATGGCATCCTATTACATGATTCGCCCCACAAGAAGCAGCCTGTTTTTAAAAGAATGGGGATGGGAGGCAATGCCTATTTTTTATCTTATCATTGCCGTCTTTACTTTGATAACCACCTTTGGCTATAATTTCTTCGTGGGAATCTGCTCCAGAGCGAAGCTGATAAGGATTGTTTTTTCGACCACAATACTGAGTTTTATTGCCTTTTGGCTTTTATACAAACTCGGCTACTATCCTAGAGAGGTCACTATCTTTTGGTATATATGGGTTTGCATTTATATCCTGTTTCTGACAGCCCTATTTTGGTCTTTGAACCATGACCTTCATACAGCCGAGCAATCCCGCCGCCTTTATCCCCTCCTTTTGCTAGGAGCGCAGGCAGGCGTGTACTTTGGGTCAAATATGACACAAATTTTGCTGAAAAAATGGGAAATTGGCAACTACAATTTAATTATTCTAAGCTCACTTTTGCTTTTAGGCGTTTGGATTCTCCTGGAAATCCTTTCTTTCCGCCAGGCTTCCAGACAAACCGCAAGCATTGACACATCCCAAAACACGCAATCCTTTAAAGGTCTGCTCAAGCTCTTAAAAAATCCCTATCCTCTGAGCATTGCAGCCATTGTTGTTATAGGAACTTTTGCTTTTACGATATGCGACCTACAATATAAAAGATTGCTTTCCTACGAAATCCAGGCACCCTGTGAATATACCTTGAAAGATTTCAGCGACATAGAAGGAATCCTAAAAAAAATCCAAAGTCCCCAAAACAATATAATGTCTTCCCTCCACAAAAACCTTTCCCAGAATTTCCGCTTGAAACTTGAAAACCACCAGCCGCATCTCCCTATGGATGTCTTATTCCAGGAAGCTCTGGTAAAAGAAATCAATGCACTTTTGCATTCTCTTGATCTATATAAAGAAGAGAACCTAAAAGATATAAAAATAAGCAGAGAAATACAAAAAAAACTGAAAGAAACCCAAGAAAAACCAAGATGGAATCGTCTCATTTTAGATAGCATCCTGGCAGGAGAAATCCATAAAAAAAGAACTTTGATAGAAAAAGATGCCAATGAACAGACAGCCTTTCTTGCTGACAACGATAAAATCATGGCACTTTGCAATATAATCATGCTTTTTATAATAGCCCCAAGGCTTCTTAGGTGGCTTGGGCCAGGATGGACAGTGTTGTTTTACCCCTTAGCCACAATAGCAGCAACCTTTGCCTTTTTCTATGGAGTAAAAATCCAGACAGCCGCCTATTTTGCCATTGCATTGTCAGTTCTGCACTACACACTATATCTTGTTGGCAAAGAAGCCTTTTACGTGCCAACAGACAAAGATACAAAATATAAAATCAAGGCCATTATCGACACTTTTGGATACCGCTTAGGAGATGCTTTAGGTGGTGGAGTCAGCACACTCTATTTGATTTTCCTATCCATGATAGGCTCGAATTTCGTAGCAGGTCTAGGCTTCTTCATCTTCCTGGCAGGCTTTGTCTGGATACCAGCAACCCTTTATTCCGACAAAGAATACAAACGCCTCACAAAACAAAACAACAAGGAATGATAGAATGGTCAGATTGGATTAAAACAACCGCAGAGCAGTAGATCCCACAGCGAACAAAGCTGCAAATAAAAAACAAAAATTTACCACGAAGTAGCTTTTCTGGCTGTGGACTCTGCGGTAAATTCCTTTATCCTTTGTTTTTTAATCTCTGTGTCCCAGTGGCTGATTTTCCTCTTTTCTCTTCAAAATACAAAACATAGTTATAGAATAGTTATAGCATAAGTTATGAAAATTTAAGCTTTTCCAGAATAATCAGGAAAAAATTTTTTAAAAATTTGCAAGACTTTGCTTTCTTGCGTCAATATAGCTTTATGGGGGCAGACTTCCTGACAGCAGAAGCAGCGGATGCAATCTTGGTAAGAAATTTGGAGATTTTCGCCTTTCATATAGATGGCTTGTGCAGGGCAAATTTTCTGGCATGCCATACATTTTTTGCACTCTGAATCTACAATCAAGGGCTTAGCCGTGAAATGCTTTCGCAAACTTTTGCGAAGAAAAGGAGGGCCAAAAAGCAAGGGATGATTTTTTGGTCTTATAAAGTTTTTTGCATAAACATTCTCTATGGATTCCCCTACAATGTCGATTTCCTCTTCGCGTGTTCCAAAAACATCCATTTTCCTGGCCATTTTTATTGTAAAAAGCTCTCCTGGATCAATCCCTACGATCCTGCAAATCACAAAATCCACAGCAAAGGGATTTTCTCCACCTACAAGAATCCCCATTGCTCTGGGATCTCCATGATTCGGGCCATCTCCTTGCATTCCTATAATACCATCTACAAGATTATAAGCAGGCTTTAAGGCCAGGCAGATTTCAACAAGAAGTCTTGCAAAATAATGATAGTCAATTCCAGAGCGAAAATGCCAGTTTACTTTGCGTGTGCCAACTACGCAGCCAAAAAGATTTTTTACGGCAAGGGTCATAAGCATTTGGCTGTGGGTTTTGAGCTTAGGAAGGTTAATAAGGCAAGACGTTTCCAGACATTCTTTAGCTAATTCCAAATGGAAAATGCCATCAGGAAGCTTACGGGACAAGCTTTCTTGAAATTCCACAAGGGAAATTCCGAGTTCCTGAGCAATTTTTTCCATGCCTGTTTTTTTGAGAACATTAGAATACACCCCCAATGCAGGGCTATCTCCCATAGACATGCTGGCGGAATGCTCTTTCAAAAGGCTTGCGACAGCAAATACAATTTCAGGATGAGTTGTGGTTGCCTTTTCTGGTGGCTTTGCCATCAGAAGGTTGGGCTTCAAAAAAACATGCGGATCTTTTTTCAGGATTGAGGCCACTCCACCACACAGATCCACGCATTTTGCTACAGCAGGAAGGACATTTTTTCGTTCATAGTCTTTACAAGAGACAATCGCGACTTTTGTTTTCATTTTATACAAGTTCCTACAAAATCAAAACCTGATAATGCTTTTTTTACGCGCCCTTTTTCTAAGGCATTTACAATGGCTATTGTCTTGTTTGTCGATACCAGAGAGAGAAGTTCTTGAATTTTTTGTTCCATTCCACCAGTAACATCAATATGTTGCGACCCCGTTAAGCCATGTAAAACCATGGTGGCATTTTCCCTGGTGATTTCTGGAATTAGAGCAGCATGAGGATTTTTTTTAGGATCTTCTGAAAACACCCCGTCCACATCACTGCCCATAACAATCCTATCGAAATGCACTGTTCTGGCAATATAGGCAACTATTTGGTCTCCCGAAAGAATATCAATGCCTGTTTTCGTATCCAGGGCAATGTCGCCATAAGCAACGGGAATAATCCCTAGAGCCATATATTTTGATATAATATCCACGGGGAAAGTCAGCAGTTTTTTATTTTCCATAAGGCAGGAAGCACTGGGCTGAAATGGTATAGCAGGAAGCCCAGAGTTCACAAGCTCCCCGACTACAGACTGGTTCAAATCGTGCATGAATTGGCGAATCTTTACTGCACCTTGTCTTTTATTTTCATGCCAGCTTTCTTGTGTCATCCTATACTGGTGTGCAGGAATATGTCCAAAGCATCCCGCACCATGAACGACCATAAGATTGATTTTGCCTTCTTGCCAGACATCCCTGATTTCCTGGGCCAGCCTTTGGATGCAAGATAGATTCGCCCTGGGAGGGTAAGCATCTTTGTATGTGATGACAGACCCTCCTAGTTTGATCAGGATATGAAGCATAGTTTAGTGTCCACCACAACTACAGCTATGGCAACTGTGGGTGCTGCAAGAAGAGCAGCCAGAACCCGATTGGCTAGAGGTAAATTTCCCAGAAGTTTTCATACCAAAGCTAGAAAATTGCCTTGTTAAATTTTTCCCCTCGCATTTAGGGCAGGCCACTTGCTTCTGGTCGTTAGAAGAACGGATAAAAGTCTCAAAAGATTCTTCACATTGATTGCATAGATATTCATAAATAGGCATATTAAACTGCTTTCTAAAATATATTATGACCCAACTTGCTAGTTGTAAATTTTGTTGAAAACAAAAAATAAAGAATTATACTCCTATCAAAAACAAATATGATTAGGAGCAATAAAAATGAAAACAG
>JABWCH010000545.1 GCA_013359215.1 Candidatus Brocadiia bacterium | reverse complement strand
AACGATAAAAAGATAAAAAATATACTTTGCCGTATAATACTTCCACTTTGTTTCCCATATACTTTCCAAAATCCCTTCCAGAACGGAGCCTCCTTATAAAAAAAAGACACTGGGGCATAGAAATAATAATTGGAGTTGTAATAGCTGTACTAGCAGCAATCATTGTAACATGGTTAGGAATTAAACAATAAAGACTGTTTGATTGTCTAGCGTTCGTTGTTATTCGTGTTTTAACTAGATACTAAGCCTCTCTTGCAAAATAAGAACGATATTGAGAAGAAATAGTATAAAAACTTTGTCGACCTCGCTTTTCTTTTTGAGTATAACCTTGTGATGTAAGCTCTTCTAGGTTATTGCGTAGATAAGTTCTAGTAACTTCCATGGTATCAATAAATGCTTTATCTGAAGGAGAACAGAGTTCTTTCAAAGCTAGATAGCGTAAAATTTTTATTTGTATCTCTTTGAGGTTTAAAGACATCTCTTTTTCTCCTGTGTTTGTAACTTCTAAACACTCGTTAAGACCTATTTTAGGTTTGTTTTGCAAGATTGCTAAACCTAGTGCATTTTCACAGAGTCTTAGAAATTCTTTACGGATGCCTTTGGTCCTATGATGAATAAAATCTAAAGCTTCTTCTTCAAAAATATCTTGAAGTTTTAAATCAAAATTTTTCGATTGGAGTCTACGTTCCAAAGTAGTATAAAAATCTGTTTTCTCCAGTGGCTTCAAATAAATAAGTCTATCAAAAATAGTTCCAAGTGATTCGCTAAATCTTGCTAACTCAACAGACCCTGCTATTATGAAAGTACAGCCTTTAGAAAAAAGAATTTCTCTAGCTCTTGTCAAAAGTTTAATGAAATTTTCTATTTTAGGTAAATGGTCAGCTTCATCAATAAAAAAAATAATATCTCGATAACCTAATTCTTGAATAATTTTTTGAAAATCTTTTGTATACTCTGCTATTTTGCGTAAAGGCAAAACTTCTACATAAGATTGTAAAGCTTTTCTTATATGTATTTCATCTTCATAGCTAAGATTTACGCCTATTCCTCCTGGACTAATATTGATTTCATCTTTTTGTTGTTTATTTTTTATTGTTTCCGTTGTTTCAGTATATGGCCCCATCAACTTTGCCAAAGATGTAAAAAGAAAGTCTTGATAGCGTTTTTCTGAAATCCATTTTCGAATTGCCATAATAGGATGCATTAACTCCCGATTGCGAACTTCAGAAATTATATCTGAAGCTAAACACAAAAGAAGTTCATGAATGGCTCTTTCCAAATTATCTTCGGTTAGAACAACTCGTGTACAAAAACGGTTATGATAATTATGAGCTAAGTATAAAAAAAAGTCTGCAAATGAAGTTTTACCTATACCATAGAAACCATAGATTAAAATACGCTGGTCTTCTGTAGCGAGTAAAATATCTAAATCCATTTCTAATTTTTGAGGAAGAATAAATAGACTTTCATCTTGCTCACACTCTTTCGCATCTTTAAAGTTACGAAATAAAGGAGCGATACTAAATGGGTTTCCTTTTAACTTAAAACGTTCATAAGGATTCTTATTTTTTTTCAAATTAGCAAAATATACCATATTTTTCTCCTGTTCTGAAAATTTGAAAGTTTCAGATTTGTTTCAAACCAGTTTCAGATTATCATATTTTATTTTTAACGTCAATAACAAAAATATAGCCTGAAAATATCTATCTATGTGGCAGAACTCCCATATTATCAAGCAAAAGTTTTATATTTTTTGTGTTTTAATTTCATAGTGTTTACGTTTCTAACATTTCCGCTGAAACTGACCAGGCTATCGCCTGGCAATTTAGCGGAGTGTTATACTGCATGGGCTAGAAAGCTAGCCTGGCAGGCATAACAAGTCGCTGTAAGAGACAAGGCTATCGCCTTGGGCTTTTAATCTTTTCTTTAGAAGCCAAACAAACGAGGAGCAAATGTCATGGCGTTAATTTCATGTACTGAATGCG
>JABWCH010000164.1 GCA_013359215.1 Candidatus Brocadiia bacterium | reverse complement strand
TTCTGTAAGGAATCAAAAACAGTACCGCTTGGCGCATCAAAAAATTTTATTCTAAATCTTAAGCGTGTCAAAAAGGAAAACTTGGTACCTGTTTTTTTTATTCCTGAAAGAAGGCTTACACGGAGCGATCGGTTCAGTATAACCTTATATCTTAAATTGACAGCTATGGAGCGTTGCCCTGGGCTAGTATATAAAACCTTTCAGGGTACAGTCACCGCTTCAGTATGAAATAGCACAAGCCATGAATCTACTTATTTATTTAGGAATACAACTATGCCAAGCGCAGCTTATTTTCTTGAACATGTAGGGGAAACATACGGTTATTTTTTCAAAACACACGATTTGCTCTACTCTGCTAAAAGCAAATACCAGCAAATCGCTGTATTCGATACACCAGATTTAGGCCGAGTTTTCATGCTAGACCATTATATCAATTTTACAACCACAATGGAGGCTTTTTATCACGAGCCTATGGCCCATATTCCTTTGGGAATGGTAGACAAGCCTAAAAATGTTCTTATCATTGGCGGTGGTGACTTTGGTGTAGCAGGTCAAATTTTAAAGCATGATAGCGTAGAAACTTTGGATCTTTGCGAGATAGACGAAGAAATTCCCAAGGTCTGCTGCCGCTTTTTCCCTGAAATTACACAAAAAGCAGAAAAAGACAAACGCTTTAAATTGCGCATACAAGACGGTATGATTTATCTAAGAGAAGCCCCAAGCGAATCCTTGGATGCTATTATCGTAGATTCTACTGATCCTTTCGATACATCAGCAGCATTCCCTCTGATTTCTGAAGAATTCTACCAGCTTGTCCACCGCGTTCTTCGAAAAAAAGGCGTTCTGATGCAACTTATGGCAGACTATATGTTTTTTCATCAGACATGGCATGAAGTTTTGCCAAGAGTGAAAAAAAACTTTAGCATCTATAACCCTATTTCTATTACTATCCCACTATATATTACAGGCGCATGGGGTTTCCTGTTAGCAGGAAAAGACCGCAATGAACTCAACACACACCGCATTACCAAAGAATACCTGGACAAACTAGGAAATATCCAGACTATGACACCTGAGCTTGTCAAAGGATGGTTTTCTATTCCTAAATACGTAGAAAAAGCATTAACAGCCCCTGAAAAAAAATAAATTAGTGGAAAATCTATGAAAGATATCTTTAGTCAAACTTTGCCCTTCAATTTCCTTGGTCTGACACCAGATTGTTCTGATTATTCAGAGAGCAAAGTCGCTATTTTGCCTGTTTGCTACGACTCTCAATCCACAGGAACAGCCGAAGCTCCTTGGGCAATACTAAAAGCAAGCCGATTTATGGATGATTTTCATTCTCAGCTTAAAGAAAACTTCACAGAATTAGGGCTTTGTACTCTACCCTCTCTCTGCACCCAAACAGAAAATGCAGAAGATGTTTTAAAAGAGCTGGAAAGTTCTGTTGCAAAATTGATCCATGATGAAAAGTTTGTCGTGCTTTTAGGCGGTGAAAATACTATAACCCTGGGGGCAGCAAAAGCTTTTTCTAAGCACTGCCCTCAAATAGGAATCCTCCATTTAGGGTCGCGGGCTAATATAAAGGATAGCCACAAGGGAAACTTGTTTCATCCTTCAACGACAATACGCAGGCTGAAGGAAATTTGTCCTGTAGTTCAGGCAGGAATCCGAGCTTTCTCCCAAGAAGAGCATAGTTTTCTCCAAAAACAGGAGCAAAAAACCTTCTACTCCTGGTCAATGAAGAAAGAAAGCCAATGCCAGGAAGAAATATCTGCTTCTTTGCCTGACAATATCTATATTAGCATAAATCTGGATGTTTTTGATTCTTCTATTATGCCTTCTGTAAGAATCCCAGAGCCAGGAGGTTTACGATGGCACGAAGTACAAGATTTGCTCACACTGGTTTCCAAATCCCACAAAATTCTAGGGTTTGACATCACAGGCTTATGCCCTATACCAGGATTTGTTTCCCCAGATTACCTTGCTGCAAAGCTAGCCTATTTTCTTATAGGTCTGGCTCACACCCAGGGCGTTGTCCGATCGATCATAGAATAGCCTGCCTGGATGCTAAGCGACAAGAATCAAATAACTTTCCAATAATATTTCACAGCAAGGATTTTTCGGATAGGCTCTAATCACGAATGACACGAATATACAAATTATGCGAATAAAATTTTTATAAAAACTATTCGTGCCATTCGACCATTCGTCTTATTCGTGGTAAAAATCTTTGTTTTTTTGAATAGGAAAAATTTATGAAGGCTGTGATTCAAAGAGTTTTAGAAGCTTCTGTAGAAGTAGAAGGCAAAATTGTAGGGAAGATAAAAGAAGGAATTTTGATCTATTTGGCTGTTATGAAAGGAGATACTTTAGAAAAGGCAAATGCACTGGCAGAGAAGATAGTATTTTATCGAATATTTCCAGACAAAGATCACAAAATGAATCTTTCTCTGAAAGATATACAAGGCGAAGCGTTAGTTATCAGCCAGTTTACTTTAGCTGCCGATTGCAGAAAAGGAAGAAGACCTGGTTTTGAACTTGCTGCCTCGCCAGAAGATGCATTGCTTCTCTACCAAAAATTTATAGAGCAAGTACAGACTTTTGGCGTGTTTGCTGCAAACGGCATTTTTGGTGCTTCTATGAGAGTACATTCCATCAACAATGGACCAGTAACTTTTATTTTAGAGATATAGAATGCACTAAAATTTTGGCTTAGAGATAAAGTTTGTTTTATCTGTAAACAAAAATTTTAGGGCATTTATTCTGCTGCTTTTAAGAAGTTGTTGATTGTAGAGAAAACTTTTTCCTGATTTACATCAGGCTTTGTGTCTAGTTTCCTGCAAATTTGCATCAAGACTTGCTTAATCTCTGTGATATCCGATGCTAAATCTTCTACTTGTCTCTCTATTGTACCCATGCGCGTCTCGTTGGTTTCATTCACTTCACGGCTATCTGAAACTACTTGCAGACCACGCAGATACATACCATTACCAGGCTGCATATAACCAAACGGGGTCGCCCGATTTTTAGGGCTATTGTTTTTTGAAGCAGTTGCTAAACTCAAAGTATCTTCCTCCTGAGCGGTTTTTGATATTAAATGAGGTGAATAGTGGCTCTCTTCTTGCGAAGAAGTTTGATGGAAAACCTGTGGTCTGTTTTCTGGATTGCCCTGGAATTTTACAAGATTCGTCAACTCCGCAATCTGTCTTTCTTGTAAAGCAATTTGCATATCTTTTTGAGCAATCTGCCTTTCTTGCTGTGCTAACCGCAATTCTTGCTGGACAATTTTTTTACTATTGTTTTCTAGCTCTTGGCTTAAAAATGCTACTTTGTCCTCTACTTCGTAAAGGCGATGTTTGCTTGTATTTTCTCTTTCTGCTGATTCTTGCAAAAGAATTTTACACTTCATGAGTTCATTGTTTGTCTGTTTTTTTACTTTTTCTAGCTTTTCTATCGCAATATGAAGAGAATACGATGTCTGATCACAGGCTTTCTCTCGAAGAGCTAGACTGCTTTCCTTGTCTTTCATCTCATGATATATACGGGCCAGCTTATCTTCGAGATGTCGGATAGTTTCTTTTAAAAAAAGGACATCTTCTGGTAATTCCCGTGGTAATCCCATGCTTGATTTATCAAGAAAAGTCAACTCGCTTGTATTTAGCATAGTGTTGCGTTCTTCTTTTGCATGAACAATTTTTGAGAAGTTAAGCATCCCCGCTCTCCCTCCAGAGCATTACGATGGAACATGAACGGGCCTTGGGTTTTCTATTTCCGAGTTTTAGCGATCTATTTGAAATTATAAAAACACTAAACATACTAAATGAAATGTAGCACAATATTTTTAGTTTAATAAGTATAGCATTTTTTTTTTCTATTAGTCAAGTTTTATTTTTACAAAAACTCCAAAAAAAATAAAATTTTATTTTCTTTGGAGTTGGATGCTTTGGTAAAAATAGTTATTCGATATGAAGCCAGCCATTAATCTCCAAGATAGCCTAAAAATTCAGACTCTAGCATTGTCTCTATACCACGTTCTACGGCTCGGAGATAAATAGGATCTTTTTTGAAATCTTCACCCAAAACAACTATATCGCTTTTGGCTGTAATTTCATCTTCAATGGTTCCACCAATTTGCTTTACCATTCGTCTGACTTGTTCCAGAGAGTATTTTTGGGAAAGTTTTCCAGCAATTACGAAATATTTTACTTTGTTTCTATCGTAAACTGGATTGATAATTTTATCGCCTTTTTTGATAGGATTTAAAGCATCAGCCAATTCTACGACCCCAACTTTGCTCATATTTTCCTGGACTTCTTTAACAACGATTTTTCCTTTATTTTTTTTCTGGCCACCCTTTCCATACTCAAAAACCTGGAAAGACATGCCCTTGAGGACTCCTTCTGGCTTTCCTAAATCAATATAAGCAATTTCATAGCGATCATTTACATGCAGAATCTCTCCATCGGGATTTTCTTGTACTTTTTCTTTTTTTCCCTCTGCCTGGAACCATCTTTCAATTCCTGTCTGGCCTGCTGCTTCAGCCTGTAGCTCGCGCACTCTTTCTTTAAGATTTTCTTTTTCCAAATCATGTTTTTGTTTTTGAGCGCGTTCTTGTCTGAGGGTTTCAGCCAGATTATTTTTTTCTTTTATCTTAATTTCCTGAGCCAGATTTCTTTCTTCTTCTGCTTTTTTTATTTTACTTTCATTATTTTTTCTTGTTTCTTCCAGCTCATTTCTTTTTTCAGCAAGAGAGGCTTCCAATTGCTCGACCTCAGTATTTTTTTGCTGACGTACTTTTTCATATTTGCTTTTAGCGTTTTTAAGTGAATCTTGCTTTTGTTTGATTTCTTTTTGCAAGCTTTCTATTTTTTCTACGCAAGCATTCCAGACATCTTCCAATGTAACGACTTCTTTTCTTACATAGTCTATATCAAAGAGTCTTGCTTTGTCTACTTCTTTTGTTTCGAGTCTTAATCCAAGAGATTTTTTGGAAAGCAAAGTTTCTTCATCGCTGCAAATTTTGTTTAGAGAATCTACCATCATATCTACGCTAGAAACCATACTTTCAACAGAAGAAAAGGATTTATGGAATCCCACTAAGTTAGAAACTTTTGCTAGTTTTGCTTTTGTTTCTTCTAGTCTTTTGAATGCAACAGTAAGCCCTTTATCCGATTTATTGAATTTTTCTTTACTCTCTTGTATTTGGTTGAATAGCAAACAAGAAAGAGCGGAAAAAATAACCCACAGAACCACGAAGAATACCAGAAGTACTGATACTTTCCCTCTTGCACTATTGCTCATTACAAATTCTCCTTAATCTCCAATATATTTAAATAAAATTTGCTCTGTTATTAAGGGTATGCCAAAAGTTACAGCAGAAAGATAGTTAGTGTGGTCTTGTCCCCTATCTCCTACTACCACAAAATGGGTTTTAGCAGTGACTTCTGACTCCACTTTACTTCCTAGTTGTTCTATCAACTTCATGGTTTGTTCATTAGAAAGCTTTGTCATTTTGCCAGCGAATGCGAAATAAACAACCTGATTTTCCCTGAATACAGGATTGATGATAAAATCTCCATCTACAATAGGATTAAAAGAATCCTTGAGTTCTAAAACTTTAGCCATGCTAACTTTATCCATGACTTTTTGCACTTCAATCCGACCTACAAAAATTCTTTTTCCTTGCTGATGTCTTCTGTAAACATCAAACTTTAAGCCATTTATGGCTTTTTTATCTTGGCCAATGTCTATATAGATAGTTTGTGTTTTAGGATCTGAAAAAACGACATTTCCATTTTCTTTTTCTTCAGAAGGCTCAAATTCTTTTTGCTTGGTGATTTCAGAATAGGCAGTTCTTCCGTATTTTGCAGCCTGAAGCTTTCGTATTTCCGTTTTTTCTTTGCTAATGATATTTTCAAATTCGGATTTTTTGGATTGGATGCTTTTTTCGACATCTTGTCTTTTCTTGACAGCTTCTTCTTTTTCTTTTTTAGATTTTTCTAAAAAATCTTTTATTGCGTCCAGCCTTGCCTGGCACTGGCTTTCTAGCCCATCTTGTTTTTGCTTTAGAGAATCCAAAATATCCTTTTGCTTTTGCGTAATTTTTTCTCTTTGGCTTTCTTTATCTTTCGTTTCTATTTCAACAATTCTTAAATCTTCCTGAACGATTTGTAATTCTTTTTGCAATTCATCAATTCTTCCAATAAATGCATGAATCACATTTTCCAGATTAACAAAATAAACCATGGAGTTTAGCTTTTCCTCTAAAATCTCCATATCATAATTGCTTAACAAATTCAAGCCATAGTATTTCCATGTACCCGACTCATTTTCTTTGCTGTTGATTTTGTTCAGATTGACTATAAGTTTTTTAGAATCAATTGTAGCATCAGTCATTTCTTTTAAAGAAGAACGACTCCCTACGCTGTAAAAGCCTGCCAGGCTTTCTATTTGCTGTAGGCTGGAAGCTATGTCACTTTCTTCTTTTTCAACAGCCTTTGTTCTTTGTATATTGTTCTTAATGCCTTGTTCATATTCACTTTGAATACCATACAAGACAAAGAAAAGCAAAGCACTTAGTAAACTTAAAAAAACAAAAACACTCAGATGGATGATGCTCGATCCATTTTGATCATGTACTTTCATTGTCTACCCCTGCAAACTGGATTTAATATCTTCGTGCATTAAATTCACACTCTTGCAGATTTTGTGGTGGCAAATTTAAAAAAAATTTGAGCTACCGCAAAATGTGAATAACGTGGTTATTTTATACTGTACGCAGCTTTCATTTTAGAAAATATTTTAAAATTATCAAGATTTTTTTCAATCTTTTTGCAACTTCTTTCAAGCTTCTGGCTTTTCATTTTTTTTTCAAAAATTTATTTGCAGTAAACTTCGATATTCCAGGAGAAATAAATCCTATATTAGAAGTGCCTGAAAATAGCTTTTCCCAAGCAGATTTCCTTATAAAATAGTTACTATCATATAATGAAAAATACAGCACGTCAGAAGCCATTTTTTCATTCCAGGGAAATACAGCATACGCAGCCTCTTTGGATAAAAAAGGCGATTGTGCATATAAATATTCTGGAATATTTGTGCTAAAAACAGGAATGCCTAATTGTCTAATTTTCCAAAGACTCATGCTTTTAGATCTCTCGTTTTGTAGGGAATCATCTAAAATTTTCAGAAGCACTTCCTTATCATTTTCCTTTGCCACGAGAAGAGCTTTTTGCATATCTTGTATGAGAAAACGGTCGTCACCTTCCAATATACGATATGGGCCAGAGAAGTCTAAAAATAAGCAAAAACCTGTTTTTTCTCCCTTTTGCCTGCTGGAAGAATGAGGCGCGTTTTTTTCCATTAATATAGCCATATTATGAGGCATGTCTTTACGTAAGCCAGGAAAATAATGATAAGAAACTTCTGGCTGGCAACCACAAAAAAGGCAAGATTCACAAGACAGGTATTGTTTTTTTACCAACACAGAAAGGTCATTGGGAAAGTAGAGTCCATCTCCTTCTTGGTCTGCATATTGCAATAAGGCAACACCAATCTTTTTCATGCTAAAATAGCAGGAATATGTTAGTCTGCTATTTTTAATTTGAGACGATTCTTCTGGGACACTGACCTGGGATAAAACAGCCAGAGATAGAACAAAAATAGCTAAAATGATAAGCTTTTTATTTATTTTCATTCTTGAGTGTCCTAGAAATGTTCTTACATTCTTGGTGTGATTCTGGCCTAAGCGATTCTATTGGCTCTAGTCTAAAAGTTTCATTCTTACTTCGTATTTTATAGTCCACAAGCATAGCGATTCCCATAATCATTGCAAAACTTGCAACTGCTCCTAATATGCTCAAACTTTGTGGATCTAGTAGCGAATGCTTTATAGACAAGGCATGTCCCAAAAAGCTTCCAAAAAAAAGCCCCAAGATTGGCAGAATAAATAAGAAAAAAATTCCAATATAGGGAGATGGCAAATTCGCTTCCACCATGACAAAATCATTTGGTTTAAAACGTTGCCTGTAATCTCCTTTTACCCATATTCTGGGGCCTTTGGATTCCTCTACCATAGCCAAGGCTTTACATCGGCATGAAGTTCCACATTCTCCCGATGATGGAGAAATTATTTGAATGGAAATTCTATTTTCTTCTACTTTTACAACCAATCCTAACTTAGTTTGCTGGTTTCCCATTTTCATACCTCAAATTTTCAGGAAGACCTTTTCTCCTGCATTTTTTTCAAAAGATATTCTTTGGCCTCTTTTTCATGATTTACTATAGAAATGACCTTCTCTAATCCTAAAGCACTTAAAATAGTCATTACTTTTTTATCGACACTAAACATAACAACAGACTGGCTACGGTCACAAAAATTTACAATGTATCCTATGGCACTAGAATTAACATAATCAATTCCTTGGAAGTCAAAGGCAAAAAATTGCAAATTGCTAGAAATAAGCTCATCTAAATTTTTAGAGAGTATACCTATATTTTTACCATCTACATAGTTTTTTTCCCCTGCCATTTTATGTACAGACACTATGGCCGCATTCTCCTTAATCAGATTAATCCCAGGAGCAAAACTTTTAGGAACTTCTTTTCTTTCCTCTTCTTCTAAAGCCTGCAACATATCATTGCAATGAGAAAAAAAGTCTTCTCCTTTATTACAACAACAAGAGTATATCATGTCTATTTTTTTAGGAAGATCAGGAACGACATTGCTAGGAAATTCTGCTTTTTTAGTAGGATATGTACCTGTTGCCATTTCAAAGAGAATGATCCCCAGAGAATAAATATCCGCTTGCATACTCAAATCAAGACCCATTCTATGCTGCTTGCTTTTATAAAGCAAAGAACGCATAATAGGCTTTGGGATGGGGATAGCCTTGCCTGCAAATTCTCTGTAGTATTCTGCTAAAGTCATGGTTGTAATCTGACCAAAAATATAATCCAAAAATTTAATATTACCATTAGCATCTATCATCAAATGCTCTGGACGCAAATCAAGATGTACTAAATTCTGATCATGCAAACACTTTACGGCTGCAACAATTTTTTTGAATAATTCTAAATCAAGCTTCTTTCCTTCTTTAAAAAATTGTCTCAGACTCTTGCCTGTCAACACTTCTTCTGCAAGATAAGGAAAAGGAGCATTAGGGTCGTAATCTTCTATATAAGGCAAATGAGCATAGTCTTTTAAAATTCTCAGAAATTTTTGGTTTTGTAAAATACGGACAAACTTTTCATTATTAAAAATTTTTAAACAAATTTCTTTGCCTTCCAGATAAGCATGCTCAGACAACCATGTCTCACTAAATATCCCCTCTCCTAATTTTACAGTCAATTTATAATGGCCTAGCTGCATTCCTGCTCTAGGTTTGTTCTCTTGGCTCATTTTAGCTCCTGTCCATTTAAATAAAAGCTTCAGCCCACTCCAAATTTTACATCTTAAATTTTTTAAACTTAGAGAAAATAAATTCTATCCTATTTTATCTTTGAAAGATAGTAAGATAGTTATATGGTATTTGAAGAATAAGAGTTGCAATGCCTGTAGCATAAACAGATCCAAATCGACTCGTCCATGCCCCTGTGCTAGAATCTCGCTTTTTCAAAAGCTCTGAGCGAATAGCAGGATACCACCGATCCCAATGAGGAGAAGGGGCATGGTACATTGCCTGAGCAGCATAAAAATGCCCATAAAAATAGAACGCATTATAGTATCTATCCCTACTTCCTTTAGGCGGAAGATATTGCATCATAAACTCCAAACCTTTTTTTATTTCCTCGCTCTCGTATTCACCCGTTGCATTCAAGCTAGCGACACCAGCAGCAGTCAAAGGAAAGCTAGAATGGCTACCTGTCATCCCCAACCTATATTTAAAAGAACCATCAGGGTTCGCTGACTTTCTCAAATAGTCTATAGCCCTATCTATACTTTTTTTAGGCACTTTTATACCAACATTTCTCGCTGCCCTCAATGCTTGCAATTGAATAACAGTAACAGACCCTTCATGGATTGTATCCGTAGGAAGATATCCCCATCCACCATCTGGAGTTTGTGATTTAAGCGTAAGCTCAATGCTTTTTTTTAGCTTTTCATAAACACGCTGGGATTGCTCTTTATCGCGAGACATTCCATATACTTCAGCCAAAAGCAAAACAGCAAAACCATGCCCATGCATTCTGGAATCATCCCCTGCACGAGAAATATAACCATTACGATTTACACAGCGCAAGATAAAGTCAACGCCACGCGCTGTATTCAAACCATATTTCCCTCTGTAGGGAGGACTGCCATTCGCTATAAGCGACAAACAAGCAAAACTTGTAGTAGCAATGCTATATGTTTTTTCTTCTTTATTATCAGTAAAAGATCCAAAATTGTCATTTTCTTTATGAGAATTTTGTTCCTGCTTTTCTACTAAAAACTGCAAACCTTGATCTACTGCCCATTGTGTATCAAAATCCATCATAACATTATCGCTTTGAGACTTTACCACTGTGCTTAACCATATAAAAATAAGAAAAACAATCATGGAAAGGTTCATGCGAAAAGCTTTCAAAAAAAATAACAAATAAAAATAATTTTACAAAAATACTATAAACTAACCCAAAAATATTTTATACTATTTATTCCTTCAAAATGCAAGGGAATAAGCCGATATGATTTTCGCCCTGTTTTTCTATAACTTTACATCCCAAACACGATAAATCTATGAATAAAGAAAAAATAAAAAAAATCTCACTGATTCTCGTTGGCAGTATATGCGTTGCACTCGGTGTTATTGGCATGTTTCTGCCATTATTGCCAACAACACCTTTCCTCCTTCTAGCCTCTGTCTGCTATACTAAAAGCTCAAAAAAATTTTCTGACTGGCTATTAACAAATCGCTTGTGCGGACAGTATATCAAAAATTATAAAGAAGGTAAAGGAATGATCTTGAGACAAAAAATACTTACCCTGACATTGCTTTGGCTAAGTATCAGCTATTCCTGCTTTTTCGCCATTTCCCGCCTATTTGTAAAATTTATTTTATTCACCATTGCTATCCTAGTAACCATACACATTCTCACCATAAAAAATCTCAGAAACTAAAATTCCACCCATAATTTTAAAATTTTACCATACATAACACATTGTAAAAAATAAAATTAAATTTTTTTTCACAAAAAAACAAAAAAAATCTTGACAAAAATAAACAATTATGCTATAAATAAAGCATTCAATAAATGAATAAGTTTCCCCGATAGCTCAATCGGTAGAGCGGATGGCTGTTAACCATTAGGTTATAGGTTCAAGTCCTGTTCGGGGAGCCAGTCAGGGATCAC
>JABWCH010000163.1 GCA_013359215.1 Candidatus Brocadiia bacterium | reverse complement strand
GAATTCCAGGATGTCTTGTTTTGTTGCAATATTATTCTTCACAGAACATCGTAACCCCCATTCCTGCACTGCCGCCACTGCATCCACATAGTTCTTTTTTGCTGTTTTTTGGATCTCTGGCTTGACTCCGCATGCTTCTTTTATCGCTGCATCCAGGGCTGTACGGACAAGGGATGATTGTAAAATTACGCATCTCTTTCCAATATGCTTCTGATTTTTTCTCAGCCTGCCATGCGCAAAAGCCAGAGCATAAGATCGAATTAAAGTTTCTATATTGGGAGTTTGATATACGACAATGTCTCTTCCCTTGTAAGGACTATTCGATGCTATTACTTTCGCAAAGTTTCCCACAATGCTCAATCCTTTACATGAGAAAGACTCCAGAGTTTTAGGATGCCAGTTTCCCACAATGCTTTTTAGTGTACTATGATCCATATCAAATTGCTATTGTTATTACTTGCGCATCTGTCAACTTTTGTTTTTGCGCTGCAACTGGCAAAAATTTTTGACAAAAAATTTTTGACAAAGTGTATCTATTGTTAGGTATTTTGCGCTGCAACTGACAAAAATTTTTGACAAAGTGTATCTATTGTTAGGTAAATTGTTATAATCATTGTTTCTTTATCTGTTTTCATTTTTATTGCTACTAATCATATTTGTTTTTGATAGGAGTATAATTCTTTATTTTTTGTTTTCAACAAAATTTACAACTAGCAAGTTGGGTAAGGATAATAAAATTTTATGGATTCTAAAATAGCCAGCCGAATGGCGGATTTAAAAGAGACGATTTGGTATCATGCAAAAAAATACTATGTAGAGGCAAGTCCAGAAATCACTGATTATGAATATGATATGCTTTTTGCAGAGCTATTGGCTTTGGAAAAAGCATATCCTGAATTGGTCACTCAGGATTCCCCTACACAAAGAGTCGCGCCAGAAAGTATGTCTGGATTTGAAAAATACCCTCATAAAATTCCTATGCTTTCCATAGACAATTGTTATTCTTTACAAGATATAGAAGAATTTCCTCAAAAAATCCAAAGGTTTTTAAAGATGTCTGTAGAGGTAGAGTATATTGTTGATCCTAAAATCGATGGCGTTGCTATCAGTCTATGGTATGAAAAAGGTGTGCTAGTGAGAGCCTTGACAAGAGGCGATGGAAAAATGGGAGAAGTCATCACATCGAACGTAAGAACCATTCGGAATGTTCCTTTGAAGCTTATAGGCGATTGTGTCCCTGATGTATTGGAGGTTCGCGGGGAAATATATCTTTCGCGGAAAGAATTTGAAAAGATAAACCAGGAAAAAAGGGAAAAGGGGGATACTTTGTTTGCCAATCCGAGGAATGCTGCTGCTGGTACAATCAAGATCTTAGATCCCGTGGTTGTTTCTAAAAGGAATCTTTCTTTTTTTGCTCATAGCCTTGGGTATCATGAATTGCCTATAAAAACGCATAAACAAGCCCTGGATTTGTTTCGAAACTGGGGCATACCAGTAAATCCGCATACAAAGCACATCCAAACGCTTCCTGATCTTGTCAAAATGTGCCAGGAATGGGAAGGAAAGCAGAGAGCTTTGCCTTATGATATTGATGGGCTTGTGATTAAAGTCGATAATCTGGAATTGCGCGAAAAGCTGGGGATGACCTCCCATGCTCCTCGTTGGGTTCTGGCTTATAAGTTTGTTCCCGACCATGCCATTACAAGGTTGAAAGATATTATAGTGCAAGTAGGCAAAGGCGGGACATTGACTCCTGTGGCTATTCTGGATGCTGTTTCTCTTGCTGGAACAACGGTCAAAAGAGCATCTTTGCATAACTATGAAAACATAGAAAGAAAGGACATTCGAATAGGCGATATGGTAAAAATTGCCAAAGGAGGAGAAATTATTCCCCAGGTTTTGGAAGTCCAGCGGGAAGCTAGAACAGGCGAAGAAAAGGCAATTTCTCTACCATCTCAATGTCCTATATGCAATGGCGAAGTAAAAAAAGACGAACAAGGCGCGTATTGGAGATGCTTGAATTCAGAATGCTCAGGGGGATTGAAAGCAAAGCTGAAATTTTTTGTTTCTCGCAAGGCTATGGATATAAAAGGGATGGGCGAGAAATGGATTGAGCAGCTTGTGGATGAAGGGCTTATTTCTAGTTTAACCGACATCTATTTTTTAGCAAAAGAGGATTTGCTTAACCTTGACCGTGCAGGAGAAAAATCTGTAAGTAAATGGCTCAAGGGCATTGAAGAGAGCAAAACAAGGGATTTGTCCAGGGTAATTTGCTCTTTGGGCATCCGTCATGTAGGCGAAAGGGTTGCTGAAATACTGGGAAAAAATTTCAAAAATATGGAAAATCTTATGCTGGCAGAAGAAGAATTCCTTCAAAGCATCCCAGAGATTGGCCCATCCATTGCTCAATCCATCTATTCCTATTTTCATTCTGAGTCAGGAAAGAATGTGGTTGCCTCTCTCCAGAAGGCAGGAGTAAACATGGAATCTTTTTTGTACGAAAAAAGCAAGAAAGATGTCCCAGACTCAAAAGAAAAAAGCTTTTGGCAAGATAAAGTTGTTGTTATTACAGGGACTTTAGCAAAGTTTGAAAGAGAAGAAATAAAAAAAATGGTTCAGGAAAAAGGTGCTAAAGTCACAGAAAGCGTTTCCAAGAAAACAAGTTGCTTGATTGTCGGAGAAAATCCTGGTTCTAAACTTTCTAAAGCCCAGGAATTGGGTATCTTGATTTTAGAGGAAAAAAAGCTTTTAGAAATTCTTGAAGAGGAAAAAAAAATACTGGAAATCTCTAAAAATAATAGGATAATGAAACAGGCAGAGTTTGCATTTTAGATAGAAATCCTTTCTTGCTTGCTAATTTTTTATAAAGGAAAACAGAAAGATATGGAAGCCCGTCTGGTCGTTTCTCAGGGGGGGAAAATCATAGAAAATTTTCTCCTGGATAAAGAACAAAAAACCACAATTGGAAGACATCCTGACAGCACCCTTTGCTTTCAAGACAGCAAGATTTCGGCCAGACATTGTTTTATCGAGCCTAAGGGAAACTATTTTTATATCATTGATCAAAACAGCACCAATGGAACATACATCAACGATAGTAAAATACGAATCAGAAGGCTTTATGAAGGCGATTGCATCAAATGCGGAGAAATCACCCTGCGCTTTGAATGGATACATGATGAACAATCCGACCAGGATGTCGTTATTTTGGACCTCAAGCAGGAAGATTCTCTGGGAAGTAAAAAAACGGCTACGCTGGAAAGCGTAAAAGAAAAAAAATATCGAATTGGCGATTATATTATCCTAAAAAAAATAGGGCAAGGCGGCATTGGTGAGGTTTTTAAAGCAGAGCATGTTACCGAACTCGATGTTCCCGTTGCCATTAAGGTCTTGACTCCAACAGCACAGCAAAATAAAACTTTAGTGGAAAGATTTTTAAGAGAAGCAAAGGCTTGTATTTATCTGGAGCATCCAAGACTTGTAAAAGTTTTTGAAATAGGGACTTATAACAATCGGCCTTACTTTGTAATGGAGTACCTTGAAGGCGAAACCCTGGATCGCTTTATCAAAAAGCATGGTGCATTTTCTGTTAAAAATACTCTCAAAATCGCAGGGCATATTGCGCATGGCCTTGTTTATGCTCATGCACACAACATTATCCATAGAGATCTAAAGCCTTCTAATATTCTTTTAGAAGAACCAGCTCATAATGTTAAGCTTATTGATCTTGGGCTTGCCAAGATGCTAGACGAAAGCCGCTTAACAGTGACTCATCACCTGATTGGAACTCCGCGCTATATGGCACCAGAGCAAATGCTCAATCCCAATGAAATCGATTTCCGTGTAGATCTTTATTCTTTGGGATGCATAATGTATCATATGCTCACAGGAATCGCGCCTTACGCTGAAATCCTCAGCGACAACCGTAGCGCATTGCTCAGGTATATGTATTCTAAGCGCCCTCTTCCTTTAGAAAAGATGGTAGACATTCCTTCGGATGTAAAGTCTCTGGTAAACAAAGCCATGGCGAAAAAAAAAGAAGACCGCTTTTCTGATGCAAGAGAAATGTTTGAAACTATATATTCTATGTTGAAAAAAAACTCTATATCTCAATAAGATGGTAATAATATGCAAAAATTACGAGAAAATCTTCAAAACGTGCAAAAAAAAATTATACAAGCAGCATTGAGAGCCAATAGAGATCCTTCTGAGATTTCTTTAGTTGCTGTGACAAAAACCGTTCCTTCCTCTTTTATCGAAAAGCTCATGGAGCTTGGAGTCAAAAATATAGGAGAAAACCGCGTCCAGGATGCCAGAATGAAAAAAGATGAGCTTGCAGGCCATGATGTTTCCTGGCATTTGATTGGTCATTTGCAACGCAATAAGGTAAAGACTGCTTTGGAAACATTTGATTTTTTCCATTCTGTGGATACTGTTGCCCTGGCAAAAGAACTTTCTGAAAAAAGCAGCAAAAGCATCCCCGTCCTTTTGGAAGTGAATGTAAGTGGAGAAGAGTCAAAGCAAGGATTTGCCCCTGAAATTTTAGAAAAAAGCATAGAAAATATTCTCTCTTTCCCTAACCTTTGTGTTCAGGGGTTTATGACTATGGCACCCTTGACGGAAAATCAGGATGTATGCAGAGATTGTTTCCGAAAATTAAGAGAATTAAAAGACTATTTCCATTTTAAACATCTTTCTATGGGCATGAGCCAGGATTATGAAATCGCTATAGAAGAAGGCGCAACCATGGTAAGGGTAGGATCTGCTCTTTTTGAAGGATGCAGTATATTATAAGCCAATGAATGCAAACTGCGAAAGGAAATGGCATGCCATTTTTAGCAATTGAAAAAGGACCAGACAAAGGGCAATCAATCCATTTTGAAGAAAATTGTATTATTGGAAGACATCCAAACTCTTCGCTGCGTTTATCAGATAATGCAGTATCCCGAAATCATTTTAAAATTTTTAAACAAGAATCCGAATACTACATTGAAGATACAGAAAGCCTGAATGGAACTCAGGTCAACTCTGAATTCATTACAAAGCCCACAATTCTTAAAGATGGCGACAGAATTGGGATTGGAGAGACAATTTTCTTATGGGAAAAAATAGAAAATAAAGCCCAAGATCCTTTAATATCAAAAGAGCTGGCTGGCTATCTCATTCTGGAACGCCTGGGAAAAGGCGGAATGGGAATTGTATATAAAGCGAAACAACTTTCTTTGCAAAGAGATGTTGCATTGAAAATCCTCAGCCCAAAAGCAAGCGACGACCAGGCATTTATACAGCGTTTTATAGAAGAAGCTAGAGCATGCGCTAATCTCAATCATCCTAATATCATTCAAGTTTATGATGTTGGACAGGCAGAAAGATATTTTTATTTTTCTATGGAATATGCTCCTTGCGGGAGCATCCAAAGCATGATTGCAGGCGGAAAAAGTTTGCATTGGGAAGAAGCATTGCCACTGATGCTAGACACTGCATCTGGATTGGAATATGCGGAGAGAAAAAAAATTGTCCATAGAGACATCAAGCCCGATAACCTCATGCTTTCAGAAGAAAGGCGTGTAAAAATAGTAGATTTAGGGCTTGCTAAAAGAATCGACCAGGAAAGCCAGGGGCAAGCTAAAGATGGATGTGTTTTTGGTACGCCCCATTTTATTGCACCAGAGCAGGCAAAAGGCTTGAGTGTAGACCATAGGAGCGATATATATTCTTTTGGAGCTTCTTTCTATCGCATACTGTCAGGCAAGCCTCCTTTCCAAGGGAACAACATACGCACCATCTTGTTAAAACAACTCAATGAAAAGCAGGTATCCTTAAAAAGCTTTATGCCTTCCATTCCTGAAGAATTGTCTGACATGATTGACACCATGATGCAAAAAAATCCTGATCTGAGATATGCAAGCAACTCGGAAATCATAGAAAGACTGCAAAAGCTTTCCAAAAAAAGCGCGATCAAGACAAAAAAGCATTCACTGGAAAAAAGCAAAGTAAAGATCAATAAAGCAAAATCCACTCTTTCTATGTCTCGCACCAGCGCTATGTCTCGAAGAGACACAGGGAAAAAAAAACAAGAAAATAGTCCTTCATGGCCCAAATGCCTTCGGGTTTTATTGCCTATTGTGATTATCAATTTTTTTGTATTCTTTTTTGTTTCTGCACAATTGTCTAAGTGTTCTCCGTCCAGGCAAGAACAATCCATGAAAGAAAGTATGGCGAAAAAAGAGTATCACCGCCTGTACGCTCTTTATGAAAACCAGGGTAGTCTTTCTGAAGTAATTGATGGAATGCAAAAGATTGTACGGGATTATCCCAATACAGAGTGGGGAAAAAAATCCAAAGAATTTTTATGGGAAAACAAAAGCAAAGTAAGCTATGAAAAGGCAAAAGAATACCAAAAATCTTATCCTAATGAATACAACACAATCCTTGCTCTTTATCAAAAAATATTACAGGAAAATCCACAGATTAGCCTTACAAAAACAATCCAAAAAGAGATAGAGGATATAAAAGCAGAAAAAGATTTATATGAAAAGGAATTAGAAAAAAGACTCCATCAAGTACTTCAAAAAATCGATGAATTAGAAAAAGATGAGAAATACAGCAAAGCTTGGGATATTTTAGAATCTTTCCAAAAAGAATGCAAAGATTTTCCCGATATTAGTTCTAAAATGCGAGAAAACAGAATTCAACTAGAAAAAAATATAAAAAAATTCCTCGAAATCGCAGAAAAAAACTTTCAAGAGAATTTAAAGAACAAGAAGTTTTCCGAGGCTTCTCTGGAACTAGAAAAGCTTAAAGAAAACCAAAAAATATGGATTATTAAAGAAAAATTAGAGACTTTAAGTAAAAAAATACCGAAGAATATTCCCAAACAAGAAGATCTGTCTAAAGATTTCTTTGATAAAAAATGGAAAGAATTCTTTTCAACCTATGAATGGGAAAAAGGAACAACCTATTTTCAAGAGCAACTCAAGAAAAAAGAAAATGCTTCTTTTTCTATACTACTTCAGGATTATGCAGACGATATGAAGGAGATTCATAGGCTTTTTAAACATATAGAAAAAAACCTGGAAACCACACCACTGTCCATAGCGTCTCATGGATGGGAAGAGCTGAAGAACAAAATCCCTGCATTAGAGATTCCAAAAGTAGATAGCATTGCTATATCTTCTATGAAGACCCAATCTATCCAGTTTAATATTTCTTCTAAGGAAAAAACATCTTTATCGCATACTGTCGCACTTTCGTTCCTTTCGCAAAAATGGGTTTATAAATACATAATACAACAATACGCTAAAGCACAAACAGACCTTTTCTTATCTGTTGCTATCTATTGCTACTATTCTCAGTTGTATCGCTATTCTAAAATTTGGGGCGAAAAAAGCTCTGAAATTGATAAAGGAAAAGAACGTTGGGCTAAACTCAAACAAAAGATTGTTGAAATAGAAAAAACAAATCCAAAAGAGTCAAAAGAAAAGGAAGATTAAAAGTAAGCTCATGAAAAATACCATCAGGGCAATTCCCCTGGCTTTTTATCTCAAATATCTTAGGGATAAAAAGATGATGCGAATATAGGCTACTAATTTTTGAAAGAGAATTGTTATGGCAGACTTTTATCAAAATCAACAGAATAAGTTTCATGGAAATATCGATGAGAATATGTCTCTAACCGATATTTTTCATACTCTGGCAATGAACCAACAGCACGGATGGCTTTTCTTGCGCTCTGAAGATAATACAAAAGAGGTTTATTTCTATTTTCAAGGAGATCTGGTTTCTTTGGTGTCTTCTCCTGATCATAAATTTAAATATATCCCAGATAAGCTACACTACGCTGCCAAGATTTCCATAGAAGAGTATAACCAAGCTCAAATGCACGAGATGCCCCTGGTTTTCCTTAGGGAATTGGTAGACCCAATGGAGCTAGAAAGTCTTAAAGACAGTATATGCTATGAAGAAATATGCGAGGTGTTTAATTGGGAAAGAGGCTACTTCGAATTTATTAGCCAGAGCCATCCAGAAGCCAATCCAGAATTGATTCCCATCAGCAAGCAATTTGAAATTGAAGGTGTCTTAATGGAAATAGCCCAGAGAAGACAGGAAATGCAAGAAAATGCTTCTGTATTGCCAGAAATGGATGAAATTCTCGTACAAGAGCAAGAGATCGATGGCCCAAAGGACTATGCTGATCCCATGTTCAATGTTTGGTTTCTAGCACATCACCGTTCTATACAGGACATTATTTTACGATCTTATTATAACGAATTCGATGTATTGAGAATCCTAAACAATCTATTGCTCAATGGAAACTTGCGGCCTATTACAGACGAAGAGCTAATCGTTTTCGCTGCCCATGTTGAAGAACAAGGAGATAAGGAAGAAGCAATCCAGTACTACAACCTTTTGTTAAAAAGAAATCCCCTTGATGTTCAGGCTTGTGATGCTCTTGCAGAGATTTACAATAGCCTTGATAGAAAAGAAGACCAGGCTATACTTTATAGAACCGCGGGCGAAAGACTCCTATCCCAGGATGACGCATCTCTGCGAGTATTCGGAGGTGTTTACCTTTTACGTTTTTGCGATATATTGCCAGAATCTCCCGAAGGCATCGAGATGCGGACGAACTTGTTTTATATGGTTAAGGATCAAGAAATCGATGGGAAGGCAATAGGCTATAATAGCCTTGCCGAAGGGAAAAAACTTTTTTATTCCTTGCGCTCCCGCAAAGAAGACGAGAAGGCCCGCGATATTCTGGAAAACCTTTTAGCTCTATCGCCCCATGATAAGACACTACAAAGCCAGCTTATTAATGTTTGTATAGATTTGGACGATATTCCTACTGCTGTAAAGCAGTACGAAAGCCTTGCAAAAATCTATGAAAGAGATAAAAACTGGCAAGAGCTTATTTCTACCTATCAAAAGATTATCAAGCTTGTTCCTACTCGCAAGGATATTCAGAAAAAACTTGATTCTGTACAAAACAAAAGGCAAAAAGGGAAAAAAGGTTTTCGCTCGGTTGCTTCTGTTTTTATGTTTATTTTTCTTATAGCATCAGCAGTTGGCGGATATTTTTGGTATTCCAACTGGAATAATGCTCAAATAGAAAATAAAAATCCCATCTTGGAAAATGATGAAATAGCCAAAAGAAGGCAAGAACAGGTCAATAGCAAAGCACAGCAAAATCTTACAGAAGCTTTATATAAAAAATCCAGGAATCAGCTTAGAGAAGCAGAAAAAATGCTGTTGGAAATCATCGCGACTATGCCTGATCTATCGATAAAACAGCAAGTAGAAGCAGAGCTGGAAACTTTAAGAAAGCAAATCAAAGAACGAGAAGAGATTTCCCAGACCTTTGAAAAAGAATATTTTAAAGCTGTTTCCTTTGAAAAACAAGGGCTTTGGAATCAGGCTATTGGTATTTATCAAGACCTTTGGTATAATACAAAATTCCAGGATATTCCTGAGCGCAAGAATATCACATTTCCTATTCTGGTTCAGGCAACACCAAGCGGAGCAACTGTTTCCATAGACGGAGTTAATCCACAAACCATTATTGGAAAAGAACTCGTAGTCCGTTGCCATCCTGATTTCAAACAGATGGAAGTCTCTTTGGAAGGGTATGAAAACAGGATTTTTTTCAATGCTCTGAGGCTGCCTCTTGCAAAGCCTGTTGTAGACGATCAGGGAAGAACGCTAGAGCCTATCTTGGAGGGAAAAATAGAAGTCATTTTAGCAAAGTCTTCTGTTTGGACAATGCCTTTCTCTGAATCGGCGAAGACCATTATGGAATCAGCACCTTGCTATGCAGATGGAATGCTTTTTTTAGCTGCCCGTGACGACAGAATATATGCTTTTTCTGATATAAAACTCTCAGCAAAACCACAAAGAATGTGGGTTTGGGAAGATAAAAGGGCTAGGCTTGCCTCTTTTTCTGCAACACCATCTTATTGCAATGGAATTTTGTATGTTGGTGGCAACAATGGCCGTTTTTATGCTCTGGATACAAAAAAACAGGCATTGATTGGTCTATATCCCATTGCGCAGAATATTCCCATTTCAGCCGCTTGTGATGTTTCAGAAAAACACGGGCTTGTTGTTTTGGGTGCGCATGATGGGAAAGTGTATGCTCTTCCTCTGATAAAAGAAGTGACAAGAAAATGGCAGCCACGTTGGGTATTTTCGACAACAAGAAGAATAGATGCTTCTATTGTGATACAGGGCGAAACAGTTCTTGTTACAAGCAGCGATAGCTATCTTTATGCATTAGACATCGCAACAGGAAAAGAAATCTGGCGATACGATATGGATAGAGCCTCAAGATGTTCGCCTTCTGTGATGGACAATATGATCTATATTGCAGGAAATGGTTACATGCGCGTTGTTAGTTTATCCAATGGAAAAGAAATCCGAAAGCTGGAAATACAAGGTGATGTTTTGGGGCAGCCTGTTTTTTATCAAAATGCTGTTTACTTTGCAACCAATGGCCGAAATCTATATGCCGTTTCCCAAAATTTGCAAATTCTTTGGCAATATAAAGCCATTGCTCCTTTTAAGGCATCGCCTGCTATAAGCAAAAAAGGAATCCTTTATATAGGTTGCCAGAAGGGGCAAAAAGACAAAGACGATGAAAAATCCAAAAAGGCCATTTTATATGCTTTCATGGCATCATCAGGAAAAATTATCTGGACGCACGATATCTATCAGGATATTTTTGCTTCTCCTCTTTTGGTAGACGATGTATTGATCCAGGTTTCAGATAAGATTTATGCCTTTATGGATAACTAAGAAAAACGAGAATTAAATAACTTCCCCATTTACTTCCGCAGACTCAAGCAGATGCTATTAACATAGCACTGCTTAGCCTGCACAGGCTTCTTATGCTAAGGATAAAAATTTTTGAAAAAATTTTATTTTATTCTTTTTTTTTTCATTGTCGCGCTCTTTGCCCCTGATTTTGTTTTTGCGGGTGGCGGGCCTGAGAATGTCGCGCTTTTGGTAAATGAAGATAGCTGGGCTTCCCTTGCCATTGCTAATAAATTTATTGCATTAAGGCAAATTCCTTATGGGAATGTCATCTATTTTCGCGGCTTAAAAAGCCATGAGCGAACCAGTGTCGGGGCATTTAAAGAGGAAATTTTGCTGCCTGCATTGGAAGCATTAGAAAGAAGAGCTTTAGCAGGACAAATAGACTATTTGATCTATTCAAGCGATTTTCCCACAGAGATCGATATACAAGAAGATGTCAGGCCACCCATTCAAGATAAAACGCTCATTCCCTATGCTTCGCTCACGGGCTTAACCTATCTTTACCAGATGGTAGTGCAGAAAGACAACAGATACCACAGACTTCAAAGCAATGGCTATATGAGTCCTCCTTTTTTAGGTGTGGCAGACACACCTTGGAGTACTATGGAAAAAGCCCTTTATCAAAAAGTTCTAAAGCTTTTAACTGATAGAGAATGGGAAAAAGCCCAAAGTATTCTGGAAAAGTTAATCGTCTCTCATCCTAAATCTCCTTCATTGCTGTATAACCTGGCTTGTAGTTACGCAAGGCAGGGAAAGCGGCATGAAGCTTTGTTGTTTTTAGAAAAAGCCATAGAAACAGGCTGGTGCAATTTTATCCATACTCTCCAAGACCAAGACCTGGAAGCAATCCGCAATGAAAAAAAAATGCACGATCTTGTAGAGAAGATGAAAGAAATAGAGCCACTCTACAATGTCCATTCTATGGGATTTCGCAATGCTTATAATTTCAATGAGTTTGGTGCTATAGTCCGAGAAAATCAAGGAAAGAGATATTTGCTTTCCATGATGTTAGGAGTGACAAGCGGACGAGGCAATTCTTTAGAAGAAATTTTAGATTATCTTAGCCTGGGTGCTAA
>JABWCH010000544.1 GCA_013359215.1 Candidatus Brocadiia bacterium | reverse complement strand
ACTATCGGATCAAAGGGGTCCTTTGAGTCTGAACAAAATAAATACCTAAAATTCGATCAAAGCCTTGTAAAACAAGGATCCGAATTTAACATTGTCAAAATAAAGAACCTGACAAAACCAAGGCAAAACCAGCAGAAACTAAATTTGAACCTCAGCCAGAAACAAAAGGTTTTCAGGAACAATTTCTTTCAAAAGAGGTACAGGAAATACCCAAACAATCAAACTCATTTTCTTCACTTCTTACTTCGGATCATTTGATACTTCTTAATGCTATCGCCCAAGCAATGGAACTTGTTGGAGTAGTAGAAATCTATCAAAGATGTAAATTTAACACGAGTAAAGGGAATAAGCTAAAACAAGAGTTGATTAAGCTAGGATATGTTCTATCACTTTCTATAAAAATTTCATCTGGCAGAGGAGGAAAAACTACGATATTGATTTTAATTGATAAAGCCTGGGAAGCAATAGGCTACCAAAAACCTAAGATGTTTGGAAAAGGCGGAGAATATCATAAAAAATTTGTAAGTCAGATTGCACATTATCTTCGCATTAAAAAATATAATCCATTGATAGAATATAATTTGCAGGGAAAACAAATTGATGTGGTATTTGAAAAAGATAATCAATTAATTGGTATCGAATTGGAGATGAGCGAACTTTCGATTCCTCATGCCGTCACCAACTATCAAAAAGATACTGAAGTTGGAGTAAATCATGTTATCTTCATTACGCCTACTCTAAAACTAAAAAAGCAGTTAGCAAAAAAAATTTTATCGGAGGTTCAAAATCCTCCTAAAAAAATATCATTTATGACGTTAGGTGAATTTATTACACAACAGGAGATATAAAATGCCACCAAAAATTTTAATGATTATCGGAATACTGTTTCTTTTGTTTGGGATCTTGCCATATCTAGGTGTTAATATTCCTTTTGGAAAGCTACCAGGGGATTTTTGCATCCAGGTAAACAAGTCTGTCAAAATAATCATTCCTTTAACTTCTTGTCTTATTCTAGGGTTCTGTTTAAGCGTTTTATTGAAAATATTTAGGCACTCCTAAAGTATATTTTGCCTGGGAAATAAAATTTTTTTCTAGGCAAAATTTCCAACAAACCGCAAAATTTTCCTCCAAAAAGTGCGCTATTTTTTCAGTGAATTGATATAAATATTTAAGAAATCAACGGTACCTGGAAGGCAGTCTTCATCTTTTGGAGCTTCGCTTAAATTAAACCATTTTATTTCACTTACGCCGTGATCATTAAGATTGCTTTTCCCACCTAACAATTTACAGATGTAACAAATCAATATCTGTTGAGACTCTCTTTCTGGAGTCACCCATTTTGAAGATAGCAATTTTGGTAACAATGATACAATTTCAATATCGTAACCAGACTCTTCTTTAGCCTCTCTGACAGCGGTTTGTTCAGGCGTTTCTCCAAAATCTATCTTTCCTCCTGGAAATTCCCATTTATTGTGTGCCTGCTTTAACTCTGCTTTATTTCTTCGTACAAATAATACTTGCTTTTTTTCATTTATTACCAAGCTTTTAACAATTATGAATTGTTTTTTTATTATTTCGGGATTTGCCTCTGCCATATTATCATACTTCAATTTGATAGTGTTAAATTCATATCCGAATTATATATATCAATCCATCAGTTAATAAATCTTTATAATACGTTTCAAAATAACTTAGATTATTGGTTTATTTAATTGCATTATGACAGGCAACAGGTTCAACAGATGTAATTGTTTTCAAGATAGAAAGTAAAGATCCCCGTCCAGAGGACGGGGCTTTGCTTTGCCCCCTGGAAGGGGGCTGAAACGCTGACCTCTAGAAGAGGTCAGCGGGAGTTGTCCCAAAGGGACATTCTCTTTGTCTTCTTGATATTTAATGTATTTACGGATCATTTCTTCATTAAAGCCTACTGTATCCACACAGTAGCCTTCGGCCCAAAAATGATTGCCCCAATAGGGTTTCTTTTTGAGAAAAGGGAATTGTTTGAAAATTCGTATCGCTGTCCTCCCTTTTACTGTTCCCATGAACTGTGAGATAGAAACCTTGGGTGGAACCATTACCAAAAGATGTACATGATCTTTCTGAATGTTGAGTTCTTGTATTTCACATTCTAATTGTCCTGCAAAAAGTCGGATGCAATTGTACACCTCTTGAGCCACTGGACCTTCCATCACTCGGAATCGATATTTTGGTGTCCAGATTATATGATATTGACAATGCCAAACTACATGTGATAACATCTTGAACCTGCTCATAATATTTACTCCTTTTGTTGTTGTGGGGACAACTCAATTGGAGTTTAACATAGAGCAGGCTTTCTTTAAATAGAATCAGAGGCAGAGCCAATTGTCTCTGACCACGTCCAGAGGACGTGGTTTTCT
>JABWCH010000162.1 GCA_013359215.1 Candidatus Brocadiia bacterium | reverse complement strand
TACCAGGGTAAAAATGTAATAGATATAAGTGGCACGCTCCCTTACATGTCACCTGAGCAATACCTGGGACAGCCATCTTTGGCAGCCACGGATAATTGGGCATTGGGGGTTATTGTTTATGAAATGTTAGCTGGATACCATCCATTCCAGGGGACATCTTTCGAGCATTATATGAAGTTAATATGCGAGATTGATCCCCTAAAGATAGAAGGTCTCTCTGAATCGACCTGGACGGTTTTGCAAAAAATGTTCGATAAAGATCGGAAATCTCGGCCTCAGAGAGCAGAGGAATGGATGAAAGAATTGATAGCATCCAAAGTCCTGGCATCGGAGAAAACTAAGTCCAGACCCGTTGCTACAAGCTTTAAGCATTTCTCTATAGACAAAAACAAAGTGGAGATCGTCCGCCAGGAAATAGAGATAGAAAAACAAAAAAAAGAAAAAATCCATAGAGAAGCCGAAAAAGAAAAAAAAATGGTCGTCCAATTGCCTGATACCAAAAAATTTGAGGAAGAATGGAAAAGGAGAGAGAGTAAACAAAATCAACGTGAGGAAGAAAAAAAAATAAAACAGCCTGAACCAAAAAAATCCGAGGAAAAGGCGGAAAAAGAGAAAATTGCCATTCAGAACGAGAAAAAAAAGAAGTGGGAAGAAGAACAAGAACGTGAAGAAACATGGTTACCAGAAGGAAAGGCATCAGAAGGCATCAAAATCCCAAGATATTCACTTAAGGGGACGGAAATAATCCAAGATGCAAAAACCAGGCTGGAGTGGCTAGTAGGGCCAGATGAAGATATGAATTGGGATGAAGCCGTATCGTGGGTAGGCAGTATCAGCACATTCCGTTATGGCAAAGGGTGGCGTATGCCCACGAAAAAAGAATTACGCGCGATTTATAAAAGCGGTGAAGGCAGACGTAACCTCTCTTTGCTTTTCAAAACCACTGGTTGGTGGGTATGGGCGGGAAATTTCCCAACCCCCCCGCTTTCCTGCGTATTCGATTTCTATAGCGGCAAAGAGAGCCGCTACAACCGTAGCCACAGAGTCTGTGGCAGAGTGTTTGCTGTACGCGATGGGAAATGAGAGACTAAGATAAGCGATAAGAATTAAATAATAGGAATACAAAAATTTTCCCCCAAACCCCCTTTAAAAACTTTTATATATTTATTTTCCAATAGGTTATGCTAAAAATTAACATAAACATTGTTTTTCTTCCAGGAGTCCCAGAACCTGGAACATTCCTTTTATTGGGTTTAGCGGGGCTATTTCTCTATCTTCGTAAAAAATAGTCGGGGCAATGCACCGTAGCTTGCGTAGAAGTTTTGGGGGAAATTTTTATAAAAATTTTCCCCAAATAAATTTTTTTTGAGTAGCATGATTATCCCTGATCGAGAACAACCAGGGATCATGCTGTCATCTAAATCCTATGTTTATTCTTTGACGATCTGGGGCATTTCATCAATGATTTCGTCTGTTTTTGCCCGCAGAAGAACGCTCAAAGGACGAACTACGTAAAAAGACTTGATTCCTTTTTTCTGGTCTTGAATTTTTGTAGGAATGCGGATAATCTTGGGGACTCTGGCATCAGGTTTTTCTTTGTGTAGAATGTCTTTAAGAAGATTGATTTGCCTTAGTCTTAAGGGAACTCTGATCAAGCCTCTATTGCGAACTTTCCCTCTTATCTTAGTTGTAGCAAATTGAGCGGGAGTCAGGCGGATAAAAACCAGCTTTTTCTCTTTAATCGTAGCCATAAAGACAGATCTCAGCTTTTCCCCTGTAAGCTTTTCATTTTTGCCAATCTCTTCTCTGGCTTCCTTTACTTCTTCTTCAGAAAGTTTCTCATCTACTACTGTTTCTTCCTGCACAGCTTCTTCTTTTTCTTCATCTTCCTGTGCTTGTAGAGGTAGAACCATTGCCATCACCAATACGATAAGAATAGAAAAGAACATCCATTTTTTCATAGCATCCTCTCCTACTTAAAAAGAATAAAAAAATACATCGATTATCGAAGAACGATATCGAAACATTAAAAAAATGTAAAGCCTGCTTTTATTAATGCCATAACCAGAAGCCTAATTTATGATTGCTCACCATAAGCCCATTTCCCCTGCGCTTTCAATATAACTTCGGCAAGAGAGCGTATTGCCCCTCTGCCTCCTGGAAAGGGAGAAACAAAGTTTACGATTTTTAGGACTTCAGGTATAGCATCACAAGGCGCAGCAGAGAAACCAACTCTTTTCAGAAGATCAAAATCAGGCCAGTCATCGCCCATGTAGGCTACTTCCTGGTCAGTTAAGCCTTCTTGCTGGAGGATTTCTTCGTATACTTTGATTTTGTCTTTTGCACCCTGGTACAAAAGCGTGACTTTAAGATCTTCAAGCCGTTTGGGCAGGCTTTTAGAAATCCTGCCTGTAATTACCCCTATCTTAATGGAACTTTTTTGCAACATTTGGATCGCAAGACCATCTCGAACGTAGTATTTTTGTGCCAGCTCTCCATTTTCTCCTACCCAGATAGAGCCATCGGTAAGAACCCCATCAGAATCCAGGAGAAGCATTTTTATATCTTTTGCAGCCATTTTTCCTCTTTAAATTATATAAAATATTATTTTTGCCATAATGATTTTAGTCTAGTGGATCGAATTGTTCTTTGGAAACATAGCATACAGGGCATTTCCATTCGCTATGTAAGTCCTCAAAGTCAACACCAGGAGGGATGCCTTGTTCTGCATCTCCTTTTTCTGGATCATAAATGTATCCACAATTCGCGCAAATATAGCGCATCTCTTTTTGCAAGATGAATTCCTTTCCTGAAATGGTACATCATGCTAGGGCTGGCTTGTTACTGTTAGTATGGCAGTATTGGAAATTGCCTGCCCAAAGCGATTTTTTACAATACATCGATAGTTTCCTGCATCACCAGAGGCAACACGTGCAATGGTATAGGAAGCCAGGGTAGCCCCTGATAGATCTTTTTCGTTTCGCTGCCATTGATAGCTTAGAGGGCGGACACCTGTTGCTTCAACGGAGAATGTTACTGCCTCTGTGGCCACCTTTGTCTGGTTTTGTGGTTGTGTCTGTATGGTTGGTTTTTCGCCTATAGTTAGTGTTGCATTATTGGAATTGACTTTGCCCAGTTTATTGGAAACAACGCATCGGTAATTGCCTTCATCTTCTTTTTTTACAGAGTCGATAGTATAGGATTTTTCTGTGGCAGTGACCGATAGATCTGCCCAGTCTTTTTGCCATTGGTAGCTCAAAGGGGCTGTTCCATTTGCCTCTACTTCGAAGGTTACTTTATCTCCAAAGGATTTATCCTGGCTTTCGGGATGCTTGGTTATGGAAGGAATTCTGTCTACCAGGGCGACCACCAAAGCGGCAGCAGAGGATGTTGAAGATCCATATTTGTTCGATACAACACACAGATAGCTTCCTTCATCGTCTTTTTTTATAGACGAGAGTGTATACGTGCTTGAATTAGCACTGGTTATATCTGATCCACCTTTTTTCCATTGGTATGTGAATGGCCCTGTACCCGTTGCAACAACACGGAATGTAACACTTTCGCCTTCTTTTTTATTTTGGTTTTCAGGGTGTGTTGTTATGGTAGGTGGTTTATTGCCTAGATCGTCTATTGCTCCCTTGGCCTTATCTCCCAGGTCGCTGATTTCTTTTTGGGCTACATCCACATATTTATCGACATATTGCTCTCTTGTCTGTACAACTTTATCGCCAATAGCACTTTCCGCCTTACCGACAGCATTCAATACGCCAAGTCCCTTGAGTACAATACGAGAAGCAGACCATGCCTGGCTCGCTTTTGGTTTGCTAAGCCCATGATGGGCCAGGGTGATCTTTTCCACGGCTATTACAGGGTCAGAATAGGCATGGAGCGTAGGGCCTTCCCATTTTATGGGATATGCCTGGTAAAAATACCACCACATAGCCAGATCCATAGCACTGTCAAATAGCATAATCATCCCATCTTTACGAGAAACAGTTCCGTTGACTACGTCTCGATACCAGCTCCAGAAGAGATCCAGATCGCTCAGCCCTTTAGATAAAATCAGATTCCCATACTTTGTCCCTTTAGGCAAAAGGTGGATATAATCGTTTACCCCACCTTCTCGTCTTTCCTCTACTTCTGTTTCAATGGTTAAACCCGAAACTTCAGAGAATGCTCCACTTACAATTCCGTCTATTTCTACGAGAAAATTATAGTTGCAAAAAGGGTCTATTCTTAGGCCAGCGGCTTTTTGTGCCATAATCCCGGCAAAATTTAGCATAAAGAATCTCCACGATCTTTTAAAATTCTAAACCATCTCTAAAAGGCTTTTGGTTTTTGTTCCTGCATTTTCTTTGTCTTCATTCAGCTTTTCGTTGATCTTGCTGATTTCAGCACACCATTTCTGTCTTTCATGATGTTCCATATTTAAAATGGTAGAATGATCCCAATGGAAATGATAGGCTAAAAAGGCTACCTCCTCGTAAAGGCGGTCGAGGGGGTAGCCAGCTATCCCCCCAGGCTTTGCGCCTCTACTTCAAATTTTAACTCGCATTTGGGGCATTGTGCCTGGATGCAATTGCTATGGTTCTGGTTGATACGGTTATACATATCTTGCAAAAATGTATAGTCTTTGAGAAAAAGCCTTTCAATGATTTCTGGAGTAATCTTTGTAATGCTTCCCAGACTCGTAATAACACGAGATAAAAGAACAACAGGAAGATAGGATGAATTGCTTTGTACTTTGGAATCCCTTGCAGGATAAATTTCATCCGCAGCAGTAGCCAACCTCATCTTCCCTTTTTGATGAAGATTCCCAGACGCATCAACATAGCCTATAGGCAATACAAAATCAAATTCTGTTTGAACCAAATCCATTTTTTAGCCTTGTGCGAATTTTGCAGACTTTGTATCAGGATAGAAACAAAGGCTGCAAAAGCCTGTCGAAAATTATTCAGACGATTCTTCTTTTTTTTCTATCTGGTTGATTTTATTGTACATCTCTTGAAGATAGTTGAAATCCTTCGTAAAAAGACTTTCAATTACCTTGGTGGTTACCATCTTTAAATTTCCCAGACGAACTACGACTCTTGCCAAAATGATGATTGTCAGATAAGCAGGATTTTGCTGGACTCTGGGATCTTTCATAGGTAGAACCTCATCCGCAGCCGTTGCCAGGCGCATTGTCCCTTCTTTATGCAGCGTCCCAGATTCATCAATATACCCTAATGGCAACACAAAATCGTATTCTGTTACAAAAGCTTCCATTCCTTATCCTTTATTTGGTGCGTGAGATGCCTTCGTGTACAATTTCCAAACTTTCGACAACAACATCTTCCCCTTTGGAGTTCAATGCGCCGTCTTCATATTTGATCGGCCAGGCATTGATGATGTCCCAGCGCACTTTATCATTTCCCTCTTCATCGATGAGAATGATGGAAATATTTTTGCGGTTGGCATCAGCCCCTTTATCCACAACAGCTTTTCTCCAGTTGTAAATATCCATGCTGTCTGTAAGACCTTTTTTTAAGGTTAAGGTAGAGCTTTTATTTAAGCCTGAAAGCTTTCTTAAAACATTGGCATCTGTTCCTTCGCGATATTCGACAGCAGTTGTAGTATTATCAGGAATTGTCACATCTGTGAAAGCTGCAACGCCTATGCCATCGATTTCGACGCGGAACCTAAAATTGCGATAAGGGTCTTTTCCGATTTGGCCCGTTCTTGACATATTATGTTCTCCTCTTTAAGCTATAGATAAGTTGATTAAAAGCCTATTCCAATGGAGCTTTCTGACGAATGGTAAAGATTACGAATTCTGCTGGTTTGACAGGAGCTATGCCAATATCAATATGCAACTCACCTCTGTCTATAGCATCTTGAGGATTGTTTTCGCCATCTACTTTAACAAAGAAGGCTTGTTCTGGAGCAGCACCAACCAAAGCACCGCTTCGCCATACTCCTGTAAGAAAAGCAGTAATGTTTCGATTGACTTTTCCCCAAAGGATCTGATCATTAGGCTCAAAAACTACCCACTGGGTTGCTCTATAAATAGAAACCTTAATCATCATGAAAAGCCTTCGGATATTTATGTACTTCCATTCTGGATCAGAAGTCAAAGTAGATGCTCCCCATATACAGTCTCCTGCATCAGGTATGGATCGTATTACATTGATTTTTGCAGGATGCATCAAATCATGTTCGCTTTTTGTGGTTGCGTATTCCATTCCTGTAATGGTTTTTATCCGCCCTACACCTGTCCCTGCTGGAGCTTTATGTACCCCTCTTTGCGTGTCTGTGTAAGCATAGACACCAGCAACGAGTCCAGAAGGAGGCATAAGTTTATTTTTGCCAGTCAAAGGATCGCTGATATAAACCCAGGGATAATAAAGACCACCATAAGAAGAGCTTAGATCTGGTCCCTCATAAATATCTTTTCCCTTTTTAAAATTGACAACCTGGGAAGGATTCAAGCCATAAGGGGGATCTGCAATGAAGAAACAGTCTTCTCGTTTTTGGCAATAGGCAAGAGCGTTGAGAATGACTTCCCTGTCGCCTGCCTTGTCAGGAATGGCAACCAGGAGGATATCATCGACTGTATCTAAAGCAGCAAGACCTCGGATATAGTCTGCATCATCCAAACCGCCATCATCGCCATTTATGAGAGGATATTCGCCGTTGGCAGGTCTTTTTTCTGGATCTACAACTTCAATGCGGATAAAAGAAGAACCTGCGCCTTCTCCTGTTCCATTGATTTGGGGAAGTTGCAAATATATCAAATTGCCTTTTTCATCTTTTTTAGGATTGCCTTTTTCATCTTTAGCAATGCTAAAAGAAAAATCAGCATATTTTTCTGTAATTTCATCTACATCTCTATATTCAGAACGGAAATCAGGAGCTTCTTTATACCTGACAATCATGTTAAAATGGGTTTCAGCAGGTTTGTCTATGGGGTCTTCTATGATAATAGAAAGACGATTGCCCCATGTTCCTTCTGAGCTTGCGAATGCTTTGAATATTTCGCCTTCTGCTTTCTCTTTTCCACTAGCCTTAACAACAACAGAAGCCTTACGGCTTTTTTCTGATGCAACACGAACTACATAGCAGCTTGTTCCGCCTTCTTGAAAGAAGGAATATACAGAATAAGCAAGTCTTCCATGAGGAATAAAATAACCAAATTCTCTTCTGAATTGCGTCCAGTTAGCAATAAAGGTTGCTTTGTTGGTCGCTCCTTTTTCTGCTATACCAATGAATGCACCAGTAGAAGTGCTTGCACTGGAAATAGGCTTGCTACCACCAGAAACTTCTTTTATATAAACACCTGGAGATTGATAGCTGCTCATTGATTCTCCTTTATTTAGGAATGAATACACTAAAAGACGGGCATTACCTATGCCTTAAAAAAATTACACATCTTGATTGGGAATATGCAAGGAATCAATATTTATTCCAATACATTATAAACAAATTTTCTTGTTATTTTCCAAGCATTTCTTGAAATTTTTTTTTATCTTCATGCAACTTTATCCATGGGCTAGATAATTGCATTTTTTTTTCTTTTGGCAAAGAAATTGCTCAAAGTAAGCTTAAGACCTTTATTAAGGAGTGGAAAAATGAATATGAATAAATTTACCATAAAAGCACAAGAAGCATTAGAAAATGCTCAGCAATTTGCGCAGACAAAATCTCATCCTCAGCTAGAGCCAGAACATTTATTTTGGGTACTTTTGGCAGATAACCAGGGAATTGTGCCAGCCATTTTAACACGGTTAGGGGTGGTTTTGGAAGGGCTTAAAGCCAAGCTTCAGGATGCTATCCAAAAGTTTCCTGTAGTGTCAGGCGGAAATTCTGTTTATATGTCTCAGCGTTTCAAGAAAGTGCTAGACCAGGCTTTGATCGAAGCCCAAAATCTCAAAGATGAATATGTGAGCAGCGAGCATATCCTTTTGGCTATTTTAGAAGATAAAACCATTGCTTCTATACTTGTAAGTCAAGGGATTACGAGAGACGGTATCTATCGCGCCTTAACCGAAGTAAGAGGCAACCAGCGGGTAACAGACCCCAATCCTGAAGAAAAATACCAGGCACTAGAGAGATATACTCGTGACCTTACGGAAATGGCACGCAAGGGTAAGCTTGATCCAGTGATTGGACGCGATGATGAAATCCGAAGAATCATGCAAGTGCTTTCCAGACGCACTAAAAACAACCCTGTTCTAATCGGAGAGCCAGGGGTTGGGAAAACTGCGATTGTAGAAGGGCTTGCTAAAAGAATCGTGGAAGGCGATGTGCCTGAAGGACTCAAAAACAAAAGAGTTTTGGCTTTAGACATGGGTGCATTGATTGCGGGTTCAAAATATCGTGGCGAATTTGAAGACAGGCTCAAGGCTGTCTTGAAAGAAATAGACCGTGCCCAAGGGAACATCATTCTTTTTATAGATGAGCTTCATACTGTCGTGGGCGCAGGGAAGGCCGAGGGAGCGCAAGACGCTGCTAATATGCTAAAACCAGCTTTGGCAAGAGGAGAACTGCACTGCATTGGTGCAACTACTTTAGATGAGTATCGTAAATATGTAGAAAAAGACGCTGCCCTGGAGCGTAGATTCCAGCCAGTATATACAGCAGAGCCATCTTTAGAAGCCAGCATTGCTATTCTAAGAGGTTTAAAAGAACGCTACGAAGTTCACCATGGCGTTAGAATCAAAGACAGTGCTCTGGTTGCGGCTGCTACTCTTTCCCACCGCTATATCAGCGAAAGATTTTTGCCTGATAAAGCCATTGATCTTGTAGATGAAGCTGCAAGCCGCTTAAGGCTGGAAATTGATAGCTTGCCAGTGGAAATCGATGTGATAGAAAGGCGTATTTTGCAGTTGGAAATAGAACGCCAGGCATTGGTAAAAGAAAAAGACGAAAGCTCTAAAGAAAGACTCGAAAAATTGCAAAAAGAATTGGCCGATCTTAGAGAAAAATCAAGCATATTGAAAGCTCAGTGGCAAGAGGAAAAGAAAAAAATCCAGAGCATCCGTGAATACAAAGAAAAGCTAGAGCAACTTGGTCAGGAAGAAGCTATGGCTATTCGCGTGGGAGATCTGGAAAAGGCAGCAAAAATTAAGCACCAGTATATCCCTGATATTAAAAGAGCCATTGCTGTAGAAAGTGCGCTATTAAAAGCAATGCAGGAAAAGCAGCAAATGTTAAAAGAAGAGGTCACAGAGGAAGATATTGCTAAAATCGTATCCAAATGGACAGGCATTCCTGTAGCCAAAATGCTAGAAGGCGAAAGAGAGCGTTTGATAAAGATGGAAAGCCGTCTGGAACAAAGAGTCATAGGGCAAAATGAAGCTCTCAAGATTGTTTCGGATGCTGTAAGAAGAGGCCGCGCTGGCCTTGCCAACCCAAACCAACCTATTGGATCTTTTTTGTTCCTTGGGCCCACTGGTGTTGGAAAGACAGAGCTTGCAAGAGCATTGGCGGAATTTCTTTTCGACACAGAAAGTGCTATGGTACGCCTGGATATGTCCGAATACATGGAAAAGCACACAGTGAGCAGATTGCTAGGCGCGCCTCCAGGATACATTGGTTTTGAAGAAGGCGGTCAACTAAGCGAAGCAGTCAGGAGAAGACCATATAGCGTTGTTCTTTTCGATGAAATAGAAAAAGCCCATCCTGATGTATTCAATGTATTTCTACAGCTTTTGGATGAAGGAAGGCTCACAGATAGCCACGGCAAAACCGTAGATTTCAAAAATACGGTTGTCATTATGACATCCAATATAGCGAGCCATATCATTCGGGAATACTCAGGTTTGCCATCTCAGGAAATTAGGAAAAAAATTGAGCCAGAGCTTTTCAAGCACTTCCGCCCTGAATTTATCAATCGTTTAGATGAAATCATTGTTTTTGAACATCTAGGAAAAGAGAATATCAAGAAAATCGTGGAGATTCAGCTTAAAGAAATCCATAAGCTTTTGCAAGATAAAAAAATAGAAATTGTTCTTACAAAAGATGCCTACGATGCCCTTGCCGAAGAAGGATTTGATCCTGTTTTTGGCGCACGCCCTCTGAAACGGGTCATAGAAAGACGCATCAAAAATGGCCTTGCTATGGAAATTTTACAAGGCAAAATCCATGAAGGCGACAAAATCGAAATAGACTTCTATGGACACGAATATATTTTCCACCCAACTTGCTAGTTGTAAATTTTGTTGAAAACAAAAAATAAAGAATTATACTCCTAGGCAAATGTTCAAAAGTTTATGTCCTAAACTTTTTAACAGTAGAGTAAAGGAGAGGTAGCTAAAAGCTACCGTCTCCCTCCTCGCCAAACCGAACGTGCGGATTTCCCGCATTCGGCTTTCTTTGAAAACTTCATCTTAGGTTTTCACAATTGCTCTTTGACAATTTGGTATCTGATGCCTAAGCTCTAAATTATGATACTTGTTACACCTTTCTAACTATTACGTTTTGCGGTTTCTCTAAGTACATAATACAGAGGATAAAGCAAACCGATATTTGTTGTCATCTAACAAACAAAGCTTATATTATAGGTATACTAAGCCTAGTTTCTTTAGATGCTCATAATAAGTTATGCCTTTAGGTGGTCTCATGGGTCTTTGGCTTCTTCGTTGCAAAAATTTGGTCAATCTTAGTCTCACATATGAATTTATTTCTCTAAATGCTTTTCTTGGATAGCCAAATTTAAAATAGTTTGCCCATGACTTGAGATGGATATTGAGTTCTCCGATTATTTGAGTAATCGGCTTGAAGCATTTTCTAGAATCCGTTCTATCATATATTTCTAAACATTCTTTCTTAATGGCTTTGCCTGATGGAGTAGTGTTTAAATATTTCTTATTACTTCCATACAGATCTTTATTCCATTGAAGTGTGAATCCTAGGAAAAAAGAAAAAATGGACAGACACCGCTGTAACCTATTTACTGATAAATTAACGAGAATTTGCAGCCCTAATAAATTAGGGCTGTTACTGTACTAAGTTGTTATTTTCTGTTGCAGTCTAATACTATGTTAGAACGCTCAATTAAAATGAGTGCTATAACGCATTGATGTCTGGAGGGAAAATGTATGGACAATAAAGGAGAAATTGCAGTAGCAATTGGAGGGAGTCTTGCAGCTATTTCATTCAAGTGCGTACCTCTCGCAGCTATGTATATTGCTGGAACTGCGGTAGGGCTAGGGGCTGCAGTGGCTCTTGGATTTGTTGGCTACGGTGTTTACAAAAAACTTTCAAACCAAAATTCTCAAAAACATATTGCTCAAGATTACTATTCAGATAAAAATTCTCAAAAATATATTACAAAATAACTCTATATATCTATAGAGTTGTATTTTAAAGGCTAGGGACGTACGCCTGAAAAGCGGGAACTCTCACCGCCTGCCTTATTAAAAAATGAGAGGATACTTAGAGAGGAGTATAAAATGGCTACAAAACTAAGCATTAAAGAAGTTCAATCGTACATTATAAACATTCCTAATCGTCCGCCATTTATGGTTGATAAAGATTTGGCCATAATTTATGGAACACAAGTCAAACGTATCAATGAAGCAGTAAAACGTAACCCAAAAGATTTCCAATAGATTTTTGCTTTCAATTATCAGATGAAGAAGTCACAATTTTGCGGTCGCAATTTGCGACCGCAATTTCGAATATGAGCAGAACCAATCCTTATGCTTTCACTAGAGAAGGTGCGAACATGCTCTCTACCGTATTACATACGGATATTGCTATAGAGAGATCAATCCAAATTATCAGAGCATTTTCAGAGATGGAGAGATTAAAGTATGGATTGATAGAAATTGCAGATCAATTTGATGCTTGTAAACGTATGGCTGAAATATCTGGCTTAAAAGGAAATCAAGCAATTCTTACTGCGAGTACATTAGTCAAAAAACTTACTGGTTATGATCCTCTTGAAATTTTAGGACAAAAACAACTTACCTCTGTGCCACAAGAATTACATCTTTCACCTACAGATATAGGCAAAATACTTGAAATATCATCTCAAAAAGTTAATAAGCAATTAGAAGAGGCTAAACTTCAAGAGTCTTTTCGTGATGCTAAAGATAAAAAATGCTGGAAGCCTACAGCGAAAGGTAAAGCGTTTTCTGTTCTTAAAGATACAAACAAAAAGCATAAAGATAGACGACCTGTTCAGCAGCTTATGTGGTTAGAAAACGTAGTCGCAATTTTAAAAGGGTGTGAAAAACAAACAGAATTTACTTTTTAAAATTTTGAAATTTTTTTTATTCGTGTTTTAGTGCTATATCTTTTATCCTTCTAACAGCTAGCTGAAACTGACCAGGCTAACGCCTGGCAATTTAGCGAGGTGTTATACTGCATGGGCTAGTAAGCTAGCCTGGCAGGCATAACAAGTCGCTTTAAGAGACAAGGCTATCGCCTTGGGCTTTTAATCTTTTCTTTAGTTGATTTCTATGTTAGTCGGCCAGCAGCGTAGCTCCTTCTAACTTGTATTAGACATCTCAGTTTTAATTGATTAAG
>JABWCH010000543.1 GCA_013359215.1 Candidatus Brocadiia bacterium | reverse complement strand
TTGAAGCTGTCAGAATCAACCTGTTTTATGTCTTTTTCTTTCCCAGAAAAAATCTGGCCTTCTTTTCTCTCTGTTGTTCCTGTTTCTTTGTTTTTGAAAGGCATGATCGAGGCTAAACAAAGCTTCTTGAAATTAAGCTGGAGCAAAAGAATATTCTATATTCTCTTATCGCCTGTATTTTTGATTTTAAGCATTGTCAGAGCCACCTTGGAATCTTGCTTTGATTTGATTTTTCATGTCTTACATTGCGTTTTTATTTTATTATTCTTATGGTGCAAAGGAATTTTTCTAATTTTAAAATCTATCCTCGCCCTTCCTTTGGCTTTTGTTTTTTATGTGTTTGAAATATTTTATAAAACTTTAGATTTCATTATCTATCGGCTTTTACTCCTTTCGCTATCCCATTGGGCTTTGCTGCTTGTTGGCATAGCCTTCCTTTTAGGCTATTGTATCCTGGAAGTAACACCAAGGTTGGGCAAAGAGTTGATCCCTGAAATCCACCAGGGCGAATTCCATCTGGAAATCACATATCCTATAGGAACGACAGTAGAGAAAAGCGATCAAAAGCTAAAAAAAATAGAAGAATTTTTATTAACCCAGAAAAAAATAGCTAAAATATCAACTGTAGTAGGAAGCGACAAGCTTTCCAGCAACAAAGAAGAGCAGGGAGAGCATACCGCACGCATCACCATAACACTTCCCCAAGAAAAAAATAGGATCGAAGAAGAAGAGAAGCTTATTCATTCGATCCGCCAGGAATTGCAAGGCTATCCAGGCATGGAATGGAAAGTATCTCGTCCTGTTCTCTTTAGCTTTAAGACACCCATTGAAGTTGAAATTCATGGCTACAATCTTCAAAAGCTTCATGAAATCGCACGCAAGGCTCAGGAAAAGATTGCGCTTATCCCTGGAATCTATGATGTAAAATCCAATATAGGCAGAGGAAATCCTGAAATTCAAATTATCTACAATAGAAGCCTTATGGCTCACTATAAACTTAACCTCATGGATGTGGCGAATCTTGTGCGTAGCAAAGTAAAAGGAGATGTGGCCACCCGATTTAAAGAAAAAGATCGTAGAGTGGATATCCTCATCCGCCTCACACCAGAAGACAGAGAAAGCATCCAGCACTTAAAACGACTTGTTGTAAACCCTGGAGGAAGCAAGCCCATATCTCTTTCTTCTGTTGCAGATATTGTTCTCAATGAAGGCCCAAGCGAAATCCGCAGAATCAATCAGCATAGAACAGCTATCATTACAGCCAACATATCTGGAAAAGATCTGCAAAGTGCCAATAATGACATCTATCATACGCTCGAAAGCATGGATATGCCTCAGGATTTTTCTTTCACGCTATCAGGCCAGAACAAAGAAATGCAAACTTCTCTATCGAGTTTGCAACTAGCCCTTTTTCTTGCCATGTTTCTTGTCTATATTGTTATGGCATCGCAATTCGAATCTTTGCTTCAACCTATGATTATCATGTTTACAGTCCCCTTAGCCTTTATTGGCGTGGTTCTCACTCTTGACTTTTTTAAAATTCCGCTAAACATCATGGTCTTTTTAGGAATGATTGTTCTGGCAGGCATTGTTGTGAACAACGCGATCGTTTTAGTGGACTATATCAACCAGCTTAGAAACCGAGGCATAAACAAAAAAGAGGCCATTCTCAAAGCCAGCCATGCACGTCTGCGTCCGATTCTGATGACAACAGCAACAACCGTTCTTGGGCTTTTGCCTATGGTAGTGGGCTTAGGAGATGCCTCTGAAATGCGGATTCCTATGGCTATCACAGTGATTTCAGGACTAAGCAGTTCTACAATACTTACTTTAGTTGTAATCCCAACAATTTACAGCCTGGTACAAAAAGACTAGAACTTCGCGGAAAAACGAATTTTTTATATTCCTTCAAAAGAAAAAATTTTTATTGCCAAAAAATTTTTTTTTGCTATTCTAAAAGAAATAAATAGAAGTTACGCAGAATATAAAAGTTTTTAAAGTACCTAGAA